>JAEDGF010000020.1 GCA_016297645.1 Clostridiaceae bacterium
TTGCGCTTGTCGCATCGGGCGTAAGGTATATTGTTTCGGGAACAAATGCATAAGTATCCGAAACAATAGATTTCTCATATTTTGCGAAATATGCAGTTATAGACGATTTTGCCGAGCTTACCGCATTATTAAGTTTTGTTGTAGCTGCGTCAACTGCGCTTTGAGTTGCAAAAACATCACTAAGCACCTTTGAAGCATCCGATATAGCGCTTTCAAGAGCAGAACCTGCCATAGCGGCACTGTAACCGTGGTTAAATGCATTGAAAACCGCATTACGGAGAGCAGCTTTATTTACTGCGGTTACATTAAGCTTAACGCCTGCATATGTCCTTACTATGGACTGATTACCTACATAAGGTTTGTATGCGTTACGATAGCAGAACACCATCAGGTGGTCGCCGCCGGTAACAGTTCCGTTAAGAGCATAAAGTCCCCTTGCCCACGAAACATTGCCTTCAATGCTGCTCGTATCGGCAGCTGTCGTAATTGTCGCGCCGGTAAGACCGCTCTGCGACATATCGGAAGCAGTTGAACCGTTCACACCGCTTATCCAGTAAAGGCGGCTGTCACCGCCGTCACGGTCGTGACGGAACTGTGCCCAGCCTGCGGAGAGGTTGGGAACCTGATTGTAGTTCGGGAAACGGGAGGTGTCTATCGTTATTTTCATAACACCAAGGTCGCTGTCGTTGCACTGAACATAGTCGACATCGGAGGTTATATTCTCTTTGATTGCAACACCGCCGTTTGCGGCAGTCGCAAACGCATCCGTGTAGAAATAACTGCCCCAAGGAATGGTTTTACCCTGATTAAACGGATATTCGACATCGGAACTGCCCGAACCGGTGTTTCCGCCGGTAAACTCAACAAGAGGAGCAACAAATACCGCGTCCGCTGCCGATTTTGCGTCCTTGTTTACAGCCTTATTCGAAACAAATTTTGAACTCGCAGTACCGCCTGTTACGGAGTGACCGCCGGTCAAAAACGAGTAAGACCAGTTTTCGGGGTTGGCGTAGGTGCCTTTGTGACGCGAATGCGCGGAAACACCTGCCTGACCGACATAAGGAATATAAAGTGCGGTATAAGCATAAACGGTGTGCGTTTCGCCGTCAGCTACATAAACGAGCTTCCACCTTATAAACGCTTCTTTCCCCTCGTTTTCGGCGCTGTAACCCGAGAACTTGAAATTCCGGTTCAGGTTTATCGAAACTGAGTTCGTTCCGGTTGCACCTGTCAGAGCGCTGCCGTCCGGTTTCAGAACAGAGCCTGAAATCGCAGCATCATTTCCGTTTGCGTCTTTGCCTGCCGACAGCACTTCATAAGTGAGCGACATTGATGTTGCATACGGGCTTGAAACCGAAACATTCGTGGAGCTTGCAGCCATTGAAACCGCGCTCGCACCGTTCGATTTGGCGCTGTTCACCAAGAAATACTCCATGTTCGCAGAGCCGGGTTTGAGATAAATCGCCTCCGGAACATTAAATGTTAAGTCATAGCCGTCGTTAGCGGACTGCGTTGAATTAACATCAACAAACGCGTTTGCCTTCAATGCAGGGAACGGATTGAAGAAGCAAACGGTTGACAAAACCATCAAGGCGCACAAGAATACGCTTAACGCTTTTGCCGTTTTACTGTGCGTTTTTGACATAGCCATTCCTCCTGTGGGATCGGCGGCAGCAGACGGAAAGGACTCCGTTGTACCGCACTTTGTGTTTTAGCGTCGGAAAACAGTGAATACGAATAACGGAAGGAACACCGTTTTTTGTGTCCAAATCGCACTTTTTCAGACGCAAACATACATTGTCATTTTAACACAATATAGATTTTCTTTCAAGTTTTTTTTGATGAAAAATGATTTGTTTTTAATATTTTTCAGCTCTTTTTTTGCCAAAATACCCGTTGCAAAAAAATACAAAAGTAATCATGCCTGCAACGGTAAAAATCTCACACAAAACACACCCTCACAGCCCGGCAAAAGACATCTATGCAAAAAAGCCATATGCAAAACCGCATATAAAAGCACACGGATTTTATCGCCCGTCAACCTTTTTTAACACATTCCGGACACAAAAAAAACCGCAAGGCAAACGGATAATTCCGCACCTTACAGTTGATTTTATTCGCTGAGTGTCAGCCACTCGTTTTCAAGCTCTTCCCTTTGTGCGTTGACTGCGTCAAGCTCTTTGGTTAGCTCCGTTATTTTTTCATAGTCGGAAGCGATCTCGGGCGATTGCAGAAGCGCCGCTATCTGTTCACTCCTTGAATTCAGCCCGTCAAGCTCCGCTTCTATCTTTTTGAGCCGCGAAGCCTTCTTGCGTTCCTCGCGTTCGCGCTCCTTGCGGAGCATATACTCATTCGGCTTTTTCTCGGCTCGCACCTGCTGCGAAGCACCGGCGGCAGCGTTCTTAACGGCGTTGACATAGTCGTCGTAGTTGCCGTCGAGCGTATTCACCGAAGCGCCGTCAAAGCTCAGAATGCGTGTTGCGAGCCGGTTGACAAAATACCGGTCGTGCGAAACGCAGAGCAGCGTTCCTTCAAATTCGGACAGTGCTTCTTCAAGCACCTCGCGGGACGCGACATCGAGATGGTTCGTAGGCTCGTCGAGAATGAGAAAGTTCGGCTTTTTCAGAATAAGAATGAGCAGCGCGACCCTTGCCCTCTCACCGCCCGACAGATCGCACATCCGCTTTTCTATCTCGTCGTTTCTGAACATGAATGCGCCGAGATATCCCCGTATTTCGGGGACGGAGAGCGACGGGAATCTGTCGTAAATCTCGGTAAGGACGGTCTTTTCGGACATAAGCTCACGCTGAGTCTGCTCGAAAAAGCCGAGTTTAACGCCCACTCCGAAGCGACAAAAGCCCTCGTCGGGCATGATTTTACGCATTAAAATGTTCAGCATGGTGGATTTTCCGCAGCCGTTAGGCCCTATCAGAAATACTCTCTCGCCGCGAGTCATGCGGAAGTTGACATTTTCGAAAAGCACATTGCCGCCGTACGCTTTTTTAAGTCCCTCCACAAACAAAACATCGTCGCCGCTTCGCGTAACATCGGTGAAACGAAGCTTATAGGTACGCTCCTTCGGCGGAAGCTCGGGGAGAGAAGCGCGGATACGCTCTATCTGCTTTTCCTTTGACGCAATGGTTATGTAATTGCGCTCCATGCTGAAAGTTTTCTGCTGCTCGATAATTTTTTCGATACGCTTTATTTCAAGCATACCCTTTTCGTACTCGCGGCGGTCGCTTTCAAGGCGCAGCGCTTTGAGCTTCATGTACTCCGTGTATGCACCTTTACCGGCAAAAAGTCTGCCGACGGTTATTTCCATCGTACGGGTGGTTACTTTATCGAGAAAATATCTGTCGTGCGATATAACTATAAGACTGCCCGAAAACTTCGCGAGAAAATCTTCGAGCCATTCGACGCTGACGGTATCAAGATGGTTCGTAGGCTCGTCTAAAAGCATGAGGTCGGGTTCGCTCAGCAGGAGCTTTCCGAGGCTCAGCTTGGTGCGCTGACCTCCCGAAAGTGCGGAAACCGGCAGCTCCTCCTCACTCGGAGAAAAGCCCAGACCTTTAAGGCACGAATGCGCCCTCGCTCTGTATGTCAGACCGCCGTTTGCCTGATAATACTCCGTCAGCTCGCTCTGCTTTTCAATATATTCCGGGACAGTCCCGTCGGTAAGCTCCACCTTGCGGTGGATATCTTCAAGCTCCGCTTCCGCCCTTTCAAGATGAGAAAAAACGGTGAGAAGCTCGTCATATACGCTTCGTTTGCTCTCGGCGCAGGCGTGCTGTTCAACGCAGCCTATCACCGTACCGGACGCCTTTACGACCGCGCCCTCGTTCGGTTCGAGTTTGCCTGTTATTACATTAAACAGCGTGGTTTTTCCGCTTCCGTTCGAGCCGATAAGTCCCACTCTGTCGCCCTTGGCAATATCGAAGCTGATATTTCGCAGGACATCACGCTCCCCAAACGAAACAGAGATGTTCTGCATACTCAAAAGTGCCATTATCTTTCCTCTTTACACCGGCTTATGTCCTTGTTTCAAGCGCGGTGAACTTTCCTGTCAGCGTATATTTCCCGTAACCGGCAGGGATAAAAACGCTCGACCCCTTTTTTATTTCGTACTCTTTGCCGGACGCGGAGATTTTTCCCTCGCCGTCAAGCACGAGAAGCGACACGAACGAGGTGTCGTCCGCTTCGTCCGTAAACTCGCCGTCCGTTTTCAGCTGAGTCATTGAAAAATATCTGCAATGTGTAAGACGCTTCTTTGTCGCCCCGCCGAGCTGTTCTTCTTCTCCCTCGGCTGAAAAATCGGCAGTCGTTTTCGTAAGCGTGACAACATCGGTCGCCTTCTTCACATGAAGCTCGCGCTTGTTGCCGTTTTTATCGCGGCGCTCGTAGTCAAATACACGATATGTTGTGTTCGAGCTTTGCTGAACCTCGGCAAGAAGGATCCCCGCGCCAATAGCATGAAGCATTCCGGACGGAATAAACACGACATCGCCGGGCTTAACCTTTACCCGGTTCACATTTTCGAGCAGCGTTCCGTTTTCGATACTTGCAGCGAACTCCTCGCGAGTCATGTCTTTATTTACGCCGTAAATAAGCTCCGCACCGTCCTGCGCACCGAGTACGAACCACGCCTCGGTTTTGCCGTTTTCATTTTCAACGCGTCTTGCGTATTCGTCGCCGGGGTGAACCTGAACGCTCAGCTTGTCGCGTGCATCAATTATTTTTATAAGCACCGGGAAGCCGTTTATCTCGCTGTTATGTGTGCCGAGAACGCTCCTTCCCTCTTTTTTTATTATTTCAGCGAGCGTTAAACCGTCATACTCACCGCCGATTGCATACGAGGGGCCGTCCTTGTGGCACGACAGAAGCCACGCTTCCGCAGCGTTATCACCGTCGGTTTTGAAGCCGAACTCATCAATAAGCCGTCTGCCGCCCCAAAGTGTTTCTTTGAGAGTGGGTCTTAAAAGTGTTATTTCCATGTTATTTATCTCCGATAGTTTTTTATGCCCCCTATTTTACCAAATTTCAGCTGTTCAGTCAATAACCGCGTCACAATTCGAGTAACTTGCAGGCACATCGAGCCGCGGCTCTATTATAACATTTTTGCAACCTCCGCTGTGGCGGCACTCATTGTAGTGTGTACAATGTACCGTGCGTGTACCGTTGCTGAAAACTGTTTCTTCAAGCACAATATTTCTTTTCAGAACACAGCAATACTGTTCATAAGTTTTCATGTAGTTTTTCATTGGTAGACCTCCCGTTATATATTATATCTTCTGCCGGGAAAAATAATACGAATTTTGTCTGCCGATAAAATGAATATCAACTTTTTTATGAACATAATTATTTAATGCAGCACCGCACGGTTTGAGCCGCATAATTTAATTAAAGCCTTTTCGGAACACCGATAAAAACTTTTTCGGCACGCTGAAAACCCGCAAGCTCTTAACGCATATAACAAAAAAGCTGCCCGTAACATTCGTACACTTTGCCTGCGCAACGCTGTCTAAACAATTAAACAGGAGAACTCTTATGAATTATATAACTGTCCTTTTCGGTATTGCCGGAGCCGTTGTTTTGCTTTATATATTAAGAAAACGCCTCTTTCTGTTCGGATTTCTGAACGCTCTCTGCGGCTTCTTTTCGCTCATCGCGGTATATCTTGTATTTCGTTTATTGCAGATAGATTTCCCTGTAACGGTATTCGGGATTCTCACCGGGGCAATAGGGGGAATCCCCGGCGTAATTCTGCTCACCGTCCTGCTGACCGTATTCCGTCTGCCGTAGCTTTGCCGACGATCAGCCGCAGAAAACAGACGGCTTTGAATGTATTCGCTGCCGTAATTGCAAGAAAGACAGAGCCATGCACGGTTCTTCGGCGGGTGTCCCGGCAGTAAAAAACTGCCGCCAGACTTCCAAAAGTCTGCCATAAGTTGGTTCTTCACGGAATTTTGTGGAGTTAAAGAATGAAAGTCTTTATTCTCTATGATTTTTCTTCTCTGTTTGATAGTTGGTTTTTGTCCTGCGCGTCAACCGCACAGAAAAATGTAATAAAGAAAAGAATTGAGCAGGCAAAAATCAGGTATGGGCATTACTTCAATACTTTAATTACACAAAAAACCGTGAAGAGGGAAAAGTTTACAGTGAATCTGTCGCGCCAAGCAGACGATTTTGACAAATTGCAGCCGCATCAAATTGCCGTAAATGAACCGCCTACATGATACATTTGTCGTCTTTTTCCGTGTAATGAATGGTTTTTTAGACCGCTTTTTCTCTGCTGCAACTACTCTAAATTTCCGGCACACAGTAAAAAACAGCCCCCGGCGAAACACCGAGAGCTGAATTTTATTCAGTTATACGCTAATTCGATTGAATTATTCGTTGATAGCGATAACAACGCCCGAACCAACCGTTCTGCCGCCTTCACGGATAGCAAAACGAAGTCCTTTTTCGATAGCGATGGGTTTAAGAAGCTCAACATCCATGTCGACGTTGTCGCCGGGCATGCACATTTCAGTGCCTTCGGGAAGCGAAATTACGCCGGTAACATCGGTAGTTCTGAAATAGAACTGAGGACGATAGTTGTTGAAGAAGGGAGTGTGACGGCCACCTTCGTCTTTGGTAAGGACATAGACCTGACCTTTGAACTTGGTGTGGGGATGAATTGAACCGGGTTTAGCAAGAACCTGTCCTCTTTCGATTTCGGTTCTCTGAACACCACGGAGAAGGCATCCGATGTTGTCGCCTGCCTCTGCGTAATCGAGGATCTTTCTGAACATCTCGATACCGGTGCAAACAACAGTTCTCTTTTCCTCAACAAGACCGACGATCTCAACCTGCTCGTTGGTTTTGAGCTGACCTCTTTCAACTCTGCCGGTAGCAACTGTACCACGACCAGTAATCGTGAATACATCTTCAACAGGCATAAGGAAGGGCTGGTCTGCCTTACGGTCGGGTGTAGGAATGTAGTTGTCAACAGCGTCCATGAGTTCCCAGATGCATTTAAGCTCGGGAGCGTTGATGTCGTTGCCGTTGTATTCAAGAGCTTTAAGAGCGGAGCCCTTGATGATGGGTGTGTCGTCGCCGGGGAACTCATACTCGTTAAGAGTTTCACGGATTTCCATTTCAACAAGCTCGATAAGCTCGGGATCGTCTACCTGATCGCACTTGTTCATGAATACGATGATGTAGGGAACGCCAACCTGACGGGCAAGAAGAAGGTGTTCTTTTGTCTGAGCCATGGGGCCGTCGGTAGCAGCGATAACAAGGATAGCGCCGTCCATCTGAGCAGCACCTGTGATCATGTTCTTGATGTAGTCGGCGTGGCCGGGGCAGTCAACATGAGCATAGTGACGCTTGTCGGTTTCGTACTCAACATGAGCGGTGTTGATCGTAATACCACGAGCTCTCTCCTCGGGAGCCTTATCGATGTTGGCATAATCAACAAAGTCTGCGTCGCCCTTCATAGCGAGAGTCTTTGTGATAGCAGCGGTAAGAGTGGTCTTGCCGTGGTCAACGTGACCGATGGTTCCGATGTTTACATGGGGTTTGGTTCTTTCGAATTTAGCTTTTGCCATGGGAAATTTCCTCCTTATGGTAGAGTATCAAAATTATTGTACTTATGCATTATACCAAAGATATTGCAAAATATCAATAGGAATTTTGAATAATCGTCATACTGACGGGATTATTTTTTGCAGATAGCTTCTGCAATTGATTTGGGAACCTGAGCGTAGTGGCTGGGTTCCATAACATACTGACCGCGTCCCTGTGTCTTGGAACGGAGATCGGTAGCATAACCGAACATTGAAGAAAGCGGAACATCGGCATTGACCTGAGTTGCGCCGTTGCGGTTCTCCTGATCTCTTATCATACCGCGGCGGGAGTTGATGTCGCCGATAACGGTACCGAGATAATCGTCGGGAACCGTAACTGCAATCTTCATGATAGGCTCCATGAGAACGCAGCCTGCTTTTTGAAGGGCATCTTTAAGAGCCATCGAGCCTGCGATCTTGAATGCCATTTCGGACGAGTCGACCTCATGATAAGATCCGTCGTAAAGCGTGCATTTGATGTCAACGACCGGGTAACCGGCGAGAACGCCCGATAAAAGTGCGCCTCTGACACCGGCTTCAACAGCCGGAATGTACTCCTTCGGGATAGCGCCGCCGACAACTTCGTTGACAAACTCGAAGCCTTTTTCGGGGTTCGGCTCTATTCTCATCTTAACATGACCGTACTGACCGTGACCGCCGGACTGACGGGCGAACTTGGTATCGGTGTCGGCAGCCTTTGTAGCGGTTTCGCGGTATGCAACCTGCGGAGCGCCTACATTGGCTTCGACCTTGAATTCGCGGAGCATTCTGTCTACGATGATTTCAAGGTGAAGTTCACCCATACCGGCAATGATCGTCTGACCGGTTTCTTCATCGGTATAATACTTGAAGGTGGGGTCCTCTTCGGAGAGCTTCATAAGAGCAATGCCCATCTTCTCCTGACCGGCTTTGGTCTTGGGCTCGATGGCAACTCTGATAACGGGCTCCGGGAACTCCATCTGTTCAAGGATAATGGGAGCTTTCTCCGAGCAGAGAGTATCACCGGTGGTGGTGTTCTTGACACCTACAACCGCGCAGATATCGCCGCAATAGCACTGTTCGAGGTCGGCTCTGTGGTTAGCGTGCATTTGAAGTATTCTGCCCAGACGCTCGCTCTTGCCCTTAGTCGAGTTGTAAACGGTGGAGCCTGCACAGGCAATACCGGAATAAACTCTTGTGAAGCAGAGTTTACCTACAAACGGGTCGGTTGCAATCTTGAATGCAAGCGCCGAGAAGGGAGCGTCATCGGAAACTTCGCGTGTAATATCCTCGCCTGTTGCGGGATCGGTACCGTGAACGGCGCCGATGTCAAGGGGCGAAGGAAGATAGTCAACAACGGCGTCAAGAAGCTTCTGAACGCCCTTGTTGCGGTAAGAGGTACCGCATACGACGGGAACCATGCTGTTTGCGATGGTGGACTTACGGATAGTTCTCTTTATCTCGTCGATAGTAAGCTCTTCACCGTTGAAGTACTTCTCCATAAGCTCGTCGTCCATCTCTGCGACATGCTCGATAAGAGCGTCACGATACTTCTGAGCAAGCTCCATCATATCGTCGGGGATGGGAACGACCTCGGTTTTAAGACCTTCCTTGTCGTCGTATATGGTAGCGTTCATTTCTACGAGGTCGATTATGCCCTTGAAGTCGTTTTCGGCTCCGATGGGAAGCTGAATCGGGACGGCGTTGCATTTAAGCCTGTCCTTCATCATCTGAATGACATTATAGAAATCCGCGCCCATGATGTCCATCTTATTAACATAGACCATTCTCGGGACATGGTACTTATCAGCCTGACGCCAAACGGTTTCGGACTGAGGCTCAACGCCGCCCTTTGCGCAAAGCACGGTTACGGAGCCGTCGAGAACTCGCAGCGAGCGTTCAACTTCAACGGTGAAGTCAACGTGGCCGGGAGTGTCGATGATATTGATGCGGTGTCCCTTCCAGAAGCAGGTCGTAGCGGCGGAGGTAATTGTGATACCTCTCTCCTGCTCCTGCTCCATCCAGTCCATAGTAGCGGCGCCGTCGTGCGTTTCGCCGAGCTTATGGTTGATACCCGTATAGAAAAGAATTCTCTCGGTAGTGGTAGTTTTACCGGCATCGATATGAGCCATAATACCGATATTTCTTGTTAAGTCAAGTGATACCTGCCTGGGCATAATTTCCTCCAAAAAAATGAACTTATGATAATGATAATCGAACGATTACCAGCGGAAGTGCGAGAAAGCCTTGTTGGCTTCTGCCATCTTGTGTGTATCTTCGCGCTTTTTGTATGCCGAACCGGTCTGGTTTACGGCATCCATGATCTCGTTAGCAAGTCTTTCCTTCATGGTTCTCTCGCCTCTGCTTCTGGAATAGAGAGTGATCCATCTCAGACCGAGAGTCTGGCGTCTTTCGGGACGGACCTCCATGGGGACCTGATAGGTTGAACCGCCGACTCTGCGAGCCTTAACTTCAAGCAAGGGCATAACATTTTCCATGGCTGCCTCAAATACTTCAAGGGGTTCCTTACCTGTTTTTTCTCTTATGATGTCAAATGCGTCGTAAACTATTTTCTGAGCTACGCCCTTTTTGCCATCATACATAACACTGTTGATAAGTCGTGTTACAAGTTTTGAGTTGTAAAGCGGATCGGGCAAAACATCTCGTTTTGCTATATTGCCTCTTCTTGGCACTTTACTTCCCTCCTTCATAGTAATGATATCATAGGTACTCGAGCGACAAATTCCCGTTGCGCCAATGAGAGGTTTACATATATATAAACTCACATTGGTGAATAAATCATCTTTGCAAGAGAAGATTTTGTCATTTTCGAATCAAAGCGAAGGCTTATTTCTTCTTGGCCTTGGCTTTCTTTGCTCCGTACTTGGAGCGGGCCTGCATTCTGCCGTTAACGCCCTGAGCATCAAGAGTTCCGCGAACGATGTGATAACGCACACCGGGAAGATCCTTAACACGGCCGCCTCTGATAAGAACAACGGAGTGCTCCTGCAAGTTGTGGCCTACGCCGGGGATATACGCAGAAACCTCGATTCCGTTTGTCAAACGAACTCTGGCAAGCTTTCTGAGAGCAGAGTTGGGCTTTTTGGGTGTGTCGGTCTTGACGACTGTGCAAACACCGCGCTTCTGGGGAGAATTGTGGTCAGTCATAACATTCTTCTTGGAGTTAAGACCTTTTCCGAGAGCGGGAGCCTTCGACTTTTTCTCAAGAGTTTTTCTGCTGTTGCGCACAAGCTGGTTAAAGGTTGGCAAGTATGTGCACCTCCTTACAAATAGTTTTATATATCGAAAAGGGAGCCGTTCGTGCGAACTCTCCCTTTTTGATAGTTTAATCTTCGCACGATTTAGCATTTTACCATTTTCGCGAGTGTTTTGTCAACACCTTTTACAAAGATTTTATATGATTTTCGTTAAATCTGCCGAAAAATTATTCGTCATCTTCCGTTTCGGGCTCAGTCATGTGCTTAACCTTGACATCGCTGTAACATTTCATACCCGTGCCGGAGGGAAGGAGCTTACCGATAATGACATTTTCTTTAAGTCCGACAAGCGGATCGACCTTGCCCTTGATGGCTGCGTCGGTAAGGACTCTCGTTGTTTCCTGGAAGGAAGCAGCCGACAGGAACGAATCTGTGGCAAGGGATGCCTTGGTGATACCGAGAAGAACAGGCTCGCAGGTAGCTTCTATCGCTACCGTGCCTTCGCTCTGTGCTTTTGCGCGTACGGCATCGTTTGCCTTCTTGAAATCGAACTTATCGACGGTTGCGCCGGGAAGAAGATCGGTATCGCCGGATTCAACGACCTTGACCTTGCGCATCATCTGACGGACAATAACTTCGATATGCTTATCGTTAACATCAACACCCTGTGTACGGTATGTTCTCTGAACTTCACGGATAAGGTAGTTGTGAACGGCTTCAACGCCGAGTACATCGAGGATATCGTGGGGGTTAACGGAGCCTTCGGTAAGCTCTTTACCTTTCTCGATAGTATCGCCCTCCTGAACGGTTCTTCTGTAACCGTAGGGGATGGTATATTCCTCTCTGCCCTCTTCGCCGGTAACGAGGATGTTCTGTGCACCTTTTTTGCCCTCAACGAACGATACAACGCCGCCGATTCTTGCAAGGATAGCAAGAGTTTTGGGCTTACGGGCTTCGAACAATTCTTCGACTCTGGGAAGTCCCTGTGTAATATCGGCTGTGGTAGTAACACCGCCGGTGTGGAAGGTTCTCATGGTAAGCTGCGTACCGGGTTCACCGATCGACTGTGCGGCGATGATACCGACCGCTTCGCCGATGGAAACGATTCTGCCGGTTGCAAGGTTCTTACCGTAGCACTTACGGCATACGCCCTGCTGGCACTCGCAGGTAAGAAGAGAACGGATCGTGACCTTTTTATATCCCGCATCGACTATCTTCTTTGCGTCGGATTCGGAAAGCATATGGTTGTTGTCCATAATAAGCTCGCCGTTTTCACCGATAAGGTCGTGGAGAAGATATCTGCCGGTAAGTCTTTCTTGAAGTCCTTCGATTACATTGTCCTCGTCGCCGAAGATATCGGAAACGACAAGTCCCTCTTTGCAGCCGCAGTCGTCCTCGCGGATAATGACCTCCTGCGAAACATCGACAAGACGGCGTGTAAGGTAACCCGAGTCTGCCGTACGAAGAGCGGTATCGGCAAGACCTTTACGCGCACCACGCGATGAAATAAAGTATTCAACAACGGTAAGACCTTCACGGTAGTTTGCCTTGATGGGGATTTCGATCGTCTGACCTGCCGTGTTAGCGATAAGTCCGCGCATACCGGCAAGCTGGTTCAGCTGGGAAGCACTGCCTCGTGCACCAGAGTCAATCATCATGTGGATGGGGTTCGTCATATCAAGGTTGGCTTTAAGCTCGTCGGAAACCTTCTTCGTGCATTCCGTCCAAACCTTAATTACAGCCTGCGAACGCTCGGAATCGCTGTAACGGCCGCGGCGGTAGTTTGCCATGATGACATCTATCTTTGCCTGCGCGGCTGCGACATATTCCTTTTTCTTCTTGGGGATTATCGCGTCGAAAACGGAAACGGTGATACCGCTTCGTGTCGAATATTTATATCCCTGATTCTTGATGTTGTCAAGAACGGTAGCGGCGATGTTTGTTCCGTGTGCCGCAATGCAGCGGTCGATAATTTTACCGAGGTTCTTCTTATCGACAAGGAAGTCAACTTCGGGCTTGACCATGCTTGCGGGGTCGGCAGGGTCACGGGTAATGAAGCCGAGATCCTGCGGAACGGGGTGGTTGAAGATGACCTTGCCGAGCGTCGTTTCGACCAGTGCGGTGTAAACGGTGCCGTTGACCTCTTTGCTCATGCGGATCTTAACGGGAGCATGAAGTCCGAGGTCGCCTTCTTCGTAAGCCATAACGGCTTCGTCCTCATCCTTAAATACATGACCTGCGCCCGGCTCGTTATCTCTCACGGTAGTAAGATAATAGGAGCCGAGAACCATGTCCTGCGTGGGAACCGTAACGGGCTTACCGTCGGAGGGCTTGAGCAGGTTGTTGGCTGCAAGCATAAGGAATCTCGCTTCCGCCTGTGCTTCGGAGGAAAGCGGCACATGGACTGCCATCTGGTCGCCGTCGAAGTCGGCGTTGAAGGCGGTACATACAAGGGGATGCAGCTTGATTGCTCTGCCTTCGACAAGAATAGGCTCGAACGCCTGAATACCGAGTCGGTGAAGTGTAGGCGCACGGTTGAGCATTACGGGGTGGTCTTTAATTACGATTTCGAGAGCATCCCATACATCGGGGGTAGCTCTGTCGACCATTTTTCTGGCGTTTTTGATGTTCGTTGCCTTGCCTATCTCGACAAGCCGTTTCATTACGAAGGGCTTGAACAGTTCAAGTGCCATCTCCTTGGGCAGACCGCACTGATAAATTTTAAGTTCGGGGCCGACAACGATAACCGAACGGCCCGAGTAGTCAACACGCTTACCGAGAAGGTTCTGACGGAAGCGTCCCTGCTTACCTTTAAGCATATCCGAGAGGGATTTAAGGGGACGGTTGTTGGGACCCGTTACGGGGCGTCCTCTTCTGCCGTTGTCGATAAGAGCGTCGACCGCCTCTTGCAGCATTCTCTTTTCGTTTCTTATAATGATCTCGGGAGAACCGAGTTCAAGAAGCTTTTTAAGACGGTTATTTCTGTTGATAACGCGTCTGTAAAGGTCGTTGAGGTCGCTCGTTGCGAATCTGCCGCCGTCAAGCTGAACCATGGGGCGGATATCCGGCGGAATTACCGGGATAACATCGAGTATCATCCACTCCGGGCGGTTGCCGGAAAGGCGGAACGCATCGACAACTTCAAGGCGTTTGAGCAGCGCGGTACGCTTCTGACCTACCGCAGTCTGCAACTCCTCGCGAAGCTGCTTTGCAAGCTCCTCAACATCGATCTCCTGAAGAAGATCCTTTATAGCCTCTGCGCCCATCTTTGCGACGAATGCGTCGGCGTCATACTTTTCAACCATCTCGTCATACTCTTTATCGGAGATGATCTGATATTTTTCGAAGGGTGTTTCGCCCGGATCGATAACGATATACTTTGCGAAATAGAGGACCTTGTCAAGATCTCTCGGGGACATATGGAGCATAAGTCCCATTCTTGACGGAGTACCCTTGAAGTACCATATGTGCGACACGGGGCAGGCAAGCTCAATATGGCCCATGCGTTCGCGGCGGACCTTGGATTTTGTAATCTTTACTCCGCAGCGCTCGCATACCTTGCCTTTATAGCGTACTCTTTTGTACTTTCCGCAGTGGCACTCCCAGTCCTTGGTGGGTCCGAAGATTCTTTCGCAGAAAAGACCGTCCTTTTCGGGTTTGAGTGTTCTGTAATTTATTGTTTCGGGCTTTTTGACCTCGCCGTATGACCATGCCCTGATGGTATCGGGAGAGGCGAGTCCGATTTTTATGGACTCAAAGTTAAGCTCGTTGTAGTTGTTTTCCGTATATCTTTTTACGGTTACTGCACCGTCACTCATTAAGTCAGCAGCTCCTTTTTCAGAAATTTAGGATAACCTGATTTATCAAAATTCGTCCTTATCAAAAGATGAGTCGGGCATGAAGTCGGACGCGTCGCCGAAACTGCCGAAGTCATCGCTGTCGTCGACATACTCGCCGGGAACCATGACAAGATCGTCATCGTCGGGATCCGCTTCCAGCTCGTAGTCGCGGTCATCGGCTTCTTCAATCGAATAGCCTGCCGCACTGTCGGCGTCATTGACGGTGCTGAATTCATCGGCAACGGTCGTTTCGCCTTCGTCGTCATAGTCCTGTTTGAGGTCGATCTCTGCGCCGTTCTCATCGAAAACGGAAACATCGAGAGCGAGAGCTTGAAGCTCCTTGACGAGAACCTTGAACGACTCGGGGATACCGGGCGCCGGGACATTGAGTCCCTTGACGATGGCTTCGTAGGTTTTTACACGGCCGACGACATCGTCGGACTTAACGGTAAGTATCTCTTGAAGGGTATATGCGGCGCCGTAGGCTTCGAGTGCCCAAACTTCCATTTCACCGAAACGCTGACCGCCGAACTGAGCTTTACCTCCGAGGGGCTGCTGCGTAACAAGAGAGTAAGGTCCGGTTGAGCGGGCGTGGATCTTATCGTCAACGAGGTGGTGGAGTTTGAGGAAGTACATAACGCCGACCGTAACGGGGTTGTCGAACTTCTTGCCGGTGCGTCCGTCGTAAAGAGTGACCTTGCCGTCATCTCTGAGGAGATGGACCTTGGACTCGTCGAATTCAACGCCGTCCTCCTCAGCCTGTGCCTTTGCCTTTTCGATGGCGCGGCGGTTGACTTCTTCGAAGGCGTCTTTGATATCGGACTCGTGCGCGCCGTCGAAAACGGGTGTCATTATCTTCCATCCGAGTTCTCTGCAAGCGCGTCCGAGGTGAACTTCAAGCACCTGACCAATGTTCATTCGGCTGGGAACGCCGAGGGGGTTAAGAACGATATCAAGCGGAGTGCCGTCCTCCATGAAGGGCATATCCTCCTGCGGAAGAATGCGCGAAACAACGCCCTTATTACCGTGGCGGCCCGCCATCTTGTCGCCGACGCTTATCTTTCTCTTCTGAGCAATATAGCAGCGTACGACTTTGTTGACTCCGGGCGAAAGCTCGTCGCTGTTCGCACGGGTGTAAACCTCAACGGCTACAACGATACCGTATTCGCCGTGTGGAACTTTAAGCGAAGTATCTCTTACTTCACGCGCTTTTTCACCGAATATTGCACGGAGGAGTCTTTCCTCTGCCGTAAGCTCGGTTTCGCCCTTAGGTGTAACTTTACCTACGAGAATATCGCCGGAATGAACCTCCGCACCGACGCGGATAACGCCGTTGTCGTCAAGGTCTTTGAGAGCGTCGTCGCCGACATTGGGGATATCTCTTGTGATCTCCTCCGGTCCGAGCTTCGTTTCTCTGGCTTCTATCTCGTACTTTTCTATATGAATGGATGTATAAACATCGTCGCGGACTATCTTCTCGTTAATGAGAACTGCGTCCTCGTAGTTGTAGCCTTCCCATGTCATAAAGCCGATGAGAACGTTTTTGCCGAGCGAAATTTCGCCCTCGCTCGTTGCCGGTCCGTCTGCTATGACATCGCCGACTTCAAGCTCTTCGCCGACATTGACTATCGGGCGCTGGTTTATGCAGGTTCCCTGGTTGGAACGCATGAATTTAAGAAGCTCATAGGTATCAACGGTGCCGTTGGAAACCGTGACTTCGACCTTATCGGCGGAAACCTTCGTGACCGTACCGGCTCTCTTGCAGAGAACGCATACGCCCGAGTCGCAAGCCGATTTGTACTCCATACCGGTGCCGACGATGGGCGCCTCGGTTTTAAGGAGCGGAACTGCCTGACGCTGCATGTTAGCGCCCATCAGTGCGCGGTTTGCGTCGTCGTTTTCAAGGAAGGGAATCATTGCCGTTGCAACGGAAACGACCATACGAGGCGAAACATCCATGTAATCGGCAAGCTTGTGATCGACATCCTGGAACTCATCTCTGTAACGGACTATAACGCGGTCGTTTACGAAGAAGCCGTTCTCGTCGAGAGGCTCGTTCGCCTGAGCGACTCTGTACTCGTCCTCTACATCGGCTGTCATGTATTCGACCTGGTCGGTAACCTGTCCGGTTTCTTTATCGACCTTGCGGAAGGGTGCTTCGATGAAGCCGTACTTATTGATTCTTGCGAAAGTAGCGAGGTAGGATATAAGTCCGATGTTGGGACCTTCGGGAGATTCGATGGGGCACATTCTGCCGTAGTGGCTGTAATGAACATCTCGAACCTCGAATCCGGCACGATCTCTCGAAAGACCGCCGGGACCGAGTGCCGAAAGACGGCGCTTGTTGGTAAGCTCGGCAAGGGGGTTCGTCTGATCCATAAACTGCGAGAGCGGTGAAGAACCGAAGAACTCACGGACTACCGCAATAACGGGACGAATATTTATAAGCTGGGCAGGTGTGATTTCGCCGCTGTCCTGCGTGTGGATGGACATTCTCTCGCGCACGACTCTCTCCATACGGGTAAAGCCTATGCGGAACTGGTTTTGAAGCAGCTCGCCTACCGAACGCACGCGGCGGTTGCCGAGGTGGTCGATATCGTCGAGCGAGCCGACTCCGTGAGCGGTGCAGTTGAGGTAGTTGATGGAAGCGAAAATGTCGTCTATCGTAATATGCTTGGGAATAAGGTCGTTGCACTTCTCGGCAAGGACGGCTTTGAGGGTTTCGTGGTCGCCGTAGTCTGCGTCGAGAATCTCTTTGAGAACCTTATAGGAGACCTTTTCGTTGATGCCGATCTCTTCAAGCTCGTCTGCGGTAAAGCCGGGAAGATAAGGAAGCGCGTCGACCATTCCGTTGGAAATGACCTTGACTCTTACGCCCTCCATATCGACATAGGCAACGGTTACGCCTGCCTGCTCGATACGGTACGCAAGCTCCTTGGAGATCTTCTCGCCCGCGTCGGCAAGTATCTCGCCGGTTTCGGGGTCTGCGATGGGGTCTGCGGCGATGTTGCCGCGAAGTCTGTCGGAAATACCGAGCTTCTTGTTGTATTTGTAGCGGCCGACTCTCGAAAGATCGTAGCGGCGGTCGTCAAAGAACAGTCCGTAGAGATAGCTCGTAGCGGTATCGACCGTGGGCGGCTCACCGGGACGCAGACGCTTGTAAACTTCGAGAAGAGCTTCGACCGTGTTCTTGGTGATGTCCTTTTCGAAGGTAGCGGTGATTCTGTCGTCATATCCGAAGAAATCGCTTATCTCCTCGTTGGAGCTGAGTCCGAAGGCTCTGATAAGAGTCGTTATGGGCAAACGCCTGTTTTTATCTATCTTGACATAGAAGATGTTGTTGGGATCTGTTTCATATTCGAGCCATGCGCCGCGGTTGGGGATGACCGTTGTGGCATAGAGCTTTTTACCGAGCTTATCGCGGGTCATGTCGAAATAAACACCGGGAGAACGGACGAGCTGAGAAATAATAACGCGCTCGGCACCGTTTATGATAAATGTGCCGCTCTCGGTCATTATCGGGAAGTCACCCATATAGATCTCATTTTTCTTAATCTCACCGGTTTCCTTATTCAAAAGGCGCGCGGTGACATAAAGACGGGAATTGTATGTTGTGTCGCGTTCTTTGCACTCTTTCACCGTATGCTTGGGGTTGGGGTCAACGCGGTAATCAATAAAATCCAAAACCAGATTACCGGTATAGTCGGTAATCTCGTTGATATCCCTCAACACCTCTCTAAGACCTGTGTCAAGAAACCATTTGTATGAGTTCTTCTGTACCTCGATGAGGTCGGGCATCGACATGACCTCATTGATCTTGGAGAAGCTCATTCTGGTTTTCCTGCCAACCTTTACGGGTTTCACTTTCACCATTTAGAAAATCACTCCGTTCTGAATTTTTCCGTCTGTTCGGCAGAGCGGCGGCAACGCCCGAAACAGGATTTTTCCCGCCTGCCGAACAGATACAACGCTCTTTATCCTGCTCTCCGGACGGGCGGCAGTTCAAAATAAAGAGGATATTCGTATCCATTATAATGCAGTTTATAATAATACATTATGCCGGCGGCATTGTCAAGTTCTTTTTTCAAAAATTTTCTTTTATTGTATATATACGGGATTACTAAAAGTTTTTACAATTTTAAAAAAAAGACCGCCGAAGCCGCCGTAAAACGCGTTTTATTTGCGCATTTTCAACGGCAGCTCCGTCTGTTTTTTTCATATTCGGTTTATCTCTCTGAAAAATTCCGCGAGGAAATCTTCGAGAAAGGCGTGCCGCCGGGCGGCTTCGCTTTTTGCCGAGTCAGTGTTCATCATGTCTTTAAGGAGCAGCAGTTTTTCGTAAAAGTGATTGATACTGCAATTTTTCCCGGCGTAATACGCTTCTTCTCCGACACCCGTGTCGGGCTTTTCGCCCGGCTCGTATATTTTTCTGCCGACGCTGCCGCCGTAGGCAAAGCACCGCGCAATACCGACAGCACCGACGGCATCGAGCCTATCGGCATCCTGAACGACCTTGCCCTCCAAGGTTGACGGAACGACCGAGTCGGTACCCTTGAACGACACCTCGTCTATTATCTTCACTACCCTTTCGGCAATTTCGTCGGGAATCCCGTTTTTACGCATAAAGCGCCTTGCGTTATCTTTGTTTTTGCTCGTTTCGGGAGAGAGCTTGCGGTCGTCCGCATCGTGGAGCGCCGCCGCAAGCGCGCAGATATCGCAGTCCGCATTCTCCTCATGAGCCAGACGAACCGCCGTATTGAAAACGCGCTCTATATGTCCGGAATCGTGTCCGCCGCTGTCTTTTTCGCACAGTGCTTTGGCATATTCGAGCGCTTTATATACAACCGCTTGCACAAAGCACCTCCTGAGTTATCCTTGCCGCCGTCCGGATACATTTTATGCACGGGCGTCCGGCGTAGAATTCCGGCGTACGGACGGACGACACCGGCGAATACGGCTGCTGCCCGATGCCGAGAATGTCGCGGCACACAAAAGAACCGAACTGCGCCGAAAAATCGTCCATACATTTCGATATCATCGCGTAGACCTCGTTTTTGCGCTCGGTGTTGTCCGTGTCGCCGTTGCCGAGAAGGCAGCCGAGAGTCATGGTCATGCCGCACACCGCTCCGCACACCTCGCGTCGTCTGCCGAAGCCGCCGCCGAACCCCGAGCTGATTTTAAGCGCCGCCTCCGTCGAAAAGCCCGTAACATCACAAAAGGCTGCAAACACAGCCTGAGAGCAGTTGCAGCCTTCGCGAAAGAGCTTTTCAGCCTTGTCGGCATAAAAAGCATTGTCCATATTTTACGCCTTGTTGACGGAACCGAACAGCTCCATCTTTTCTCTTACGGTCGCCTTGATTCCTTCGCAGCCGGGAGCGAGGAGCTTTCTCGGGTCGAAGCCCTTGCCTTCAAGATCCTTGCCGGCTTCGATGTATTTGCGTGTTTCTGCCGCAAAGGCGAGCTGGCACTCGGTGTTGACATTTATCTTGGAAACACCGAGAGAAATTGCTTCCTTTATCATCTCTGCGGGGATTCCCGTACCGCCGTGGAGAACGAGGGGCATTGTGCCGGTCTTTTCCTGAATCTTGGCAAGAACATCAAATCTGAGTCCCGCCCAGTTTGCCGGATATTTGCCGTGGATGTTGCCGATACCTGCGGCAAGCATATCCACGCCGAGGTCGGCAATGCGTTTGCACTCATCGGGATCGGCAACCTCGCCGCCGCCGATAACGCCGTCCTCTTCGCCGCCGATAGCGCCGACTTCCGCCTCAACGGAAATACCGAGAGCCTTTGCGTCTTTGATGATCTGCTTTGTGCGCTCAACATTTTCTTCAATCGAATAATGAGAGCCGTCGAACATTACGGACGAGAAGCCCGCCTTCATTGCGGCATAAGCGCCGTCGTATGAACCGTGGTCGAGGTGAAGTGCAACGGGAACGGTAGTGCCGAGAGTTTTGAGTATCTCTTTGGTCATTGCCGCTACGGTGTTGAAACCGCACATATATTTTGCAGCGCCCTCGGATACGCCGAGGATTACGGGAGAATGAAGTTCCTCCGCTACTTGAAGGATGCATTTTGTCCATTCAAGGTTGTTGATATTAAAGTGACCTACGGCATATTTGCCGGCTTTTGCCGCTTTAAGCATTTCTGCTGCCGAAACTAACATGGTTTTTTTCCTCCGTTACTTTATTTTTCGTCTATAATTATAAATACAATTTACGGAAAAATCAATATTTAATTGCAGTAATTCCGAAAATATGTTAAAATGGGTTTTGAATCGGAAAATCTAATATCAAACGGCAATACAAAAAGCGGCGCACAAGACCCGGCGCACAGGTAAAAGAAAGGACGGAACGGCATGAACTCATTTTTCGGCAGACTAAGGGAATTTTTCAGGGGCAGATACGGAGTCGACGCACTGTCGCGTTTTCTCGTGATACTGTCGGCGGTGTTTTGGGTGTTGTGCCTTTTTGTGCGTTTTACACCGCTGCGCATACTTTACGCCGTCTTTTCGGTGCTCAATTCCGGACTTTATATTTTTGTGCTGGTGAGAGCGCTGTCGAAGGACATCTCGGCAAGGGAGCTTGAAAACGAGCGCTATTTGCAGCTGCGCTCGCGCGTTATACCGAAATGGGAGCGGATAAAAGCGAGCTTTTCCGACCGTGAGCACGCTTTCAGAAACTGTCCGCGCTGCGGGGGGCTTCTGCGCCTGCAAAAAATAAGCGGCAGACACACGGCAAGGTGTCCGAACTGCAATGCAACATTTAAGGTTTTCATCATAGGCGGCAAAAGAAACCGCCGCAGCAAAAAGTAAAGCATACGGAAATCACATAAGAAGGAACTGAAAGATGACAAAACTTCTGATAATCGGCGGCGGCGCCGCAGGACTCACGGCGGCGGGCTTTGCCGCACAGCGCGGTATCGACACGACCGTGCTGGAACGAAACGCCCGTCCAGCGCGAAAGCTGATGATAACCGGCAAGGGCCGCTGCAATGTTACAAACGCCTGCACGCTGATAAACGAACTCATGGACGCTGTCCCCGTCAACAACCGTTTTCTGTACGGGGCTTTTTCACGCTTCATGCCCTCCGACACGATAGACCTTTTTGAAGGGCTGGGAGTCCCGTTGAAGATAGAACGGGGCAACAGGGTCTTTCCCGAATCGGATAAGGCTGCGGATATCGTCGACGCGCTCGTAAAATTTGCTCAAAAAAGCGGTGCGAAAATAAAAACCGACACGCGCGTTTCGGCTCTCATCACGGAAAACGGCGAAATAACGGGCGTAAAAACAGAAAAAGGAGAGCATATCTCCGCCGACGCGGTCATAATAGCAACCGGCGGAAAGAGCTACCCGCTCACCGGCTCCACCGGCGACGGCTACACGCTTGCAAAGAGCGTCGGACACACGGTAACGCCGCTCAAAGGCTCGCTTGTTCCGCTTGAAACGGAAGAGGACTGGTGCAGAGAATGCACCGGGCTTTCGCTCAAAAATGTTTCGCTGAGCGTATACGACAACGAAAAATTCAAAGAGGTCTATTCAGATTTCGGCGAAATGCTGTTCACCCACTTCGGTGTGTCGGGTCCCATGATTTTAAGCGCATCGTCACATATGCGCGACATAACCCCCGGGCGTTATGTCTGCACAGTGGACTTAAAACCTGCATTAAGCGAAGAAAAGCTCGGAGAGCGCCTTATACGCGATTTTGCGGCTTCCCCGACAAAGGGACTGCCAACCGTATTAAGGGGGCTTCTGCCGAAGTCGCTTGTCCCGGTCATAACCGAAATGAGCGGCATTGATCCGTCTAAAAATGTAAACGGCATCACAAGGGATGAGCGGCGCGAGCTTGTGTACCTCCTGAAAAACCTGACCTTCACCGTTTCGCGCGAGCGCCCCATCGAGGAGGCAATCGTGACCTCGGGCGGCGTAAAGGTAAACGAAATAGACCCCAAAACGATGCAGTCGAAAAAGTGCAAGGGGCTTTACTTCGCCGGAGAAGTGATTGATGTCGACGCTTACACCGGGGGCTTTAATCTGCAAATAGCGTTTGCGACGGGAGCCGCCGCCGGACGAAGCATCCCGACGGAATAACAGCGGAAGGGGGGTAAAACAAAATCCGGGCAAAAAAACATCCCCCTCGAACAATACGCAACAAAAACGGACAAGAAAACAAGGTTGTCGGCAACAAAATTTTTTTGCTTTGTATTCTGAACTTCTTTATTATTTCAAGGGACTGCAAAATACAGTCCCGTCGACCGCATAAATAACAAAAACAAAGGACTGATTTCAGGCATGATAAACATTGCAATAGACGGACCTGCCGGGGCAGGCAAAAGCACGGCTGCACGAAAAGCCGCGGAAAAGCTCGGATTTATTTATGTTGACACCGGCGCACTTTACAGGACTGTGGGCGTTGCGGCGCTGCGGCGCTCGATAGCAACCGACGACGCACAGAAGGTCGCCGCCATGCTCCCCGAGATAAAGGCGGAGCTGAAATTCAAAGACGGCGTTCAGTATGTTTTCCTCAACGACGAGGATGTTTCAAAGGAAATACGCCTGCCGGAGGCTTCAATGGCGGCTTCGAATGTATCGGCGATCCCGGCGGTGCGCGCTTTCCTGTTTGACCTGCAAAAGAATATTGCAAAAAACAATAATGTCATAATGGACGGCAGAGATATAGGAACTGTCATTCTGCCGGACGCACAGCTCAAAATTTTTCTTACGGCATCCGCCGAGGTCAGGGCAAAAAGACGGTATGACGAGCTTTGTCAAAAGGGTACGCCGGTGGAATACGACGCGCTTTTGGAGGAGATAAAGCACCGCGACTACAACGACTCGCACCGCGCTGTTTCCCCGCTTAAAGCCGCACCCGATGCCGTTTTGGTCGACTCCTCCGACATGACGCTTGACGAAGTGGTTGACAAAATAACGGAGCTTGCAAAAAAGCTCGGGGACGGTGAATGAATTGTCGGTAAAAATAACTGCGGCAAAAACCGCAGGCTTCTGCTTCGGCGTTGCAAGAGCCGTTGACTGCGTTGAAAGGCTCATCGAATCGGGCAAAAAGGTATGCACCTTCGGTCCGCTCATACATAATCCCGGTTTTATAAAGCACCTTGAAGAAAAGGGCGTTTTTGCGGCAAACGGCGTAGATGAAATACCCGACGGCGCAACGGTGGTCATCCGTGCGCACGGCATTATGCGCGAAACGGAAGCCGAAATAAGGAAAAAGGCTGCCGCAGTGGAGGACGGGACCTGCCCGTTTGTAAAAAAGATACACCGCATAGTCGACGAGCAGTCCGCCTCGTGCGGCGCGGTAATTATAGCCGGCGATCCCGTCCACCCCGAGGTGCTCGGCATAAAAAGCTACTCGCACGCGCCCGTTTTTGTGATAAGGAGCGCAGAAGAACTGAAAAAACTTGCACAAGAACACCCGGAACTGACCGAAAAACCGGTTTGTTTGGTATCACAAACAACTTTTTCCGCAGATGAATTTAAAATTTGTGAAAAATTTGCAAAAAAACTCTATACAAACCCAAAAATATTTGATACAATATGTAACGCTACCGCTTTGCGACAGGAAGAAGCAGCGGCTCTTTCTGCAAAGAATGATATAATGATAGTAATAGGCGGAAAAAACAGCTCGAATACGCAAAAGCTCTTTGCGCTGTGCAGCCGTCACTGTCCGACATATCTTATCGAGGGTGTTACGGAATTATCCGAAATTAAACTATCAGACGCCCATTCGATCGGAGTTACTGCCGGAGCGTCCACTCCGAGCGGTACAATTAAGGAGGTTTTAACAACAATGGCTGAGATTACTGAAAACATCTCGACAGTAGCCGAAACCGCAGGACAGGCAGAAGCTACCGTAGAATCCGGAGATTTGTCCTTCGAGCAGGCTCTTGAGGAATCACTCAACAGCATGAACAATGACCAGAAAGTGGTTGGCACGGTTATGAGAATAGCCCCCAATGAAATCCAGGTCGACATCGGCAGAAAGCAGACAGGTTATGTCCCGATCGATGAGTACAGCGCAGACCCCACGGCTGACCCCTCAAAGGAGCTTAAAGTGGGCGACCAGCTCAACCTCATCATCATGAAAACCAATGATGCCGAAGGCACCATCATGCTTTCAAAGCGCCGCTATGACGCTATCCGTTACTGGGATACCATAGTTGAAGCAAATAAGGAAGGAACGATCCTCGAAGGTAATGTTGTTGAAGTGATCAGCAAAGGCCTCATTGTTTTCGTTAACGGAATCAGAATATTCGTTCCCGCTTCGCACTCCACCGTTCCGAAGGACGGCAGACTCGAAGATATGCTCAACAAGACCGTAAACCTTACGATAATAGATGTCGACAAGCGCCGTCACAGAGCTGTCGGCTCTATCCGCGAGGCTATGAAGTCCGTACGCAAGGAAGCCCAGAACAAGTTCTGGAGCGAGGTTCAGGAGGGTGAAAAGTTCACGGGTGTCGTTAAGTCCCTTACCGACTACGGCGCAT
Source organism: Clostridiaceae bacterium (assembly GCA_016297645.1). Classification (GTDB taxonomy): domain Bacteria; phylum Bacillota; class Clostridia; order Oscillospirales; family Acutalibacteraceae; genus RUG806. The sequence continues at coordinate 25,145 of JAEDGF010000020.1, forward strand.
TCGTTGAGCTTGCTCCCGGCGTTGACGGCATGATTCACCGTTCGGAGCTTTCGTGGAAGCGCATCAAGCACCCCTCAGAGGTCGTTAACATCGGCGACACCGTTGATGTTTATGTAAAGGCTCTCGATCACGAGAAGAAGAAGATTTCTCTCGGCTACAAGAAGATCGAGGACAATCCGTGGGAGATCCTCAGAAGAGATTATCCCGTCGGCAGCAAAATAAAGGTCAAGATCGTAAGAATGACCACCTTCGGCGCATTCGCAGAGATCTTCCCCAAGATGGAAGGACTTATCCACATCTCGCAGATCTCCAACGAGCGCATCGAGAAGCCCCAGGATGTTCTTTCGATAGGCGACGAGGTTGAGGTTCTTATCACCGATATCGACTTCGACAAGAAACGCATCAGCCTTTCCATCAAGGCTCTCCTTCCCACTCCCGAAAAGCCCGAAAAGAAGGCTGCTCCCGTTGACGACGCTCCCGCTGTTCTTTCCATTGACGACATGATCGCTCAGGCAAAGGCAGAGGAAGCCTCCAAGGCAGACGCTGAATAATCAGTAATTTAAAACATGTAAAGGATGTGAGAAGCTCCGGCTTCGCACATCCTTTTTTGTTTTCTTATAGTTCAACCGCTTGCGGTGCGCAACACGGCGTTTTTTCCGCACCAAAGTAAATTTAACGCCCAAACCTCTGCGGCGCATTTCTTTCGGCGACTTGCGGCGAACAGCACAGCGCGGCGTGCTTCCCGCTCCGAAGCTGATTTAATGCGGCGCATTCTTACTTGTACTGCTTTAAAAATTCGTCCACCGCATTCATCTCGGCTTCCACCGCCTTTTTGCCGGTGCCGCCGTCCGAAATGCGTTTTTCAACGCAGTTTTTGATATCAATAGCCCCGTAGAGATCATCACCGAACTCGGGGGCAAACTCGTGATACTCGTCAAGAGAAAGCTCTTCGAGCGTCTTACCTGTTTTAACGCAGTACCCAACCGTCTGCCCGACGATTTTATACGCCGTACGGAAGGGCAGACCTTTTCCGACCAGATAATCCGCGAGGTCGGTGGCGTTGATAAAGCCGGATTTTGCGGCTTTGAGCATATTTTCGGGCAGTGCCTTCATGGTTTCTATCATGGGTGCAAAAACGGTCAGACACTTTTTGACCGTGTCGACAGCGTCAAAAACAGCCTCCTTGTCCTCCTGCATATCCTTGTTGTATGCAAGCGGAATTCCTTTGAGCACGGTAAGCATAGCCATAAGATCGCCGTAGACCCTGCCTGTCTTTCCTCTTACAAGCTCCGCCATGTCGGGGTTCTTCTTCTGCGGCATAATGCTCGAACCGGTGGTAAAGCTGTCGTCAAGCTCGATAAATTTGAATTCCCAGCTCTGCCACAGGATTATTTCCTCCGAAAAGCGCGAGAGGTGCATCATTACAGTCGCAAAGCACGACAGGAGCTCAATGCAGTAGTCCCTGTCCGATACGCCGTCAAGCGAATTAAGTGAAAACGAGTCAAACCCGAGCAGAGAAGCCGTCATCTGTCTGTTTATCGGATATGTTGTTCCGGCGAGAGCGGCACTGCCAAGCGGAGAAACATTCATACGCTTCACGGCGTCTTGCAGGCGCGTTACATCCCTCATGAACATCATCGAATACGCGCTCAGGTAGTGCGCGAAGGTAACGGGCTGCGCGCGTTGAAGATGTGTATAGCCCGGCATGACCGCGTCCGGGTACTGCTTCGCCTTTTCGTTTACGGCACTTATCAGCGCAAGGAGCTTCTCTTTTATTTCGCCCGCTTCGCTGCGCAGCCACATTCTCAGATCGACCGCGACCTGATCGTTTCTGCTTCTGCCGGTGTGCAGCTTTTTGCCGACATCGCCGAGGCGCGAGGTCAGCACCGATTCGATAAACATATGAATATCCTCGGCGTTCATATCTATATCAAGAGTTCCGTCTTTTATGTCGCCGAGAATCCCCTCCAAGCCTTCGATCAGCCTGTCGCTTTCATCCTTCGTTATTATTCCGCACGCGCCGAGCATTGCGGCGTGAGCCATCGAGCCTTTTATATCCTGTTCGTACATACGGCAGTCAAAGCCGACAGACGAATTAAAGTCATCAGCTGCGGCGTTAAGCTCCTTCGAAAAGCGTCCTGCCCACAATTTATCCATATTATTTTCTCCCTTCGCAGACTATCGACCAAAAAACGGCTGCCGCATCGCACAATTCAGGTAATGCAGCAGCCGCGTCTTGAAAGCCTTTTATTGACCGGCGTTATCCGGTGTGTTGTTATCAGTCAAGACCCGATTTCTTTTTCATCTTCGCATAGACCTTGGTGGGAAGTCCGAACAGATTTATAAATCCGGTAGCGTCTGCCTGATTGTATACATCGTCCTCGTCAAAGGTCGCGATCTCCGGGTCATAGAGCGAATAGGGCGAGGTCACGCCTGCGTTTATCATGTTGCCCTTGTAGAGTTTGAGGGTAACATCGCCGGTGACGGTTGTCTGCGTCGATTTCACGAAAGCGAGGATAGCTTTTGTGAGCGGAGAGAACCACTGTCCGTTGTACACAAGCTCGGCAAGCTTCTGAGCAACAAGAGATTTATAATGTGCGGTTTCTTTATCGAGCGTGAGTGTTTCGAGAACCTCATGCGCCTTGTAAAGAATCGTTCCGCCGGGAGTTTCGTATACGCCGCGGCACTTCATGCCGACAAGACGGTTTTCAACGATATCGAGAAGCCCTATTCCGTTTTCGCCGCCCAGCTTGTTGAGCGCCGTTACCAGTTCGACGGAGTTCATCTCTTTACCGTCGAGCTTGACGGGAACGCCCTTTTCGAAGTGGAGTGTTATATATGTGGGCTTGTCGGGAGCCTGCTCGGGCGACACGCCCATTTCGAGGAAGCCGGGGGTGTTGTACTTCGGCTCGTTCGCGGGATCTTCAAGGTCAAGTCCCTCGTGAGAAAGATGCCAGATGTTCTTATCCTTGGAGTAGTTGGTTTCACGGCTGATTTTAAGGGGAATCTTATGTGCTTCCGCATATTCGATCTCCTCCTCACGGCTCTTTATGCTCCACTCACGCCACGGGGCGATAACGGGCATATCGGGAAGGAGCGCTTTTATTGCAAGCTCGAAACGAACCTGGTCGTTACCCTTGCCGGTGCAGCCGTGAACAATAGCATCGGCACCCTCTTTAACGGCGATTTCGGCTACGCGTTTTGCGATGGGCGGACGGGCAAACGAAGTACCGAGAAGGTAATCCTCGTACTTTGCACCTGCCTGAACACAGGGAAAAACATAATCATCAAGGAACTCTTTTGTAAGATCCTCAACATAGAGCTTTGAAGCACCGGTTTTAAGAGCCTTTTCTTCAAGTCCGTCAAGCTCGTCTGCCTGACCGACATTGCCGGACACTGCTATGACTTCGCAGTTGTTGTAGTTTTCTTTGAGCCACGGGATGATTATCGAGGTATCAAGACCGCCCGAATATGCGAGAACGACTTTTTTTATCTTTGACTTATCCATTTTATTTTTCCTCCGATTCGATTTTATTTTGTGTGCGACTGAATGTTTATTCATCTGTTGTGCATAATGATACAGTATATTCCTGCGTTTGTCAAGTATATTTTTTCATTATTTTTTCTTTCGGAGTTTTGTCTGTTTTGCACTGTCACCCGCCGCGTTTTTTGTACAATACGCTCAACGCATCTCGCTTACACAGTAAACATCAGTGTTTTTCGGGGTCTATGCGTGGTGTTCAGTCACTTTTTTTCACGCCGCGTGTTTTTCCAGCCGCACTTTTCAAAAATACGGTCATACAGAAAAATATGCAAATATACATTTATTCGTATGTAAATATACATTTTTACGACAAAAAAAACGCAGGGCTGTTTGCACCCTGCGTTTTGACCGATATTCTTTTAGTACGCGTTCTCTTATTGTTCGTCAATAAGAGTTTTTTCTATTATATACCGCGGACGGCGTTTTGTTTCGAGGTATATTTTGCCGATATACTCCCCTATTATTCCTATTGCGAAAAGCTGCAAGCCGCCGAGCGCCCACACCGATACTATAAGCGAAGTCCAGCCGCTGACGGTGTTGCCGGTAAAGTGGCGGATGAGCGAATAAATAAGCATGACGGCGGCGGCAAGAAAAATAATTATTCCGAACACGGAAATAAGTCTTATCGGCTTCACCGAAAAAGAAGTTATCCCGTCAAATGCAAAGGCAAGCATTTTTTTGAGCGGATATTTCGATTTTCCGGCGAAGCGTTCGCCGCGCGTATATTCAACGGTCGTGCTTTTGAAGCCGACAAGCGGCACCATTCCCCTGAGGAAGAGGTTCACCTCGGAAAACTGCGAGAGCGCTTCAAGCGCGCGGTTGCTCATCAATCGGTAGTCTGCATGGTCATATATGACCTCGGCACCCATTGCCGACATCATTTTATAAAACGCGTGTGCGGTTGAGCGCTTGAAAGCCGAGTCGGTCGCGCGGGAGGAACGGACACCGTACACGATATCGTTGCCCTCGTTGTATTTCTCAAGCATTTTATCAATTGCGTTTATATCGTCTTGAAGGTCTGCGTCCATGCTCACGCACACATCACACTTGCCCATGGCGGTCATCATTCCGGCAAGCAGCGCATTTTGGTGTCCGCGGTTTTTGGACAGGAATACGCCCCCGAACAGTCGGTTTTCGGAGTGCAGTTCCTCTATTATACGGGCAGTGGAGTCCTTTGAGCCGTCGTCGACAAAAACAATACGGCTTTTATCGGATATCTCACCTCTGCCGATAAGGTCGCAGAGCTTTTCGGAGAGCCGCCGCGAGGTTTCGGGCAGAACCTCCTCCTCATTATAACAGGGAACGACAATATACAGTATCATTTTTGTTTACCTCCGGAAAAAATGCATCGTCCGTTATTGAAGCTGCGACATCTGCTCGGCAAAAGCGAGAGCCATATCACGGAGAGTTCCCGTGAAAGCACAATAGTCGAAAAGAAGCGCGAAGTTGACGGCGAGAGCGAGCAACGCCGCAATCGGGAACAGAATTTCGAAAACGCGTTTAAGCTGTCTGTCGAACACGCGCTCATAGAGGATAAACAGCACGGAGGTGCCGCCGAGAACAATCTGCCACGAGAAGTCGGCACAGTAACGGACTCCGTAACCGCTCTCCCAAATCGAAAAAATGATTATCAGCGGAGCAAGTATGCCGACGGGAACGGCAAGAAACAGGAACCGTTTCTTCTCCTCTTTATCGAGCTTTTTGAATGCCGGCACAACACCCAGATAACCGAGCGACGGCAGCGCGCGCCACAGTATTCCCACGGCGTTTTCGTTTGCGACAAAGTAGTAACCGGCAGCGCCGAGCTTTGAAAACGACGAGAAAAAAAACGGAAAAACGGGCTTGATAACGGGGAACGCAAGGATGAAATTGTAGAAAGAAATATTGAAGAAATCCGCGTAAAATTCGGACTTTGTAAAATCGTTTATCGTCAGCGAATACTGAATTCCGAAATCGAGCGGAGAGCCGAACCGCGCGAAATTGTATATGCACTGCACGCCGCCGAAAACGGCAAACGGCACAAGAGCCGAAAGAAGATACGGTACGGTCTTTTTGGATATAAGACGGCAGCTTTTGTCTGCCGATTCCTTTTTAAGTCCGAAGAAAATGAATATAAGCGCGGTGACGCAATACAGAGCCAGTGTCGGGCGCGACAGCACCGCGAGTGCCAGCATGGAGGAAGAGAGCGCCAGCGAGGGCTTTTTTATTTTTTCGCCGCCGATAACATTCGAGCGCAGCAGAAAATAGAATCCGGCGCAGGTGAACATAAACCCGGCGCTTTGGGCTATCTCGTAGAAGTTCGAGAAGCACAGCGAGTACCATATTCCGGACGAACACAAAACGGTGACGAGCGCGGCGGCGAGAACACCGTTCGGTATTTTTTTGCAAAAACGCTCCGCATATTCACCGAACAAAGCCGACAGGAAGATAACGCCGATACCCGAAAACAGTAAAATGGCTGCAAGGCTCGAAAAATATATTCCCGTCAGAGCGTGAAACGGCAGGAACAAAAGCAGCACGGGCGCTATACCGTAGTACGAATAATACTTACCTTCAAACAGAAGATGATCCCATTTCGCATCGACTCCGTTTGCAATGCGGAGTGACCAGTCGTACGGATTTTCAAGCTTTGTGAGTTTTTCACCCGGCACATCATTGAGCCAAAGGTGTCCGCTTTCAAACGCGTCTACAAGCTCTTTTGTCATTTGGTTGCCGTAGTCGCGGCTGAACCCGAACTCAAAGCTGCCGTAGTCGTCGATTCTTGCGGCTGCCGCAAGCGCAATGCACGCAATAAAAGCGGCAGCGGTAATAACGGCGGACACATTCGAGAAGCTGTCTTTTTTATCGGCAAGCGTTCTTTTTGACCACGGCGCGGCTATGAGAAGATACAAAAACGCCGCTGTAAAAGCAAAACTCAAAAGCCGCCAAACGGAAAATACGAACGGAATTTTTTTATTGAAATCAATGCGCACAAGCTCCGCCGAGCCTGAACCGACAGCCGAAATATCAATGAGCATTTTACGGCAATTACCGGTAAGCTCCACGGGAAAGACCTTGCTTTCGGCAGTCGGAGAAACGGTTTTGTCGGAGAAAAGCTCGCGGTTGTACATACTGTAAGAGTCGTCGGCGGCACTGACGGAAATTTTAACGGACGAGCCGTTTTCGGAGCCGTAAGGAATAACAATCGGTGAAACGGAAACCACGCGGCGGGCGATTCCGCTTACCGAAACGGTTATCCTTCCGCCGTCAGGAAGAACTGCACGGTTCTCTCCTGCCGAAGAGGAAGCCCCGCCGACTCGCACGGACTCGTCGGAAACGGACAGAGAAAATTCGTCCTCTTTCTTAAAAAGCGAACCGACAGCGTAGGAATTGAACCAAAAAACTTCGATGACCAGCGCTGCGGCGAGCAAAATGCACGACATCTTTTTAAGTTTTTTATCTCTGAATATAAAAAGCGAAGCAAAAAGAAGCGCCGCAAAAGAAATAAAATACGCAGCCATACCGTATCTCCTTAAAAATATTTCCTTAGGCTGACGGGATTCAAACCCATGTCGCCCGTCAGTGCCCCTTTTCGGCAC
>JAEDGF010000090.1 GCA_016297645.1 Clostridiaceae bacterium
GTGCCGAAAAGGGGCACTGACGGGCGACATGGGTTTGAATCCCGTCAGCCTATCCCGGACGCACAACAACAATAACGGTTTTAACCGATTAGTATTTAGTATCCCTTTTACTGCCGTAAATTTTTTATGTTTTACGGCAGCTTTTTTTGCGTTTAATATTGTATTTTTCGCGTAAATATGGTAGCATAATCTAAATATGGGGAGAAGGAAGGTTTTATGTCACAAACAGCTTTTATCCGTGTATAATACTTCCCGAAAAATAGGACAGTCAAAAACCGAACTCGTTGACGAGAACGGCAAACGAATAAAAAATGCGCAGCCGCTGAGTATTGACGAAAAAGAAATGCTCGAAGCCGTAAAAAAAACCGTTTATAAAGTCGGTTCTTTTAAGAAAAGATGCAGGTCTTTGCGCTACAATGAGAAGGCACTTCCTCTCGCAGGCAGAGTACTGTCGGACGAGAGCTTTTCGGGAGTAAGCCCGGAAAAAGGCTTTCCGCGCTTTATGTGACGGCGGCTGAACCGAATTTGACAGTAATTTAATTTCACCGGAATATAAACAAGCAAAAAGGAGAAAACGATATGGCAAAAGATATTGGTTCGGGAATATACAATCCCGAGCCGTTTGAAAGCAAACCCGACACTTCGTCTGCCCCTCAGGCGGCAGCAGCCGGTAACAGCGCCGCCGCAAACGCGGAGCCCGCCGCAAGCACCGGGGACAAGTACGCATTCAAGGTCAGAGATCTCACGAAGGACTACGACGGTCATGTTGTTCTGAACAACATCTCGTTCGATATCCCGAAGGGTAAAATAGTCGGTCTGCTCGGTCCGAACGGCTGCGGCAAATCCACCCTCATGAAGATTCTCTCGGGCGTTATACACGACTACTCCGGCACGATAAAAATAGGCGGCCGCCCCGTGGGAATAGGCTCGAAGGCGCACCTTGCGTACCTGCCTGACCGCACATATTTCCCCGAACGCTTCCGTACCATTGACTGCATAAATTACTTCGCGGACTTCTTTGCGGATTTCGATAAGGTTAAAGCAATAGAATTCGCGGGAAAATTCGGACTTGATCTCAACCAGCGCATAAAGACCATGAGCAAAGGTATGCAGGAGAAATTACAGCTTCTTATGGTCATGAGCCGCGCCGCAGACATCTATCTGCTCGACGAGCCTCTCGGCGGAGTCGACCCTGCGGCAAGAGCCGTTATTCTCGACATAATCATGTCAAACTATAAAGAAAACGCAACCGTTGTTATCTCCACACACCTTGTCAACGACCTTGAACACAGCTTCGATCATGTCCTCATGCTCGGCAAGGGTTCGGTTCTTGTCAACACCGGAATAGACACACTGCGTTCCACCGGTAAATCGGTGGAGGAGATCTTCAAGGAGGTAATAGGCGATGCTTGGGAAGTTGACTAAAAACGCGTTCAAATCAAACGCCGCAGGAATATACAACATCTATATCGCCGAGGGCATTATAACCATAGTCATGCTTATTCTGCTTCTTGTCGACTGGACAAAGTGGGGCGACACGGGCGTAGGCTTGGGTCTTGCGATAAAATGCATTGCCTCCGTTGCCCTCTGCATAACCGCCGCGATAGGCATAGTAATGACCTTCGTATCGGTTTTCAGCGATTTTAAGCGCAATATGTACGGCATCGAGGGTCATCTCACACTTTCTCTCCCCGTAAGAGGCTCGTCGCTGCTTTTCGCGAAGTGGCTCTCCGGCGCATTCTGGGTAATACTCAGCTACCTTGTTTTCTGCCTTGCGGCAGGCGGCAGCGCACTCTATATTTTCCGTCACTCAATGTCTATCGTTGAGGGCGACGCGGCATACAGCTCCATCTATCAGGTAGCGACCGAGATGATAAGGCAGCTGTGCGACTCGGCAGGCATAGTCACTCCGTCGGCACACGTACTCGGCTATGTTGTTGCAATGTACGCCTTCGACGGCGGCATAAGAGCTTGCAGCTTCGTGCTTCTTGTTTTCTTCGCAATAACCCTCGCCCACTGCCGTCCGTTCAACAAGCTCGGCAAGATCGGCGCGGTACTCTACTTCTTTGCCGGTACATTTATCACGCAGACCTTTGCAAGCATGATAACAAAACTCGTAAAAATATATGTCGTGGTTTCCGATACGGCGTTCACCTTCACACTTTCCGAAGCGGAGGTAAAGGCGGCGTGGCAGATGGGCTTCGGAGCATACTCCATGACAAACCTTTACTGCACGGTCGTTATGACGGTCGCGGTATTCCTCGTCACCGCTTACCTTATCGACAGAAAGGTAAACGCCGAGTAAAAATTCAACCGAAAACGGAGGTTTTTCAGGCATGAGCTTTGAAATCATTGATATTTCAAAAGATCTCCTTACAGCGGAGCTGTACCCCGGCGACCCTAAGCCGGAGGTGAGCATTTTCAGCGCTATTGCAAGAGGCGACGAATGCAACATGGCAAAAATAAGCTCAACGCTCCACTGCGGCACTCACGCCGACGCACCTCTGCACTTCATAAACGGCGGCGACTCGATAGGCACTGCGGTACTCGACAGCTTTATCGGCGAATGCGCCGTTATAGATGTTCCTCCGGGCAGGATCACCGGACAATATGCGGACGAGCATTTCCCGAAGGGCGTAAAAAGGCTTCTGCTCCGCTCGGGCGGTACGGCTTATTTTGACAAGACCGGCGCGGAGGAAACAGCCTATCTCGGCTACAAGCTGATAGGCACGGACGCTATGAGCGTAGGCTCGCCGGAGGATCAGACGGAACCTCACAAAGCACTTCTCGGCGAAAATGTCGCGATACTCGAAAACCTGAATCTCGACAGCGTTAAACCGGGCAGATACTTTCTTATAGCTCCTCCCGTAAAGATAGCCGGTGTGGACGCGGCACCCGTTCGTGCGGTTCTTATAAGCGGCTATATGTTTTGGAGCAACTGAGCACGCAGATGTCGGTCCGTGCCGCGCTCCCCGGGGAAATTTTGCGGAATCAAACGCAAAAAAAACGAAGTATGGCATACGGCAAACAAGCAATACGAGGTTTTTCACGGCTGCCGGGAACAATATTTACCGGACAGGCTCTCCCCTCCCGCTCTTCAAAGTTTTCCGACACCGCGGTGTATATCTGAGTATATCCGCACAAACAGCAAAAAACACTTGATAATTCAGTAACAATGTTATAAAATATTCTATCGGAAAGTTTTTCCGTATAAGCGCAAAAAAATCAAATCATATACAAAGGAGTATTTCCAATGAGTACACTGAACAAAAAGACCATTGAAGATCTTGATGTCAAGGGCAAAAGAGTCCTCGTACGCTGCGATTTCAATGTAAAAATCGAAAACGGCGTTATCACGAGCGACAAGAGAGTGGTCGCTTCCCTTCCCACTATCCGTTATCTTATCGACCACGGCGCAAAGGTCATCCTCTGCTCTCACCTCGGCAGACCGAAGGGTACGGTTGACCCCGCTTTCTCAATGGCTCCCGTTGCAGAGAACCTCTCAAAGCACCTCGGCATGGAAGTAAAGCTCGCAAAGGATGTTGTCGGCGAAAGCGCACACGAGCTTGCAGCTTCTCTTAAAGACGGTGAAGTTCTCCTTCTTGAAAATGTCCGCTTCGAGCCGGGCGAAACAAAGAACGATCCCGAGCTTTCCAAAAAGTTTGCTTCTCTTGCAGACCTCTATGTAAACGACGCTTTCGGCTCCTGCCACAGAGCGCACTCGTCCACCGCAGGCGTTGCGGATTATCTTCCCTCTGCTGTCGGCTACCTCATTCAGAAAGAAATTCAGTTCATCGGCGGCGCTCTCGAAAATCCCAAGCGTCCCCTTATTGCGGTCCTCGGCGGTGCGAAGGTTTCCGATAAGATAGGCGTTATAAACAACCTTATCGACAAGTGCGACACCATTATCATCGGCGGCGGCATGGCTTACACCTTCTTCAAGGCTCTCGGTCATTCGATAGGCACTTCTCTTCTCGATGAAGAGAATGTTGAGAACGCAAAGCAGATGATGGCTAAGGCTCGTGAAAAGGGTGTAAACTTCCTTCTTCCCGTTGATAACATCATTGCTACCGATTATGCGGCAGACGCTACGAACATGAGAATTTACAGCGATTCCATTCCCGACGGCTGGATGGGACTTGACATCGGCCCCGTTACCGCAGAGCTGTTCGCAAAGTCCATTCAGAAGGCCGGTACGGTTATTTGGAACGGCCCCATGGGCGTTTCGGAGTGGGACAACTTCGCGCAGGGTACAATTGCCGTTGCAAAGGGCATTGCCGATTCCAACGCTATCTCCATTATCGGCGGCGGCGACTCCGCTGCGGCTATCACCAAGCTCGGCTTTGCCGACAAGATGAGTCACATCTCCACCGGCGGCGGTGCATCGCTTGAATTCCTTGAAGGCAAAGAGCTTCCCGGCATTGCCTGCATCGACGAAAAAGACGCGTAATTTAATATGGTCTGCGGCAAGGGAGCTGCGAAACGGCGCTCGCCGTCCGGCTTCCCTCTCGGCAGACTGACAGAAAAGGGAAAACGGATTTCTTCGTTTTCCCTTGTTTTGCTTACATATATATCTTAAAACAGAAAGCGAGATAATAAAAATGAACAAAGCAACAAGAAAAGCCGTCATTGCCGGCAACTGGAAAATGAACAACACTCCCGCCGAAGCAACGGCCCTCATCAACGAACTCAAACCCCTCGTTAAGGACGCGGACTGCGATGTAGTTCTCTGCGTACCCTATATCGACCTTTTCGCAGCTATGGAAGCGGCAAAGGGCTCCAACATAAAAATCGGTGCGGAAAACTGCCACTGGGCTGAAAAAGGTGCATTCACAGGCGAAGTTTCCGCTAAAATGCTTGCAGCGGCAGGCGTTGAATATGTCATTATCGGACACAGCGAAAGACGCCAGTATTTCGGTGAAACAGATGTCACCGTTCACGACAGAGTAAGAGCAGCTCTTAACGAGAACCTCAAAGTTATTCTCTGCGTAGGCGAAACCGAAACCGAGAACGAGCAGCACATCACCGCAGAGGTTCTCCGCAAGCAGACGAAGATCGCTCTTCAAGGAGTAAGCGAAGAAGAGCTTAAAAACATAATCATCGCCTATGAGCCTGTATGGGCTATCGGCACGGGCAAGGTCGCAACTGCCGACGACGCGTGCAAATATAACGGAATCATCCGTGATTGCATTGCCGAGCTTTACACGAAGGAAGCGGCAGAGGGCTTTACCATCCAGTACGGCGGCTCGATGAATGAAAAGAACGCGGCAGAGCTTCTCGCTAAGGTCAATGTTGACGGCGGACTTATCGGCGGCGCTTCTCTTGTAGCCTCCAAATTTGCCGCAATAGTCGAAGCCGCAAGCAAATAAGACGAAAGGCACTGTTTAACATGAAAAAACCGGCTGTATTATGTATAATGGACGGCTTCGGCATCCGCAAGGAAACAAACGGAAACGCCATATATGCCGCCAAAACTCCGAACCTCGACAAGTTTTTCTCCGAGTGTCCGTTCACCACGATAGGCGCTTCGGGACTTGATGTAGGACTTCCCGACGGACAGATGGGCAACAGCGAAGTCGGTCACACCAACATAGGTGCAGGCAGAGTTGTTTATCAGATGCTCGTTAAAATAACAAAATCCATTCAGGACGGCGAGTTCTTCAAAATCAAGGCTCTCAACGACGCAATGGAAAACTGCAAGAAAAACGACTCCGCACTCCACCTTATGGGGCTTCTCTCCAACGGCGGCGTTCACAGTCACATAGAGCACCTTTTCGGACTTCTCGAAATGGCAAAGCAGCACTCCCTTAAAAAGGTATACATCCACTGCATAATGGACGGCAGAGATGTTTCCGTCACCTCCGGCAAGGGCTTTATAACCGAGTTGCAGGAGAAATGCGCCGAGCTCGGTGTCGGCGAAATAGCGACTATTACCGGACGCTACTATGCAATGGACAGAGATTTTGCGTGGGACAGAGTCGAAAAGGCTTATGCCGCTTTTGTATACGGCGAAGGCATTCAGGACAGCGACGCGGCAGGCTCCATGCAGAGGAGCTACGACAAGGGCGTAACGGATGAATTTATCGTTCCCACCGTTGTCAACAAGAACGGCACGGTAAAGGCTAACGACAGCGTTATCTTCTTCAACTTCCGCCCCGACCGCGCCCGTCAGATAACAAGAACCTTTGTCGATCCCGATTTTGACGGTTTCGAGCGCAAAAACGGCTTCTTCCCCGTTCACTATGTCTGCATGACGCAGTATGACGAGGAAATGCCCAATGTTACGGTCGCTTTCCCGCCGGAAACGCTCAAAAATACCTTCGGCGAGTATTTGCAGGAACACCACATGAAGCAGCTGCGCATTGCGGAAACGCAGAAATACGCTCATGTTACCTTCTTCTTTAACGGCGGCGAGGAAAAGACCTTCGAGGGCGAGGACAGAATCCTCATAAAATCCCCCGATGTTCCCACCTTCGACCTTCAACCCGAGATGAGCGCATATCCCGTCTGCGACGCTGTTTGCGAAAAGATAAAGAGCGGCGAATATGACGCAGTCATTCTCAACTTTGCAAACTGCGACATGGTCGGTCACACAGGCGTATTCGACGCAGCCGTCAAGGCGGTTGAAGCCGTTGACGAATGCGTAGGCAGAGTTGTTGACGCAACGCTCTCGATGGGCGGTGTGTGCTTCATCACAGCCGACCACGGCAACGCAGACATGATGATAGGCCCCGACGGCAAGCCCTTTACCCCTCACACTACGAACCCAGTTCCGTTCTGTGTCGTAGGCTATCCGTGCGAGCTTAAAGAGGGCGGTCGTCTTGCGGATATCTGCCCCACGATGCTCAAAGTTATGGGACTCCCCCAGCCCAAGGAAATGACGGGTGAATGCCTTATTAAATAACTTCGGGCTGAGTTGAAAGCTCGGGCAGAAATTGTTTCGGGCTGAATTGAAAGCTC
>JAEDGF010000091.1 GCA_016297645.1 Clostridiaceae bacterium
CCGTGAAAAGTTGTCGGGAAGGCGTAGTGTCACGGGTGCGTATTATCGTGAAAGGTCGGTTTTTCTTTAATAAAAATATCTTTTGCCGGTGTTGTTTGCCCGTCAAAAAAGGCAGCGCCGGTTCTTTCGAACCGGTGCTGCCTATATATGGGCGGAAAAGAGTATGATTCTTATTTGAACATACCAACGAACTGGTCAAGAAGCGCTTTGATGGTTTCAAAAATGCTTCTGATCATCGAAAGGATATCGCCGACAAGGGTGATGGTGGAGTTCTTGACTATACCGATAACATAAACGGTGGTGTCGCCCTTAATGCAGTCGATATTGTAATAGCCGTACTCGTCGGGCTTTGCCGGGGGTACATCTTTAAGAAGCGTGTCGGTGTCAAGATCCGTCCAGCCGTAGCCGTTGTAGATGTAAACCTCGTACTTGGACATATCGTACTCGGGCTCTATTTCTACCTTGAAGGAGAAGGACTGACCGTATTTGAGGTAAACGGTTTCGCCTACTTCGCTGTGTTCACCGGCTCTGCCGTAAACGGTGTAGCCCGCGCCGGAGGGAAGGTGAATCTTATAGGTCGAAAGGAAGTCGTCGTCCGTTGTCCATGTGCCGTAAGCAACATCAATGGAAGTACCGACCTTCATGATGTGAGCGCCCTGTGTGTAGGGAACGCCTACGCCATTGGCGGAAACGCTCATCTTAGCGTCGTCGAACTTGACATCGTTTGTTTCGTCCGGCTCGATGATGTGAGCTTTGATATAGATGTACTGGTTGAGCGGAACATAAGCCTCCATGCCGCCGTCGGGGACTGAGGTGAAAGAAAGGGGATTCTGCTGATCGTCATACGCATTGCCCGAGGTCGAGAAAGCGTACGAAACCTTGATTCTGGGAGTGCCGTCATCCTTTATAAGACCCTGTGAAGCGAGCGAGGGGAAACGGAACTGCGCGAGAATTTCGCCCGAGCCGCCGACATTCTCGGCATTGATAAGCGTGCCGTCGATGTAGAGCTGAGAGGTATCGAGCGTTTTGATATTGCCGAGAACTCTGAGTCTTGCGCCTTCTTCGACGAAGAGCTTTGAGCCAGAGGGAACATAAAGCGTAAGTCCTGCCGGAACGGTCATTTCAACGCCGCTGACAATGCGGTATATCCTCCCCGATTCGAGCTGATTGGAGCTTTCAAAGCTTGCGGATTTCGTGAACTCCGTGGGGGGCTCTTCCGCAATAGCCGCAAAGGGCAGACAGCAAACAGCCATTATAACTGCGAGTATAACCGAAAGTGTTTTTTTCATGGTTTTTTGCCTCCTGTTGTATTTCAAAAGACTTTGATACAAAGATATTATAAAATCAATCCTGTTAAAAGTCAATACAAAACCGCGCTGTTTCGCGGTGCGGGATGTAAATTTTCGGGGGGTCGTTTTTGTGCAATGTAATAAAAATTATTCAATATCTTTCAATTTTTTTTAAGCTATGCTAACATATATTTACAAAAACGCCTGCTGTTGTAAAAAAACGGACTGCGGCAAGAAGGAGCGCAAAAAATGAACATAAAGATCACGGCGGTTTCATCGCTTGCAAAAATATTTTCCCACGAAAAGGAATACGAGTGTGAAAAAACGACGCGTCTGCCGCTTTTGTGCGGCGAAAAGGGCGGTGTGCAGTTCGTCCTTGAAGCCGACTGCGATTGCGAAGTACCCTTTTCGGTCAAATCGGAGCTGCCCGTTGAGGTCTTTACCGTGCGCGAGGTGTACTGCGACAAGTCGCTCATCGGCAGCCTGCCCGAAAATTGCACGGTGCTGAATAATGCCGACATCGGTTTTTATCCGGACGCGGCGGAGAAGGCCGGGGAAACGCTCACACTTAAAAAAGACAGCCTTCTTTGCGTCTACTGCGAAGTAACGGGCGAAAAGACGGGGGAACATACCGTCGTTTTCGGTGTTGGCGGCAAAAGTGCCGAAGTGAGTGTGTCCGTTGCGCCTGCCGCCATGCCGGAGCAGACGCTCATCTGCACAAACTGGTTTCACACGGACTGCCTTATGTCCTACTATAAAGTAGAGGCGTTCGGTGAGGAATACTGGCGCATAACAGAGAATTTTGTCAAAAACGCCGTGGCGCACGGGATAAATATGATACTCACGCCCCTTTTTACGCCCGCCCTCGATACCGAGGTGGGTGCAGAGCGTCCAACGGTGCAGCTTGTCGGGGTCACAAAAAAAGGGTATACATACGAATTTGAGTATTCGAATTTCGACCGCTGGGTGGAGATGTGCCTGAAAAACGGCGTGAAGTATTTCGAGCTTTCGCACTTTTTTACGCAGTGGGGCGCAAAGCACGCGCCCAAAATAGCCGCGCGGACGAAAACGGGGGAACGCCGCATTTTCGGATGGAAAACGGACTCGCTCTCGCGCGGCTACATGAGCTTTCTCCGGCAGCTCGGCGAGAGCCTGAAAGAACACACCGACAAGCTCGGGATAACCGATATTTGCTATGTCCACTGCTCGGACGAGCCTTCTGCGCATGATATCCGTCGGTACAGAAAATGCGCAGCCGCCGTAAAGACATATTTTTCGGCGTACACGCACATGGACGCGCTGTCGGAGTATAAGTTTTATTCCGAGGGGCTTGTTGACCTTCCCGTACCGTCCGAAGCGTCTATCGACGATTTTGCCGGAAGAACGGACAGACTTTGGACATACTACTGCTGCGGCCCTTACGAAAACGAATATCCTAACAGATTTTTGTTTTTGCCGCTTATAAAAGTGAGAATAATAGGCGTTTTGCTTTATAAATACGCCTGCGAGGGCTTCCTCCACTGGGGCTTCAACTTCTGGTATACGCAGCTCTCGCGCAGGCTTGTCGATCCCTACACCGAAACGACGGCAGGCGGAGCGTTCCCGGCAGGCGACGGCTTTATCGTCTACCCCGGCGAAAACGGCGAGCCCGTGTGTTCTGTCCGCGAGAAGTCGTTCAGGGACGGTGTGAACGATTACGGCGCGCTCAAAGCGCTCGAAGCGAAAAAGGGACGCGATTTTGCGCTCGGTGTTATTCGCGATACGCTCGGGGACATCAGCTTTACATCATATCCGCTTTCGTCCGCCCGTTTTGAGACTTTCCGCGCACGGCTCGTAAAAGAACTTGAATAAGTAAAAATATTGTGTTAATATATGGTATGGCGCAAACGGTGAGTTTTCAGACGCTTGGTTAATGTGTGTCGGAAATCTGCCGATGTGCGATGCGCGAAAGAGAATATGCGTGTTTTGTGAGCTCCGGTGCTTTCAACGATTCCGACCGGAAGCATTTCGTGCTGCCGCCGCGCCGATAATAACGGGAAAATTTGCGTTCGGTCTGTCCGTAAAAACGGCGGTTCGGCACTGCCGGAGCGGACATATCGAAAAGCGGCATATATTAAGGAAAAACAAATGAAAAACGGTATCATAATGCGAATGGCGGCGCTGATTGCCGCCGCGGTGCTGCTCTGTACGGGGCTTTCCTCGTGCGGCTCGACCGATTATGCCGTTTTCCGCTTTGCCGTTGAAACACAGGCGGTGACCTTCGACCCGCAGATAGCCGAGGACGGCACCGCAAAAATAATAGTACGCAACACCTTCGAGGGGCTTGTCCGCCCCGACATAAACGGGAATATCTCTCCGGGTGCTGCCGCCTCGTGGGAAATTACGGACGGCGGTCTGACCTATACCTTCCGGCTTCGCAGCGGAGTAAAATGGCACCTGACCGACAACGCCGCCGAGCAGCTTAAAGGCAAGCTGCCGGAAAACTTCGCGCCCGAGGTAACGGCGAACGACTTCGTCTTTGCGTTAAGGCGTGCCGTCGATCCCGCAACGGGAGCGCCCGACGCGGAGCTTCTGCTGCCCGTTCAAAACGCCGCCGAAATTCTCGCCGGAACGAAAAAGCCGACGGAACTGGGCGTTTTTGCACCCGACGAAAAAACGCTTGTCATTAAGCTTGCGACCCCCTCGGAGTCCTTTTTGGAAACGCTGTGCGAGCCGCTTTGTATGCCCTGCAACGAGGTCTTTTTTAACGCCTGCGCGGGAAGATACGGGCTTCTCATCGCGTACAGCCTTTCAAACGGCCCGTTTTATCTCTCATATTTTGACGAAACCACCTATCGTATAAGAAAAAGCGCCGACTACTCCGGCGAACACGCTTCAAAGGCGGACACTATTTGGTTCTACTATCAGAGCGACCCGGATACTGTCGTGCAGAAGCTGAAAAACGGCGACTACTCCGGCGCGTACCTGACCGAAACACAGCTCGAAGCAATGTCGCCCGGTAAAAAGTTCGGCGTTATAAAGGTCGCGGACACGAACAGAGTGTTCCTTTTGAACTGCAAGAACGAAAAGCTCGCCGTTAAAGAGCTGCGGGATGCGTTTATGTACGCAACGGACACCTCGTCCGCCGCAAAGGAGAGCGGTGCCGAGGAGGCATTCTTCGCCGTTCCCGATGTCGCCCGCGTTGAAAATGCCGAAGCGCCTTCAAAGCCGTTCGACATTTCCCTCGTGAGCGGTGCGCTCGATAAAGCCACCGAGCTGCTTGAAACGGACAGCGTGACCGTTACCGTCCTGTACGATAAAAAGGACGCGGAGGTGCTAAAACGGTTGTTGCAGCAGTGGCAGAAAAATTTCGGGATACGGCTCGAAATAAAGCTCGAAGAGGTGTCGTCGCAGACGCTGCTCTCGCGTGTTGAAGGCGGCGACTGGGAGATAGCCTTTTATCCGCTGCGCGTTTCCTCTTCCGACCCTACGGTGCTTTTCAACGAGTTCCGTTTTGAGGAAACGGGGTCGCTCACGGGGCTTAACGACCCCGAGTACGACAAAAAAGCCGCATCGTTCGCCGCGTCCTCGGGTGAAGAACGCGCAAAGCTCTTTTCGCAGCTGAATCAGACGCTTATTTCGGACGGCGCGGTTTTGCCCGTTTGGAAAGAAACGAGCTGCTTTGTGTGCGCCGAGGGTGTTACCGGCGTTTATGTCGGTGCAGGTGCGGACCGCAGATATTTTGAAAATGTAAGTAAAGAAAAGTAACGCTTCGGCGCTGCTTTTTAGGAGGTCATATATTATGTCAGTAATTCGTCCGTTTTCGGCTCTCAGACCGAAAAAAGAATACGCTTCGGCGGTCGCGGCGCTTCCGTATGATGTAATGAATTCGGAAGAAGCCCGTGAAAAGGTCAAGGACCTTCCCTATTCGTTCATTCATGTCGATAAAGCCGAGGTCGATCTGCCCGTCGGCACCGATATCTATTCGGACGCGGTGTACGCCAAGGCAGCCGAAAATCTCAAAAAACTCATGTCGGACGGCATTTGCGTTCTCGACAGCAAGAAAAACCTGTACATCTACCGTCAGACGATGGGTGATGTCGTTCAGACCGGTGTTGTCGGCTGCGCGTCCGTCGACGACTACTTAAACGGTGTGATAAAGCGCCACGAGCTTACCCGTGCCGACAAGGAGGAGGACAGAATTCGCCATGTGGACACCTGCGACGCGAACACAGGCCCTATTTTCCTTGCTTACCGCGAAAAAGCGGAGATAAATGCGGTTCTCGACAAGTACACCGCCCTCACGCCTGAGTATGATTTCATTTCGGACGGCGGCGTTCGTAACGAGGTTTGGGTCGTTGAGGATGAAGCCGACATAAAGACTCTTGTGGACGGCTTTGCGCAGATTCCCTCGCTTTACATCGCGGACGGACATCACCGTGCGGCAAGTGCCGTAAAGGTCGCGCTCAAACGCCGCGCCGCCCATCCCGATTATACGGGCGATGAGGAGTTCAACTACTTCCTTGCCGTTTATTTCAGATCGAACGACCTTAAAATTCTCGACTACAACCGCCTTATTAAGGATCTTAACGGCTTGTCCCCCGAGGAGCTTTTGGCTAAGCTCGGCGAGAGCTTTACCGTTGAAGCTCATGACGGCGCAGTACGTCCGGCAAAACGCCACGGCTTCGGAATGTATCTTGACGGCAAATGGTACTCCCTCACCCTCAAAGACGGTATCGCAGACGAGAACGACCCCGTCGGGAGCCTTGATGTTTCGCTGCTGCAAAAGCTTGTCATAAGCCGCATTTTCGGCATAGACGATCCGCGTACGGATAAGCGTATCGACTTCGTCGGCGGAATAAGGGGACTCGGCGAATTGGAGAAGCGCTGCGGTGAAGATATGCGCGTCGCTTTCTCGATGTATCCCACCTCTCTCGATGAGCTTATGCGCATTGCGGACGCTTCGCAGATAATGCCGCCTAAGTCTACATGGTTCGAACCGAAGCTCCTGAGCGGACTTTTTATACATTTTCTTCGCTGAACAGGGACTTTGCGTAAAAAAAGTAAAAAAAAGACTTGCATTTAAACGGCAATTCTGTTATTATGTTTCTTGCTGATTTATTCACGGGATATTTCTCGGTGTTACGCCGTCTTGTCCCGATATTCAAAGGAGGTGCGCTCTCAATGGCAAAATGTGATTTTTGCGGAAAAGATGTAAAATTCGGTATTAAGGTATCTCACTCCCACAGAAGATCGAACAGAACATGGAAGCCCAACATCAAAAGAGTTAAGGCTGTTGTTAACGGTTCTCCTTGCAGAGTTTACGCTTGCACACGCTGCATTCGCTCGGGCAAGGTTACGAGAGCTGTCTGATCATTTGATATGAGCGAAATTCAAAGCATCGGCAAAAGCCGGTGCTTTTTTCGC
>JAEDGF010000092.1 GCA_016297645.1 Clostridiaceae bacterium
ATAGTTAACCCCGAAGCGCGCACGGCAATGCGCGAAATATACAAGGATCTCGGTCTGCAAATTGCCGTGGATATCCCCGGCAAGGGGACGGCGCAGCCGAGTATGCTCGAGCTGCTGGGCATCGAGTCCATAGAAAAGCATATGTTTGTCACCGTTGCGGACAGAGAGAAAACGAAAGAGCTGCTGTCGCTGCACCGCAAAAGGCTGTTCACCGGCGTTCCCGGACACGGAATAGTGATAAGCGTTCCTGTTAAAAGCGTGGGAGGAGGAAAGACCTTGGCATATCTCAGTCAGAATAAAATACCGGAGAAGCGCACACCCGAAATATCGCCTGCGTACGAGCTTGTTGTCGTTATCGGCAACGAGGGCTGCACCGATACGGTCATGAATGCCGCGCGTTCGGCAGGCGCTACCGGCGGCACGGTCATCCACGGCAAGGGAACGGGTTCTTCCGCCGGGGAGAAGTTCTACAATGTTTCCATTGCGAAGGAAAAAGAGGTAATTCTCGTCGTGGCACAGTCGGAGCGCAAGGCGGAAATAATGCGCGCCGTACTGGAAAAAGCCGGACCGGAAACGCCCTCCGGCGCGATAATCTTTTCGCTGCCCGTTAACGAAACGGCAGGCTTCGGTATGTTTGAATAATTTCAAAGACCTCTTTCACATCGTTTGAGAGAGGTTTTTTTGTTTTGCGAAAGCTCAAACAGCCGGACAGGAATAAACGAAAAAACGCTTAACCGATACCGGCGGAGCAGCCCGGCATCAAACAAAATCATGTGTTCGGTCACAGGAACGGTAAGGCGATTGAACTTTCCTCTTTTCCCGTCCGAGAATTACGCCCGATTATTTTTTCGCCGCCGCTCACGGGCTGTTTTATAAAAGAATTTTTATGTTTCATTGTTTTTTGCAACAAATCGGGTGTCAAAGCCGTCTTATGTATGCAAGGACAATTAAGGAGATTACGGTATGAACGAAAAAGAATTCGAGGAGCTTGTAAAAAGGGCGCAAAAAGGCGATGCGCACGCCTTCGGTGCTGCTTACGGCGTTTTTGCCGCGGACGCTTACCGGTTTGCACTTTTTTACATGAAGAACACTCATGACGCGGAGGACGCGGTTCAGGACGCGTGCCTGAAAGCGTGGCGGCGGCTGCCGAGCCTGAAAAAGACGGAGTCGTTTCGCTCGTGGTTCTTCAAAATTCTCTCGAATATCTGCAAAAGCTCGCTTTCCGCATTGAAGCCCGTCGCGGCGCTCGACGAGATACCCGAAACGGCGTCGGCGGACGGAAGCACCGAGCTTAAAACCGAGATGGCGGAGCTTATCTTGCGTCTGCCGAGCGAGGACAGACGAATAGTGCTGCTTTCGGCGGTCGCAGGCTTTACGAGTCGCGAGATAGCCGAGATGCTCGGCTCGAACGCAAACACAGTGCGTTCGCGGTTGTCACGAACGCTTCGCTCTCTCAGAAAAGAATTGTCAACGGAGGTAATAAACAATGAAACAACCTGATCGTTCCGAAAATGACATCAGAAAAGATGCGGACGAAATAAGAGCGTCCTTGCCTGAAATGCACCTTCCCGAGTCCCTTTCGGCTGAGTCGGTAACGGATCTCGTTTCGGGTGTTGAACAGAAAAAGCCGAAAAAGAAGATTGTAAGAAGAATTCTTGCCGGAGCGGTCGCCGCGTGCCTTGTCGTGACCGGGCTTTTCGTGCTGGACGCGGCGGTGTACGCGCCCGTTATCAACCCCAAGGAGGGTGAGATCGAGTACGCGCAGGACTACTCAGAGCTGCTGTCGATAATAAAGGACTACCGCAAATCGGAGAACTTCAAAAACAGAATGAGCGCCATGAACGGCGCGAAAATAATGGATCAGGTGCAGACTGTCGTTGATGCCGATGGTGTCGGTGTACCCGAATCTGTCCGGGAACCGGCATATGCCGATGCCAAAAACGGCTCTTCGTACTCGCGCACGAACACCCGTGTTGAGGGAATAGGCGAAGCGGATATAGTGAAAACGGACGGAAAAAATCTGTATATCGTAAAGGGCAGCACAATATATATCGTTAACCTCGGCTCGGACGGCAAGCCCGAAAAGACCTCAAAGATATCCCCCCTCGATACCCTTGCCGACAAGGACGAAAAGGGCGAGCTTGTCGATGATGTCGATTCCGGGTTCGGCGTTTATCACTCGTGCTGCATATTCTTGACGAATTATGTTCGCGGGATTTATGTCTACAATTCGACGCTTGTTGTCGAACTCTGCTGCGTGCGGAACAAAAAAATACAGACCGGTATCGCCGTATACGACATCGGCGACACCTCCGCCCCGAAGGTCAAAAGGGTTTTTATGCAGGACGGCAGCCCTATTTCGTCCCGGGTTGCGGGCAATTCGATAATCCTCGTGTCGAACAGCGTCATATATTCCGAAACGATAGACGACGGTATTATTCCCAGGGTTTCCTCCGGCGAGAACGGCAGCGATATGAAGGACGAAATGGTGCGATCGGGCGATATCGCCGTTGCGAACGCCGCCAACCCCGAAGGCTTCCTTATCGTGAGCAAAACAAATCTCGATACGCTTGAAAGCAAGCCCGAAGCTACGGCGCTCCTCGGCGGCGGCTCGGACATCTACTGCACCGATTCCACCGTTTATGTCGCAACCGAGTGCTATGACACAAAGTCTGAAAAGACAAATACAAAGCTGACCTCCTTCGATATCACAGGCGAGAAGCCGCAGCTTAAAGCCTCCGGCGCAGTCGAAGGCACAATGCTCGACACTTTTTCGATGGACGAGTATAACGGTTACATCCGCGTCGCCGTTACGCGCAGCGGTGATAACTGCGTGTATGTCCTCGACGCAGACATGAAAAAGGTTGGCGCGCTCGAAAATATCGCCCCCGGCGAAACTGTCCGCGCCGTAAGATTTTCGGGCAGCACCGGTTATGTCGTGACATTTTTGCAGACCGACCCGTTGTTCGTTATCGACCTTTCATCGCCCGAAAGCCCGGCGATAAAGGGCGAAGTGAAGCTCCCCGGCTTCTCGTCCTACCTGCACCCCGTCGGCAAAAACCTGCTCCTCGGCGTGGGCGTGGGCGGCACGGAGGAAGGGACGGACGGCAGCGCGAAGCTCTCGCTGTTTGATGTTTCCGACCCGTCAGCACCGAAAGAAGTCGACTCTTTTGTGATGGAAAACGCCGACTTCAACACGGAATATAAGGCGTTTATCGAGGACAGCGACCCGAACACCTATCTCATCCCGTTCAACTGCTGGCGCTATTCGCAGAACGAATACGAGGACAATATTCTCTCGACCGACGCGAAGCGCAGCACCGGCGTGGTGCGCATATCCGTTGAAAACGGCAAGCTCGTGCAGAAGAATATCTACGAGGTGACGAGCATAGATGACAATGGCGCGGCGCAGTTCACGCGCGCGGCGTTCGTGAACAACACTCTGTACGGCATCGACTGCTACGGACTCACCGGAAAAATCATCTCCTTCAACAAGACCACCGGCGAGACACTCGGCGAATTCGTATTCGAAAAAGCCGCCGCAGACGAATAAAAACATCCTTCCCCGACGCCGCACAGCTCCCTGTTTTTCGTTTCACTTTTGATTAAACAACACACTCTTTCACGCAATGCAATCTTTCACATAACCAATCTTTCACGCAACACAGCCGCGGCGAAATCGCTGCGGCTGTGTGCGTTGTTTATATGTGCACATTTCTTCGGTGAGAAAGTCGGAACGCGGGTCGGTTCCAATCAAAAAAACGGGTTCTTCACGGAATTTTGCGGAGTTAAAGAATAAAAGCCTTTATATATGCTTATTTCTTCATTTGGAGAAGGACTGCAAAAAATAATCTCATTTTTGCCGGGTACTTATGGTACATCACTTATCCGAAATCATACAATGCGGGGGGGCGCTTGCCGAAATGAAAAATCAAGGTATTCCACCGGAGGTTATTGAAAAGCTAAAAGATTCCCTTGATTGCAATCTTTATTTTTTCGGAAGTCATGTAAATATCGGAACGATGTATATAATACTTGGTATCACTGTTTTTGTATTGATTGGAATTTATGTCCTGTTAAATAAATCGAAAAAATACAACAATTAGTCGTTGTAAATGCTATCTTTACCGCCGCCATGGGCTAAGAAAGGGCTTCCCGCTGCCAAGAAAAAGAGGTTTGTACCACATTGCGATACAAACCTCTTTTTGACGGTATCAAATCAAATTGCAACACCAAGGGGCAACTACGCCTAATTGCTGAACCCAGGGGAGGTTCATGATTGCCCCCCCGGAAGGACTCACTCTATCAGAGATTTAATACAGAGAAGAACCAATACCGGCCGGGCTCTCTCTTTATAATCGCATAGCAAAGCACATGGCCTTACTTAGCTACCCTTGGCTATATTTTCCATATAGGTGCTGATAGCCTGACTGGAATGAAAAGAGTTCCAATAGTCGCTGACAGAAGGATACAGCAACAAGGACAGTCCCACAATTAGAATTAAAATCAAGATAATTGCTGCTGCATGATTTGCTTTCCGTTTCATTGCGGGATTCTCCTTACCGCTGTATGCTGCGGTATACCAGGGAAGGCAAATCCCTCCCCGGTACACCAAAAGAATTGTCAAAAAACTTAGGTGCTTGGATTATCGTGCGTTGCATAACGCGTACTGTACTTGTTCAGGAAGACACCGTCGAAGATGTAGCGGGACATGCCCGTGCAGCAGTTATCATTGCCGAATGCCAGCATGTCGCGGTAGGAAGTCCATGTCCGCTTGCCGTTGCGGCTTGTGCCATAGTTGGCCGGAATGTTGATGCAGGCGGTGCCGCTCCGGATTTCGGCATGGATCACGGGCATGTCCTCATCAGGGGCGATGGTGACGCGCTTCAGCTCCTGAAGCGCCTGCATGCCGTCCTCCTGCATGACAGCCAGCGTGATGCCTGCGTCGGCCTCCGGTGCGGCCTCCGCCTGTTCGGTGAGATTGCTGTAGAGCGGGGCAAATCAGTTCTCCGCCCGCTTGTGAATAGCAAGCATCCGTATGCTCATGCGTCGCGATTTCAGGAAGTGGACACCACAGCTCACCGTTTTCGTCGTGGCACTCGGCGTCATGCGTATGAACGACAAAATCCGCATAGCCGCAGTTCACTTCTCCGTCCGCACCATAGCAATCAGAAGTGTGCTGATGAACAATCAGCGTCTTCGGTGTGCAAATGGGAATCACTTTCTGCACAGACGATACCTGCGTGTAGCAAGCGTCTGTGTGTATATGCTCCGGGATTGGGCATGTTCTTTCCATCGTAATAGCAGGCAAAATCAGTGCGCAACGCCACGATAGAGCTCAAACACATCAGCACCTTATGCCAGCGCTTATGAAAGCGGTGGTTCCTTATGTATTTCTCACCTTGCGGCAGATCATTCATGCTCATCTGCAATCACCTCCTATTCCACCGTTCCGAAATAAGGCAAAGGCCACACCCGGAACACGATTTTACCAACAAGCTGTTCTTCGGCAATGCAGCCGATTTCCGAATGACGGGAATCTACTGATGTGGAACGGTGGTCGCCCATGCAAAAATACCGGTTATCCGGCACCTGATACGGAAAGTCAACATTGGTATCGCCAAAAGACTTTTCGGTTATGTACGGTTCATCCAAGGGCTTTCCGTCCACGGAAACGTTTCCAGACTCGTCAATATCGACCCATTGCCCCGGACCGGCGATTACCCGTTTCACCAATATTTTATTGCCTATATAAAAAGCAACCAAATCGCCTTGTTCAATCGTCGATCCTTTCAGTGACACTACAATGTCTCCCTCGTTGAGTGTGGGCGTCATGGAAGAACCATAGATTTTCAAAATCGGAAGCCAGATTGTTACCACCAGAACAGCCAAAGCTGCAACAACAATCAATGTATATATCGTGCTCCGCAGAACGCTATTGTATCGCTTGCGGTACCGCACTCGCTGTATTTCCACCTCCAGCAACTCTTGGCTTGGCATCTCAATTTGTTTATTCCGTTTCATAGCTGTTTGTCTTTCTCGCGAGCGGATATCTGCGAGAATAACTGACGCAACTCTGCATGCGCATTTGTAATCGAAGTAATCTTTGCCGACACAGCGTCCCAATATGCCTGAGACTCTGCCTTTGCTTTTTTCAGCATTTCGTCGCATCGCTTTTGCGCAGCAGTTGTAGCGTCCTCTGCTTGCTTTTGTGCATCCGCAACGATTTGCAACGCTTTTTTCTGACTTTCTTTTTCACGCTGCGCACAAATTACTTGTTGGCGCTGGCTCAACCGCGCAATGTTCTCAGTATACTGTTGACAGGCCCGTTCAGCTGCTTGAAATACACCGTTCAGCTGTAGAGAAGCCTCTGCAATAGAACCGGCTTTGTCAATGCAAATCGCTTTATTTGCCAAAGCATCTTGTGCAGCTTGAAGCTGCTCGCGCAAGCGCTGATTTTCCCGGCTTTGTTCCAAAAGGAGATTCAGTAGGTCGCCGCGTCCCAACCTTCTCAATTCTTTTTCTGTCAACACAATCCCTCATTCCGTGTCCATTCCTCAAAAAAGGAACGGCAATTGAATGTACTGCCGTTCCCTTACCAACTTCATCACGACTGTACACTTAGGCTGACGGGATTCAAACCCATGTCGCCCGTCAGTGCCCCTTTTCGGCAC
>JAEDGF010000093.1 GCA_016297645.1 Clostridiaceae bacterium
GATTCATTGAGTAGAAACAGAATAAGGGTTATTTATTCAGAGGTTCCTTAGTTTTTTACAGCCCCATTACTGTCATATCTGCACGCGGCAAATCTCGATGTGTTATTGCCGTAAGCTATAATTAAATCAGAACGCCCAGTTGCCGTTAACAAAAATCGGAATCGCTTCCCCGTTTTTGTATCCGGTTATTGTCATGTCGGGCGCGCCTATCATAAAATCGACATGAATCGCGCTGTCGTTAACACCGAGCGCCTTGCACTCCTCGTTGGTCATGTCGAGATAGCCGTCAACGGTGTCGTTAAAGCCCATTCCGAGAGCGACATGACAGCTTGCATTCTCGTCAAAAAGAGTTTCATAGAACAGAATGCCTGTGTTATTTATCGGGCTGTCACACGGAATAAGAGCCAGTTCGCCGAGCATTCTTGCGCCCTCGTCCATTGTTATCATTTTTTCAAGAAGGTCGTCGCCCTTTTCGGCGGTGTGCGAAACGACCTTGCCGTCCTTGAAGGTAAAAGAGAAGTTTTCGATAAGCTGTCCGTCATACGAAAGCGGTTTAGTCGAAACGAGAGTGCCCTCGCACTTTCCTTTTACGGGGCTTGTGAATACCTCCTCCGTCGGGAGATTGGGATTGAAGTATACGCCCTGTTTTGTGGTTTCTCCGCCTCCGCACCAATGTCCTTCGGGCATGAGCCGGCACTTGAAATCGGTGCCGTTGGACGAGTGGTATTCGAGATAATCGAACTTGTGCGCATTGAGCCATTCACAGCGCGAAATGAAGTCCTCGTTGTGTTTTCTCCATTCTTCAAACGGATCGTTGTCGTCCGTTACTCTTACGGATGCAAGTATTTCACGCCACAACTTTTCATATGCGGCGTTCTTTTTAAGCTCGGGGAAAACCTTTTTTGCCCATGCGTAAGACGGCACCGCCGCAATTGTCCACTGATGGAGATTTTCGATCGCGTCACGGTACGGCTTCGTTATCTTGTATCTTGCCATCTTCGTTTTCTGCATTTTATCGCGATTTACTCCGCGAAGTCCGTCGGGATCGTCACTTATAATGTAGATACGGCACGGCAACTCCTCGGTCATCTGTTTAAGACGCGCTTCCTGCCACGGTGCGACCTTCGACAGTGTTTTGACTGACTGATAACGGAAATCGAGCTTTGTTATCGGCTGCCAATCCCAATCGACCTCAACTTTGGACGCACCCGCCTTATAGCATTCGTCAACGAGAACGGTTGCAAACTCATACTGATCGGCATTGATAAAAATACGGACAGGCTGTCCCTTTTGTATATTTGCGCCCACTCTCGCAATGAGCCGCGCATACTTCCTTATAACAGTTTTTTTCAAAACAAATCACCTCTGAAAATAGTTTACCATGCGTTTGCATTTTATTCAATAACCGGGATGAATAAAAGTTACAAAAAAAAGGTTAAAATTTACAAACGGTATTTACTCTCATTGCTTTTGTGATATGATAAACTAAGAAAATTATAAGGAGAACACAGAAAAATGAATTTCAGCATAATATATAACCCTATTGCAACAAAATTCTCACAAGCTGCACTTGACCATCTTATTTTTAAGTTCGTAGAAAGAGGACTTACCCTCAACGCAGTTATAAAAAGCGAGTATGCCGGTCATGTTATTCCGCTCATCAAGAAGCTTGACCCGGTGTCCGACTATCTTATCACTCTCGGCGGCGACGGAACCGTAAACGAGGCAGTCCGGGCGTTTAACGAGATAGAGCAGCACTCGGTATATGCTCACATCTCGGTCGGAACAACAAACGATATGGCAAACAACTTCAATCTGTTCAGGCACGACCCGATAAAATCAATAGATAAACTCGCAACAAAGGGTGTTGAAACAAAAATGGATTCGCTCATCGTCAACGGCGAACCGGTCGCATATGTTTCTGCATTTTGCTATGTCGCTCCCATACCTTTTCTTGTAAACACAAAGCTGAAAAAGACTCTCGGTCACGCGGCTTATGTTGTTTCCGCTTTCCCCGTTATTGCAAAAAAACCTGAATATGTAAAAATTACATATACGGCAAACGGTGAAACACACTCGATAAAGACCTGTCTTGCGCTCATTACGACATCAAAGGGAATGGGCGGCATCACGCTCTATCCTCACGCCGACCAGAACGACGGCAAGTTCGAAGTATTCTTTTTGAGAAAGCTCTCGCCGGCTATCATTCCTCCTCTGTTCATGAGATATTGCCTTGACAAAATCGACCTTGCAGACTTTGTTCAGTACGGCGATGTTTTTTCGACCGACGAGCTGACAGTTAAGTTTGACGGAATTCTCCCGAAATACGCTGTTGACAACGACGGCAACAAAGCCGAATTTGAGCTTTCTCTCCACGACAATATTCTGCACTATACAATGGGCAAAAAGATAAAAATTCTCCGTCCGGAGTATTGATTTTCTTCCTGTTTTTGCAGTCAATTTCCGTACCAAAAACGGTAATCACAGCCGCACCGACCATACTTCTCTCGGGCGGCATTTTTTTATTTCTAAAAGGCAAAATATTCTTGCATTGACTATTAAGGTATGATAGAATTACTTCAAGAGGAGAAAAAATAATAAGGCGGAAAAAGATATGAAGAAAATATCATCTTATATTGCAGTCTTGTTGTGTGCAGGTATCACGGCAAGCTGCTGTTTTTTGAATACTCCCTCTGTTGTTCACGCCGAAAACGCGGGTAACTTTGCCGAAACAAACGAAACAGGGCAAACAGAACCGTCCGGATGCGCTACGGAAACCGCTTCGGCTGTTCCCGGCGGAGAAACCGCGCCCGAAACCACCGTAACGACTCTTCCGACGGGTGAAACGACGACGGTAAAAGACGAGCCGACAACAAGAAAAGATGAGCCGACAACGGTAAAGCCGGAAGAGCCTACAACAAAGCATGAGGAGCCAACGACCGCCCCGGTAAAAGATCTGCCGAAGGGCGACACCGACGAGGACGGCAAAGTTACAGTCAACGACGCGCGAAAACTCTTGCGTGTGGCTGTAAAGATTGATAAGCTCCCCGCAGTAAAGCTCGAACTGTGGGACATAAAGAAGGACGGCGTTATAGATGTCAATGACGCACGCGCCGCAATCAGAGTTGCCGTGGGACTGCCTATCGACTATGTACGCCCGGAAACTCCCGTCACACCGACGCAAAAAGAATTCGCGGCAGAACTGGCAGGAAAAGTGAGGAATGATAATCTCTCATCCTTCATGAAAACACTCTGCAATGAGATAGGCACGCGTTATGTCGGTTCAAAGACGGAACCTGCCGCAAGGCAAAAGATAATAAGCAAGCTCGAAAGCTACGGATATAAACCGAAAACACAGAGCTTCTTTGTCGGCAACCGCAGGCTCTATGCCGAAAATGTAGTCGTGACAATTCCGACGAAGAAGTCGAATCCCGATATTTTCCTATTCTGCACTCATTATGATTGCAGTCATTTAAGCGTAGGCGCGATTGACAACGGCTCGGGCGTGAGCGCGTTGTTGGAGCTTGCGCGAATTCTCAAACAGACAAAAACGGACTACGGGTGTGAAATAAGGCTTGCGTTTTTCTCCGGAGAAGAAAACGGCTACTACGGAGCATACAAATACTACTATTCCCTTTCCGGAAATGAAGCCGACCGTCACAAGATATTCTTCAATATCGATATGGCAGGACACCCTAAGGGCGGTAAAAATTATCTGTGCGTAAGCACCGAGCCTGTCACCGAAACATATTCCGCGGTAAAGAAACAGGCTTTCGATAATATAGGAAGCAATGCGGTGAAAAAAGCTGTCGAATATACCGGCAGCTGCGGCGCAAACGGTTTTTACTCGCCTGTCGCCGCCGGAAAACACGACATCGTTCCGTTCAGGAAGGCGGGCAGACCGTCGCTGACACTCTCGTGGCGTGAAATTGATTCCGTGTGCGGTGCGGGAAATGACCATTCGCTCACATCCCCCTCGATAATTCATACAAAAGATGATAACCTGTCCAATTTTGACATGGACTCTCTCCACAAAACGACACGGCTTATCGTTTCTTCCTGTGCCGTACTTATTTACAGATATTCAAATTAAAGGAGATAATTAAACATGATCAGAGAAATTGCGGATTATATCGCCCGATACGATCCCGAAACGGCGAACGCTATCAAAAACGAATTCACGCGGCAGGAGGACGGTTTGGAGCTTATCGCAAGTGAAAATCTGGTTTCGGAAGCCGTTATGCTCGCAATGGCAAACCCCATGACCAATAAATATGCCGAGGGCTATCCCGGCAAACGCTACTACGGCGGCTGCTACGCTGTGGACGAGGTTGAAAATCTTGCAATCGAGCGCGTAAAAAAGCTGTTCGGCGCTCAGCACGCAAATGTACAGCCGCATTCCGG
This sequence comes from Clostridiaceae bacterium, assembly GCA_016297645.1. Lineage (GTDB taxonomy): Bacteria > Bacillota > Clostridia > Oscillospirales > Acutalibacteraceae > RUG806. Next base: position 4,405 of record JAEDGF010000093.1, read on the forward strand.
CGCACAGGCAAACACAGCCGTTTTTCTTGCACTCCTTTCCCCCGGCGACACCATTATGGGCATGAAGCTTTCCGAGGGCGGTCACCTTACACACGGCAGCCCGGTGAATTTTTCGGGCAAGTATTTCAATACCGTTTCCTACGGTGTCGACAGCAACGGCTTTATAGACTACGATGAGGTTTACCGCATTGCGCAGGAAAACAAACCGAAGCTCATAATAGCCGGTGCGTCTGCATATCCGAGAATCATCGACTTTGAAAAAATGTCCGAAATAGCCAAAAGCGTCGGCGCGTATTTAATGGTCGACATGGCGCATATCGCCGGACTTGTCGCAGCCGGACTGCATCCGTCACCCATCCCGTATGCCGATGTCGTGACAAGCACCACCCACAAAACTCTGCGCGGGCCGCGCGGCGGACTTATCCTCTGCAAGGAAGAGCTTGCCGCCCGTATTGACAAGGCTGTTTTTCCGGGGACTCAGGGAGGTCCGCTCGAACACATAATTGCAGCTAAGGCTGTTTGCTTCGGAGAAGCGCTCCGATCCGATTTCATCGAATATCAAAGAAAAGTAGTAGAAAATGCGTCCGTTCTTGCAGACGAGCTTAAAAACAAGGGATTTAAGCTCGTTTCAGGCGGAACAGACAACCACCTTATTTTGATCGACCTCACCGAAAGCGGAATAACCGGAAAAGAGCTTGAAACCCGTCTTGATTGTGTGCATATAACCGTCAACAAGAACTCCGTTCCTAACGACCCGTTCAAGCCCACCGTCACGGGAGGGATAAGAATCGGCACACCCTCCGTGACCACTCGCGGACTTAATACGGACGATATGAAAAAGCTTGCCGAGCTTATACACCTTACCGCTTTCGATTACGAAAATTCAGCCGAAAGCGTAACTGCCGAGGTTCGCGCGCTCTGCGGTAAATATCCCATTTACAAATAAGCTTTATAAACAAGCACAAAAAAAACACATCATCTGCAACAAAGCACTCCCCCCTTTCAAATCGGGAAAAATACAACACTCCCGTTGTATCTTGTATCGCTTTCGCTGTATAGATGATGTGTTTTTTAATGTCTGTCTTTATGAACGGTCTATAAAAAACGATATGCCGTCTATATCTCTCCCGTCCTCACCGAACAGAAAATATACATACCCGTCAATACTGTCGAGAAATCCGGGTTCATTCCCGATCGGATCAAACTGTAAAAGGACTTCTCCGTTTTCACAACAGCCGGACTGAACACAACCGAAAAGGCGCGTCCCTTCGCAAGTATCGTCACACGGTTCAAAGGACATCAGCCATTCCTCCGTGAGGTGTGCAAAGCGCGGCTCTACGGCGTTAAAATCGTCGATCACCGTGTTCGGTTCACCGCCGTAATAGTATGCATCGTCTGATACGGGTACATCTCTGCATCAAGAAAAAGGTAAAGATATCCGATGTGGGGAAGTTTATTTTCGGTGTCAAGCAAGGCAATGTCCGAGAACTTTATCGGCGCAAAGAATATAACATCATCGGAAAAAATCTCCTGCCATCCGTAAGGCACCACCGGGTCGCCGAAAAACTTACTGCCCGGCGAACTCCCCTTTATACGCGGTTCTGCCGCATTGATTTTTATTGCGCTCAATCGTAAACATCCGTAAGTCATTTTAGGAAAAGTCAGAGTAAATTGCTTTATCCGGTGACTTCTAAATCAACCGAAATGTGTAATAATATCCGCCGTCAAAAGAACGGGGACGGTAAAACACGCGTTTTCCTCTTAACAAAGTAAATGTTTTAATAAAATCGCTGTTTTCGCTCCGCACGGAAGGAGTAACCGCTTTGCCTATGTCCGTTTCGTCTATTGTGTAATATCTGCCGACAGCACCGCCCTTGACGGTTTTTCCGCGCACGCACCGAACAAGCTTGACCGAACGCACTTTCTTTCCTGATTTGCCGTTCGCTCGGTTTATCCACCACGCGGTTTCAATAATACAAAGAAGCATCCTTTCAGCTCTCCCGACAAATATAATCCGAAATAAGCTCTCTCTTTTTAATGTAAAATACAGAAAAGTTCAAGCACGCACACTTGCCTTAAAAATGTAAAAATATTCAAAGCTGCCGACGAAAAAACGATCTGTATTTTGACTTGCACCTGACTTGCATTTTTTAGAGTTTCATACCGTTTTTCACACGCATTGAATAAAAACAGATTTTTTATTCATCACACGCTTTTGTTTT
>JAEDGF010000094.1 GCA_016297645.1 Clostridiaceae bacterium
TTTTCCAACCCCGCCTTTTTGGTTGGCTACGGAGATTACTTTTGTTTTCGCCATAGATTGATTCCTCCTTTCATAGATTTAGCCGTCTGCGGCGAAGCGGGCGGCTATGTATGGGCATAAAAAAGCCGCCTACTCTTTGCATAAAAGAATAAGCGGCATATGTAACCAATGCGATATTAAGTTTTACAGTGTGTCTGATACTTTCAAAATCAATTCGTCCACACAGTCCGTATATCGCCCCTGTTGCTGTAACTTGTTCTTGAAACGAATGAGGCTTTGCACCACGAGACGGGTTTCGTCATTGCTCAAATACAGGTATCTCTTTTCTTTCTTCAACATAACCATCAGCCCTCCTTTGAGTATAGCTTACAAAAAGAATATTCCTCTTGCCACTGTACAATTCAGTCTCATCGGATAAACTGCATTACATTTGGTCAGACTGTGCCAAAACGGTTCATTCCTTATCATTTGCTCAGCATCACATATAAGGAAGCATTTTCAAAGTCTCTGTACGAGATAAGTATTGGTGTGTATAACTGACCCTTTTATTCATTTTTTGTGAATGCCCACTAAAAAAGGAGCAAGATATATTTCAACCTTGCTCCTTTTGAACGATAGGCTTACCGCCGTTACTCTATTGATTTAATTAGCACCCTCTGAAAACTTTTCATATAGCCAATACTTCCCGTTGATTTCAATGACTATATCATCACCGTATCGGTAAACCTCTGAACCTACAATTGAGTGGTTTGCTTGAAAGTTTTCCTTAGGTATTCCGTCTGAAACACCATATCTGTTGCTAATCTCACTCTCAATCTTACCTAAATATGCAGTTTCTTCATTCAATTCGGTGTATGATATTTGGGTCGATACATCTCTGTATAGCTCACCATTGATACATACCATAGGTGCAATATCCGCAACAACGGGAGGAGTATCGATATCCCCCACAGGAGTATTGTTAATCAAAGACGGAACAACCAATGCACCCACAACCACAAGGCACAGACAAGCAGCCATAGCACCCCATTTGACCCAAACAGGACGGGATTTCTTCTTTGTATTCATAGCTATACCAGCAGCGGCAACTTTCTGCTCGTCCACCTCACCAATGATATTAAAGAGTTCTTCTTTCTTCATAGGTAACCCCTTTCTATAAGATAAGTTTTCAGTTTGCCCCGAATACGATTGAGGGTCACAGATACATTTCCCTCAGTCATACCAAAGTGTGTTGCAATCTCTGAAACAGGGATTGCGTACCAGTAACGGCACAAGAAGATGTTGCACTTCTCTTGTGAGAGGGTATCAAGAAAACTGTTGATTGCCCGAACAAGTTCTTTCTTCTCAACCTCTTGTTCTACGGTGTCAGCACCAGATACACACTCACCCAATTCGTCAAGGACAAGTTCGATTTCTCCACCGCTACGCTTATCGGCGTGTCGGTGTCTAAATCTATCAAAGGACAGATTTCTTGTTATCTTCCCTAAATAGGTGGATAGGATATTAGGGCGATTAGGAGGAATGGAGTTCCAAGTGTTTAAGTATGTATCGTTGACACATTCTTCTGCGTCCTCATTGTTGCCGAGTATGTTCTTTGCAATCGTCTTGCAGTACCCACCATATTTAGAGGCTGTCTCTTTGATTGCATTGGAGTTTCTTTCCCAATACAGATTTACTATTTCTCTATCTTCCATAGACAGACCTCCTTTCACCTATATACACGGAAACCGTCTGAAAATCTTACACTTTTTCAGACGAATATTTTCAACTTTTTATATATTGTAGCGCACCTATCCCTATTTGTCTCATTCCAGAAAACGAAATTTCTCTTTATTTGCAAAGCAGTCACTAATGCTTGGATTTGCTCGTCTGTTAAGTCAGCCACAGCGATTTGTTTTTGTATATCGTTGAAATTGGAATTGAAATCAGCCATAAAAATGTCCCCCTACAAAAATTGTTTTTGTAAAGGAACATAATTTTATCTGTCAGCAAAAAATCCATTTATGCATAATCTTCTATAAAAATGTATATTTTTTGCTCACCAATATTTATCTCGGACAGAGACTTTTCAAAAACAGACATCAGAAAACAGCAGTAAAACACGCTCCAGATACCCCCTGATTCGGGGTAAAAGTTCCCCCATCTGTTAACTAAAATGGGGTCAAAAACGCTGGTTCCCCCATCGTTAACTACTAAAAACAGGGTCAAAACACGCCAAATCCTTTCAAATCAGGACAAACAGTATCAGCGATTTTGGGCATAAGAAAACCCCGGAAAACCTTGATTTTCCGGGGTTTTTGAGCTTTTTTGATTGTAAAAACGCGACCGATTATCTCTTGCTGAACTGAGGAGCACGTCTCGCGGCTTTGAGACCGTATTTCTTTCTTTCTTTCATTCTGGGGTCTCTTGTAAGGAAGCCTGCCTTTTTGAGAACAGAACGGAGAGTTTCGTCATACTGAACGAGAGCTCTCGAAAGACCGTGACGGATAGCGCCTGCCTGACCGGTAACGCCGCCGCCCTGTACCTTGCAGATAACATCGAACTTCTCGGTGGTTTCTGTGAGAGCGAGGGGCTGACGAACGATGAGTTTAAGGGTTTCGAGTCCGAAATAATCGTCAATATCTCTGTCATTGATGATTACCTTGCCCGTGCCGGGATAAACGCGAACGCGAGCAACGGATTTTTTTCTTCTGCCTGTGCCGTAAAAATAAGGATTGCCTTCGTACATTGTTTAGTTCCTCCCTCTCTTAAAACTCTTTTACTTCGGGCTTCTGAGCAGCATGGGGATGCTCTGCGCCGGCGTAAACATGAAGACGGTTGAATGCCGCTCTGCCGAGGGTGTTCGAGGGAAGCATACCCTTAACAGCCTTTTCAACGGCGAATGTGGGCTTCTCTGCCATGAGAGTGCCGTATTTAACGCTCTTCATGTGACCGATATAACCGGTGTGATGATAATAAATCTTCTGATTGAGCTTCTTGCCGGTAAGAACTGCCTTAGAAGCGTTGATGATGATGACATTGTCGCCGCAATCAACATGGGGAGTAAAGGTTACCTTGTGTTTGCCGCGAAGAAGAACGGCAGCTTCAACAGCAAGGTCGCCGAGAGTTTTGCCGGCAGCGTCAAGAACATACCATTTGCGCTCAACATTCTGAGCGTTAGCCATAAAAGTTGACATAAACTTGCCTCCGTAATTATTTTCTGTTTAACACTCGATAATATTAGCACACGGCGGCGGCGAAGTCAATAGCGATTTTCGCATTTTTCGATTATCAATATGCGTTTCTCTTGTTTTCGCCGTTTTTCTCCGTTTTTGATACGATTTGCTCAAAGATGATTTTTCATTTTTTTCTGAAAAAATTTTTATTGATGAGCTGCAACAAAACGCCGGTGTTTTCCGTCTTATATGCAAAGAGTATTGAAAGCTCTTTCGGAAACACCCGGACACCGTTTCTCCCTTACGGCAAAAGGCGGCGAGCGCTGCCGCCCGGCGGTCGACTCCCGTCAGCCTGCCTGTCTTTGCCGACATTCCTACCGAAAAACCGGGTGCTTCAAAAAAAAGAACCGAAAAGACGCACATAAAAAGCACTTCGCGCGAAAAACGGTCCCCTATACCGTATCTCCCTTTTTTCGCCTGCAAAGCCGCTGTCCGCTGCGCCTTTTCGGTTTTATTTTTCGTTTGCGGTGTCACCTTGCCGTCCGAACCGTTCGGGAGGGCAGTCAAAACACCCCACATAAAAAACAAAAATTTCCGGTTTTAATTGCGTCCGAAATCGAGATTTAACCTATGCTTTTCTGAAAATAGAACACATCGAGAACCTTTCCGAACTTTACGCCGACCTTTTCAAGGCATCCGACCTGCTTAAAGCCGTGCTTCTCGTGAAAAGCGACACTGCGTGCGTTTTCGCCCGTCACAAGCGAGATTATATTCGTTATGCCCATTTCGGCTCCGAGCTTCTCCGTTTCTTCGAGCAGCATTCCGCCTGTTCCCCTTGCAAGACAGTTTTTATCGAGATAAATAGAGAGATCCGCCGTGAATCTGTACGCCGAGCGCTCATGGAAGCGGTCGAGATACGCATACCCGACAACAACGCCGTCCTCCTCGGCGACCACAAACGGGTACGAGGCGGAAATGCGCCCGACCCGCGCGGCAAATGCATCATATGCAAGCGGATCCTCCTCGAAGGAAACCGTTGTTTCCTCTATGTAGTAATTGTATATTTCAAGGCAGCGCCCGATATCATTTTCTGTCAGCTTTCTGACTATCATCTTCCCGTACCCCCGTTTTTCGGCAGCCGAAATGCGATATTGCACCGCAGCTTTTCGCATGGCACAAAACGCATGACTGCTTTTTTTTCGTATATTATCGCACGGAGGACGGTATTTTTCAACCGCCCTCTCCGCATTTTATCATTATGATTTTTTTTCTTTTTTAAGGTCGCCCGATTTTCTCGCCACAGCAAGCGTCTGGCGCAGGGCGCTGTCCTTCTCAACACCGGCAAGCAGCAGCTTATGCGCGTAGTCGAGATACTCCGAAAATCTCTCGGACGGCTTGACACCGTTCTTTATAAGGTCGCGCCCCATGACATACGGACGGCTCATATACTCCCTGAACACCGCAAGGCGGCTTTCGAAAAACCCGTCATACGACACATATTCGCGCGGCGAGGTCTTTCCGATACCGTCCGCCTTTGCGAGCAGAATAAGCCCCTCGGGGTCTATCGACCTGTCGAACATCCGGTTTGTCGACTTCACGCAGGCACCGGCGGCGGCAAGCATATTTGGGCGCATATGGTGTTCGCACAAATTGAGTACATACTCCGTGAGCGCCTTCTCGGAGGTGAGCCTGTTCATGAATGCCTTAATAAGCGGCAGCCCGAGCGTTTCGTGGTCGTAGGCGTGTATTTTGCCGTTGATTTCACGGGTGCAGATGGCTTTGCCGAAATCGTGCGCGACCGCCGAAAGCATGAGTCCGAGCGGCTGTGACGACTTTGAACGCAGCGCTGCCGCCGCGTCAATCACCATCATGGTGTGTGTCCACACATCGCCCTCGGAGTGGTGCTCGGGGTTCTGCTTTACGCCTATCATGTTTTCAAGCTCCGGAAACCACACGGAGAGCTGACCCATCGAGCGAAGCACCTCAAAATAAACGGACGGCTTTTCGGCTTTCAGCAGAGCTTTTGCCGTTTCGCCCATAACACGCTCCTTTGCAAGGGACGAGAGGTCAACCGTTCTGCACAATTCAACCGTTTCGTCTGCGACGGTATACCCGAACCGTGCGGCAAACTGTGCGCCGCGCAGCACCCTGAGAGGATCTTCGGTAAAGGTCCTGTCGTTGACATGGCGTATCACCCCGACGCGTATGTCGTCAATGCCGTTGAAAAAGTCCGTTATTTCGCCGGTAAGCACATTCTGCATAAGCGCGTTGACGGTAAAATCGCGCCGCTGTGCGGCTTTGTAAGCGCCGAGAAACGGGTCGACGCAGACATCGAAATCGCGGTGTCCGGCTCCCCTGTTCTCCTCCCGCCGGGGCATGGCAATATCAACGCCGCACCCTTTAAGGCAGTAGATTCCGAAGCTCTCGCCTATCGCTATACGCTCGCCGAGCGAATCGAGAATTTCTTCAAGCTGTTTCGGATATATCCCGTGTATTTCCACATCAATATCTTTGTTTTCTTCTCCGCGAAGGCTGTCGCGTACGAAGCCGCCGACATAGTAGGCTGTTCCGCCCTTCTCGTCAACAAGCTTCGCGATTTTCCGGGCAGTTTCAATATTGCTGTCCGACATATGCTCCGCCTCCTTCCCGTTTCGGTCAATATAAGTTAGTATGCGCTTTTCGCGCGGTTTTCCGCAAGCTGCGGCAGACTCACACACATTAAAATTTACAACTGAAATTATTTTACTATATTCCGTCTTTGTTTTCAACCGCCGCTTTCGGATTACGGGAAACGGACTCACCGCCAAGTCCGGAGCTTTCGCTCCGCGTTTGTTTTTAATCGACCGATATCAAAGACTCCCCGGTGCGCACACCGAGGAGTCCTTGACTCTTTTTATCGGTAAAATACTGCCAGTCTTTGAAAACCGTAAACCCGCCGTTCTTTTTTGCACCGTGATAAAAACACCTTCGGTGTACCGTCTCCGTTCAGAAGCTCCGGCGCAATAGTTTCCGGATGATTCTGCCAATCCCCGAACCAACGCTTAAATTGCAGCGATTGCGTAACATCCGAAATTTTCCTATTGACTTTTTCATCGAAACTGCGTACAATAGGATTAGAAGCGATCATTCTTTGAAGCTGTACGGGGAATCGCGCCCCGGCACCTATCAAGTTGAGAGCTTCTTTTTTTGCGTAATAGACACCGATATCTCCGGCATTTTCCAACGCAATTGCTTCTTTTACGAGAGTAGCAACATCTCTTTCATATATGCTTGAAAGCACATTGACATCTATGCGTGAGCCTTTTACCGACATTTCCGCCGTGATTTCCACGGGTAAAAGCAGCGAATTGTTTGCTGTCCCGATATCCACAA
>JAEDGF010000095.1 GCA_016297645.1 Clostridiaceae bacterium
CATCCGCACCAAATCGAGCATTTATAAGGGATTAGACCTTATGAATGCTCGATTTTCTATTTTAGCTATAAAGAAAGGAGATATAAAAAACCGCCAAATTAAACAGGTGGTACGGCATATTTTCCGAAACCGGCAGTTACACTCTGTCTGTCAATATCTGCTCTTTCTTCTCGATTTGTTGATTTTGGCAATCTCCTTGAACCTCGCCCGTTTGGCTTCAAGGTATCGGCTGTTGTCCGCAGCGTAGTCATTTTCGGTTTTCAGCTTCCGGTAAGACGAAAGACGGGCATCATCCAGAGTTCCGTCCGCAAGCGCCCTCAGGACGGCACAGCCCGGCTCCGAGGTGTGAGTGCAATCGGCATATTTGCACGCACGGGACAATTCTTCAATGTCCGCAAACGCCGTGTCGATGCCGTTGCCGCTGTCCCACATTCCAAGCTCGCGCATACCGGGTGTGTCAATGACAAAAGCGCCGTTTTGCAGTGTTATCAACTCACGGCGGGTCGTTGTGTGCCGACCCTTATCGTCATTCCCGATCTCGCGTGTAGCAAGACTGTCCGTACCGGTCAGTTTGTTGATAAGCGTTGACTTCCCGACACCGGACGAGCCGATAAATGCCACCGTCTTGCCCGGAAGAATATACTTCATTACCGCTTCGTAATCCCCGTCCGATGAGGAAATTGCCAGCACATCCACACCCGGCGCGGCATTTTGCGACTCGATGATTTTACTTTCAATATCGGAACACAGATCGGATTTTGTCAGGACTACCATCGGCGCTGCACCGCTGTCGTAAGCGACTGACAGATATCGCTCCAAACGCCGGATATTAAAGTTGTTGTTCATTGACATACAGATAAACACCGTATCAATATTGGCTGCGACGACCTGCTCCTGCTTTCCCGTGCCTGCCGCTTTTCGGATAAAGCAGCTATTTCGCGGAAACAGTCCCGTGATTATTGCACTGCCGTCGCCGTCCTGCCACTCGGCAATAACATAATCGCCTACTGCGGGGTAGTCCGAAACCGTTTGCGTTTCATACCGGTATTTTCCCGAAACGACAGCCGATTTAATTTCGCTGCCGCTCTGAATTTTATATACTCCTTTTTCCTGCGAGATGACCCTCGCGCGAAATTCGTTCATGTCTGTACCTCCGTATCCGAAAAAGTTCTGCCGTCTTTTCTCTGCAACCGATTCAAAACGAAATTATAATTTTCAGTTTGCCTTCATTGTATTCCGCCGCGATAATCCCGTCCATTTTTTCGGTGAACAGCCTTTCAATGGAAAGCCCGAGTCCCGTTCCGCCCCGTGCGGTGTTCACTGCATAAAAACGGTCGAAAAGGTACGCGGTCCGGACCGCATCAAGCTCCTTTGCGCCGTTTTCAAAAAGAACGGTACCGTCGGGCGACAACCGGACGGTCAAGTCGCCGTCAGAACACTTGGCTGCCTTTGAGAGGATATTGTCGAAAATCCTCCGCAGAGTATTTTTATCAAGAGTGTGGATGATCGGCTCCTCGGGAATCCCGATGACGGGACGATTCCGCGCCCGGAGAGTGCCACGTACGCCCCGGCAAGGCTCTGCTCCAAAATGTCGTTCAGACAGACCCGTTCGTACCGATGATGCCCCGGCAGACCCTTTTTGTAATTCCAGCATACGATTGCGTCGTGCAGGTTCTTTCCGGGATTATCCGCGAAGAAATCACGGATGTATGTATTGTACTCAAACTGTGCGCCGATCTCTGTTTTACGCTGCTTCTTTTCCTCCAAGATTCGATAATACGCCCGGATCGAGCCGCCGTATGTCTTTCCGGCGTTTGCTTTCAGCCATTGCCGAAACGGAACATTAAAAGAGAAGCCTTTTCCGATTTTTTCACGGAAAAACGCCCGGTGTTTTTCTGAGCAGACGATATTCGGCTCTATGACCGTATCCTCGGTGAGCGTTCCGATGTTTACCGCCGTTTTTCTCTCGGCAGAGGATTTCAGCACATTTCCCGTATCAAGAAAATATACTATCCTATCCGTGAGCTCTGCTTTGCTGCCCGATGCCGGCAACCCGTTTTCTTTACAAAAGTCGGCAAGCTCCCGTTTCAGATAGTAGAAGCTGCGGAAAGCGGCTGCATCCAACTCTATATTCAGTTCCGGCCTTTCATTCATCTGTATTTGCTCTTATTATAGTAGATTCAGCATTGGCTGATCAAAACCTTGGTTAAGAATCGAGTTCAAGCCTCATAAGAACAAGCGTTTGCCAGCCGCTTCTTGCACGGAAACCTCTTGGATTGCGACCATATTCCTGAAATCCTACCGATTCATACAACCGGACAGCAGATGCGTTCTCTGCTACGACCTCCAGCTCTATTTGCAGGTATCCCGCTTGCTTCGCGCATTCGATGCACGCAAGCGTAAGAGCCTTCCCGATGCCGCGCCCCCAGTAGGCTTTTTCAATGGCGATGCCGAAGTCCGCACGATGGCGAATCTTTTCCTTGTCATCAATCGGATCAATGCCCGCTGTTCCGGCAATCCTGCCGTCCACGAACGCCGCAATTTCGATGGCATTTTTGCTTTCGCTGCGCGCCTTCAAAAATTTTGCTTCCTCTTGGACGGTGAACGAATTTTCCTCCGGATAGGTCAGAAGATAGTCCGTTTCTGCATGCGTGAGATCAAAAGTGCGGAGCACTTCGGCGGCATCAGCTTCACCTGCTCCGCGAAGAAGGCATTTCGCGCCGTCCTTTAAGATAATTTCTTTTTCGTATTGCAATGGTTATTGCCTCCTGCTATCTTTTCGACGGCATCGCATGACCGGTGCCAAATCTAAATTCTCTTATTATATCCTGTTAATGGTTTCTTGAAGCCGCGCAAGAAACCGCCCTGCGTGCGCGCCGTCCATTTGGGTATGGTGGAATTGGAACGACAATTTCAGAGTCGTCCTGAAAAGCCCCTTATGATATTTGCCCCAGATGATAAACGGATTGTTGAAAATGCCGCTGTTCATGCCGACGGCACCGTCGATCTCGGTATCCACGATGGCGGAGGTGCCGATGACCATGCTGTCGGTCAGATCGTGATTTTCACAGCTTTCCGCTACTTCGTGTGTCAGCCGCAGGTAGTCGGCGTTGAACTGCGCAAGGTCAGCGGAAAACGGCACATCGCAGGAGCTGACCTCGCCGGTTTCGTTTTTTACGATCGTGTTCACTGCGATGCTGTCATATTGCAGCAGCTCGCGCCCGACGGGGAGCAGATAAAACTCCCTAATTCCGCTCGCAGCCTTGCCGATACACCAACAGAGAAGCATATTGAATTTCAGTCCGTGCTTGCGGCTGAATCTAACAAGCGGTGTGACATCCAGCTTTTTGAAAAAAGTCACCATGGGGTTCGGCGCGTTCATCCAAAGGTCAAACGCCGCCGCGCGGGCAGTAGTTTTCGGGTCAATTACGCTCGGTTTCATTCTTCACGCTCCAATGTACTGTCCTCCATTCATCTCGCTAAAATCAGTTTTACAAGCCCGCCAGCGCCAGAAATTTTTTATCCGACTGAATACTCTGTGTCAGAAACTGACCGTCCCGGAACAGGGCATAGGTCGTGACCGGTGCAGGTACATTCTGCGCAGATGCTTTATCAGTGATATGGATGACCTTGAACGGGATACCGTGCTCTTTTGCGACCTCCTGCACCCTTGGTACCCAATAATAGGTGTAGGGACACTGATCGGTGTAATAGAGGACAAAACCGGTTTCCTCAATCGCCGGATGCTTCGCGCATTCCCGGAACTTCGGCATCTGTGCGGACGGTTCCATGGGAAGGTACATGAGATTGATCCCGCAGTCGGATATGTCTGCCACACGGAACCCCTTGTAAGTAAGAAATTTCGGGTCAGCGAGAAATTCCCGCTTCCGACCTTCTGCGCACAGAATACAAATGCCTTCCTTCCCCTGCGCCTTGGCGTCTCGGATACATTCCTCCAACAGATCATTTGAATATCCGTGTCCCTTCATGGAACCGGATACCCAGAGGCAGTCAATGTAGAGATAGCCGTCTGCCGCAATAGGCACCCATGCGTTTTCAGCCGGAATGTATTCGATAAAGCATTTACCGCGTTCTTCGCTGCGATAGAAAACAAGTCCATCATCAAAGCGTTGCCTCAGCCATTCCTTTTTTGCAACACTCTGCTTACCGGACATGGCACAGCAGATATGTTCCTTGTCAATATTTTCTTTTGTAATCCGAATATAGTTCATCGGTTATTCCTCCAATACCGTTGTTCTTTCGTTTTTGCGGCGGTAATTCGTCGTACATTGCTTGAAACAGTTTTGTGAGAAGCTCTTTGTTTTCAACTTCATCTACCCTCAGCATTTCCTTTGCTCCCTCATACGGCATCTCACAAATTGCCGAAGGCATAAGACGCGATGCGGCTCTTGTTTTCTTGACAAGCAGCCGGTCGTCATAGATTCCGCCGACAATTTTGCCGCGATAACAGAGAATAAACTCTCCCATCATGGGACGGTAAGATACATCGTCAAAATCCGATAGCTGTTCCAAAACGAACCGGAGATACTCTTTTCGGGAAGCCATTGTTTTTTCTCCGTTCAAAACAGCTGACCCGGCAGTTTCAGCTTTTCCTTCTTCGGGAAGGTCGCTTCAAACTTTTCAAACGCTTCCGGATTCTTCTCGCAGACAAAATAGCCCTCCGGATCTTTGTAAGTGCCGGAGATGCCGTCCAAAAAGCCGGGCGTCAGTTCCTTGATGAGAAAATAATCCGCCTCAGGGTCGTCGGCATAGCGTACACCCTTTGTTTTGGCAGGCACAAAGCCGGACTTGCCGTAGAACAGAATGTTGCCGGTGATGGCAAGCGCACCTGCGCCCATTTCCTTCGCTTTTTCCATGGAATAGTCGAGGAGCTTCTTTCCGTACCCCTGACGCTTGTATGCAGGTGCAATGCCGATGGGACCGAAGGTCATGATCGGCACCCTTCTTCCGTCGTCGCACTCGATTTCCGAGCGTACATAGATGACCTGTCCGATCAGCTCGCCGTCAAGCTCCATGACGAGGTCCAGCTCCGGCACAAACGCCGGGTCGTCACGGTAGCAGTGCAGCACATAGTGCTCCATGCAGCCGGGACGGCAGACATTCCAAAAAGACTCACGGGTAAGGTTTTCAACTGCTCTGTAATCGTCTTTCGTTTCCAAACGAATGGTAATATTTTTTTCTGACATGGTTATTCTCCTTATCTTTTATCAATGATTTTGTCGATCAGCCCGTAGGCGAGGGCTTCCTGTGCCGACATATAATTGTCGCGCTCCGTATCGGCGGCGACCTGCGCAAAGGGTCTGCTCGTATTCTCGGACAGCATACGGGTCAGCCGCTGTTTGGTTTTCTGCATTTGCTCGGATACGATCTGAATATTCGTGGCCTGACCGTGTACACCGTTTCCGCCGATCAGCGGCTGGTGTATCATGATTTCCGCATTCGGCAGAGCGATCCGTTTGCCTTTTGCTCCGCCTGCCAGCAGAAAAGCACCGAAGCTCGCCGCCATTCCGATACAAATGGTGGATACATCGCACTTGATGTACTTCATGGTATCGTAGATCGCAAATCCGGCAGTGACCGAGCCGCCCGGGCTGTTGATATAAAGCTGAATATCTTTATCCGGATTCTGTGAGTCTAAGAAAAGCATCTGCGCAATAACGGTACCGGCGAATACATCCTTCACTTCCTCACCGAGGAAAATAATCCTGTCGGAGAGCAGCCGGGAAAAAATATCATAGCTTCGTTCGCCGCGACCGGTTTGTTCAATTACATACGGAATGATACTCATATAAGTTTACTCCTTGATTTCTTTCGGCTTCATACAAAACAGGTGAATGCCGAGCGCCGCATTGAAGCCTGTCGCGGCAAACACGCTGAAACGCTCGACTACGCCGAAATATTCGGCAGGGACGATCTTCATCCCCATTGCGCCGACAAGCATCATAGCCAATGCAACAGCGGCGCAGACACCGTAGGAACGCCAGCTTCTGTCTTTAACGCCTGCCGCGATAATAACGATCAGCGACACGACAGACAGCAGCACCACCAAAGCGGTGACAGCCATATGCATCACATCCTGAAACGCGCCGGCGTAACCGCTGTCACTCAGCGGAAACATCCGATAACCAACTGCCGAGATCCATTCCATGACGGCAAACAGATAAATACCGGTGCGCAGCAGCCTGGTTTTCTGCCCCCGAATGCCGATGCAGACGACAGTGGCGCAAACGACCTCGCACACATTGTAAAGTGCGCTGAGCTGATTCCAAAGCATAAGCGACGGGGCATTGGCGGCGCTCAGATCGCTGACCGCCTGCGCCATCCGGTCATAGCCGGGGTAAGCCAGCGGTGCAAACACTACCGCCGACATGTATTAAAGAAAGCTGACGACACCGAGGAGCCCCAGCTTCCGTACCAATGATCTTTTCATGATTTTCCTCCTAGGCTGACGGGATTCAAACCCATGTCGCCCGTCAGTGCCCCTTTTCGGCACT
>JAEDGF010000096.1 GCA_016297645.1 Clostridiaceae bacterium
GAGCGAAAACCAGCCGGTCAAAACCGACACGGGTTCAAGTCCCGTCAGCCTAAGCTGCCGTACGGGCGGCGGTCGACAGCTAAAAATACTACGGGTCGGCGGTCGGCTTGTCACCTGACGGAGCAACGCCGCGCCGGGTCGGCTGCCGTCGGGGTGAAATACCGCTGTCGATATGAATCATAATCGGGTTCGGCGACTGTCCGCGCAAACGAGCCGCGCGGGGAGATTGCCGCCTATTCTGCCGTACCCGTTTTCAATGCACCCATTAAGCAAACAAAGACTATAATTCCCGGAGCCTTTTATTTTAATGAGGCTGCGAAATATAGTCTTTTGTTTCTTGTTTTGTTCTTTTGTGCGCCTGATGCGCCAGCCCCTCGGACGGGGTCATATACAGGGTCTTATTTAACTGCGTCTTTGAGAGCAGCGCCCGCCTTGAAGCCGGGAACCTTGCAGGCTGCGACCTTGATCTTTTCGCCTGTTCTGGGATTACGGGTCTCTTTTTCGGCTCTTTCGCGAACATCAAAGGTTCCGAAGCCGATGAGCTGTACCTTGTCGCCCTTTTTAAGAGCCTCGGTAACTGCATCAAAAACTGCTTTTGTTGCCGCTTCGGCATCCTTCTTGGAAAGGCCTGCTTTTTCGGCTACTGCTGCAACAAGTTCTGTCTTGTTCATTTTTATTCCTCCTGGTATATTTCAAAAGCCGAGTTTCCTCAGTCATTTGTTCTTTTCTTAGCTTCGTCCCAGAGGCGGTCAAGCTCCTCTATCGAAGCGGTTTTCATATCAACGCCGTTTTCACGGGCGAGTTCTTCCGTTATTTTAAAGCGTCTTGCGAATTTATCCGTTGCGGCGGTGAGCGCCTCCTCGCCGTCCGTTTTGGCGAAACGACAAACATTTACGCAGGCAAACAGGAGATCACCTATCTCCTCCGCCGTATGCGCGCCGTCGTTTTCCGCGAGGGCTTCCTTAACCTCGCCTGCCTCCTCGTAGACCTTATCGAGAGCGCCGTTTATATCATCCCAGTCAAAGCCCGCCTTTGCTGCCTTGTGCTGAATCTTCTGCGCACGCATGAGCGCCGGAAGCTCGCGCGGAACGGACTCGATACTGTCGGACACCGTCTTTTGCTTTTTCGTCTGCATTTTGATTGCGTCCCAATTCGAGAGTACCTCGCCTGTGGACGAAACGGTAACATCGCCGAAAACATGGGGGTGGCGAACGATGAGCTTTTTGCAAATCTCGTCGCAGACATCATCAAAGGTGAAATTGCCCTTTTCGGTTTCCATCTGAGTATGGAGAACTATCTGCAAGAGGACATCGCCGAGCTCTTCGCGCAGAAGCGGAATGCTCTTTTTGTTTATGGCTTCAACGACCTCGTAGGTTTCCTCTATGAAATTCTTTTTGATACTCTCGTGGGTCTGTTCGCTGTCCCACGGACAGCCGCCCGGGGCGCGGAGAATCGCAATAATATCGACAAGGTCGGAAACGGTATAACTATCTTTGAATTCAAACCCGTCAACCATAAGTATTACCGCCTTTTCCTGATTATTGCGCAAGCAATAGACATTTTAACCTATAAGTCCGTATTTTTCAAGTACTTTTACAATTTTTCTTCCTTTCGGGAGCATTAAAATATCGTCTTTTGACAGGGAACGAGTCGCAAAGAGCGAAAGAGCATAGCAAACCACCGCCGCGAACACACCGGCAATGACCGCAATGTTGTCCGCAGACAGGAACGAAGAAAGCCCCTCGGTGGGAATAAAGTGTTCGTAGATGCCGTTTATCGCCCATGCGGCAATGCCGGAGAGGACGGCGCAGAACAGCGGCTTTAAGAAAGTCCCCTTCCAGTCATACTTTATCTCTGCGGTTTTCGCGAGTGCGGCAAGCCCGTACACGACCATTACGATGTTGCAGAGAATAGAGCCTATCGCCGCGCCCTGAATATTTATCGACGGGATACTGACGAGGACGAAATTCGACACGAGCTTCACCACCGCGCCGAGCGCCATGGCTTTAATGGGAACATCGGTTCTGTCGACCACTTGAAGCATATTTGTTATGGGCTGCGTGAGCGCCAAAAAGCAGACGGACACGCCGTACATCATGAGAATGGGCGCGATATACGGCAGCGCCGGGGCGTTTATCTCGCTCATGCCGTACACCATGTTGAGGATATCGGGCGCGAGGGCGACGAGTCCGCAGCCTGCCGGGAACGCCAAAAGCAGAGTAAGGCGCAGAACGGACTGAATGCTGCTCTCTACACCGAGCCTGTCGCGCTTGACCCACGCGTGAGTGAGGACGGGGACGGCGCTGAGTCCGAAGGTGACGGTGAAGGTAGGGACAATATTTTTTATTTCGAGAACCGTGTCGTACGCGCCGTAGAGATAGTCTTTGAAATTGACAGCCGTTTCGGGCGTAAAGCCGCGCGCGGCGATAATGCCGGGGTACATATTCGCGACGGTGTTGAAATCGGCGGACAAGACATACATAAGGCGGCTCGGAATGACCCAGTTATCAATAAGAGTCGTTATGTTGAAAATGACGGAGCTTACCGCAATGGGGACTGCAAGCGCGATAAGCTGCTTTGAAAGCGACGCGAAGCTCTCGGCGGGCGCGCAGACGCGCAGCTCGGCAGAAGTGACGGAGTTTTTGTCGAAGGCGCGGCGGATAACAAGGTACAACAGAGCCGCAAGCGACCCGACCGTAACGCCCATAATGGCGGCGGCGGCAGCCCACGCCTGCTGTTTTTCGGTCACTATATCCTTAAAATACGGGATTTTGTCGGCAAAGGACGCGCCGGTGCCGATGACTATGTTCACGAAAAGCCATCCGAAAATCAGCTTGCCGAAGGCTTCGAATACCTGCGACACCGCCGAGGGAGTCATGTTGCCGAGTCCCTGGTAGTAGCCGCGGTAGCCGCTCATGACGCAGCAGAAAAACAACGACGGAGCAATGGCGATGATAGCCGGGACGGCGTTCAGAACTCCGTCCGACATGGACGACGCGAACGGCACGGCAAGCAGAATTATTACAGCCGTACCGACGATACCGAGTATCGCGAACAGCAAAATCGACACATTAAACAGCTTTTTGACATCCCGATATCTGCCCTGAGCCGCCTTTGCCGCAACTATTTTTGCGACCGCAGTGGGCAGCCCGGCAAGCGCTATCGAGTAGATGGGGGTATAGAGTGCGTAGGCGGTGGCATAGTAACTTTTGCCCTCCATGCCTATCTTGTAGGTCACATAGACCTTAAAGAAAACCCCCGCGAGCTTGACCGCAATGATAGCGACCGACAAAATGAGCGCGCCGTTTATAAGTGATTGATTTTTTCTCGCCATATGAACCTCCGTTCAGATTCGCAGTCCGCTTTTTTGCTTGCGGCCGATCTGTTCGTCAAATCTGTTTATATATTCATACGGGTATTTGAAGTTATATATTCGTTCTACCCTCTCGCCGCCCGGTGTGACGAGCTTTGTCACCGCACCGCCGCCGCAGGCAACGACGGAATGAAGCTCCTCCATCATATATATGTTGTAAAGGCATTCTTTATCGGGCTTGCACCAGCCGATATTTTCAAGGTTTCCTATACTTTTGGACTGGCGGTACATATAGTACGGCAAAAAGCCCTCTTTCGTGAGCAGCTGCTGCGAAAAATCCGTCATGCGGACGGTGTCGCGGCAGACATTTTCGGTTTCGTGTTCCGTTACGATATTTGCGGAGCGTTTGAGAGCAAGCGTATGCACCGTGATGTTGTCGGGGGACAGCTCGACGGCTTTTTCGATACTCGCCTTGAAGCTCTCGTATGTGTCGCCGGGCAGCCCGGCTATGAAATCCATGTTTATAGAATCGAACCCGACTTCGCGCGCCAAAAGATATTTTTCGACCGCGTCGTTTCCCGTGTGGGGTCTGCCGATGTTTTTGAGGACCTCGTCCGAGAAGGTCTGCGGATTTATGCTCACGCGCGTGACACCGGCGTTTTTGAGAACCACGAGCTTTTCGCGGTCGACGGTGTCGGGTCTGCCGGCTTCAACGGTGAACTCGCGCACCGAACGCATATCGAACGACCTTGTAAGCGCGTCGGTAACGGTTTTAAGCTCCTCGGCGGTAAACGAAGTGGGCGTTCCGCCGCCGATGTAGACGGTTTCGAGGTGCAGACCGGAGTCTTTCGCCATTTCGGCACACATTTCTATTTCTCGGCAGAGAAGCCGGATATACTCCGGGATGAGCTTTTTCGCGGACGCTATCGAGTGCGACACGAACGAGCAGTAGGAGCAGCGCGTGGGACAAAACGGGACGGAGATATACAGCGAAAACGAGTCGGGCGTGTTGAGTGAGACCGCCCTTTTCTGCACGGACGCGACCGAGAGGGCAAGGGATGCCTTTTCGGGCGAAACAAGATACTCGTTTACAAAGAGCGACCTCGCGTTTTCGTCCCCCGTTTTTTCGGCAAGACGGCGCATGAGCTTTGACGGGCGCACGCCGGTGAGAATGCCCCACGGCGGCACTGTTCCCGTTATCTCGGACAAGACGCGCACCATTGCCTTTGCAAGCTGCTTTTCGCCGTCCGGTATACCCTTGTCGGGCGAGTGCGGAGGGACACAAAAGCCGTTTTCGGCTGTTTTGCCGTCAATTTCGGCACGGCAGAAATACTCCGTTTCGTCACCGTTTTGCCGCTCGGCGGTAAAGATACGGCGGACTGACGGGCTTTCGGAGCTGCCCGCCCCTGCCGGGCTTCCGTTCTCCGGATGGGAGGAAACTCCGTCACCTTCGTGCGCGGACGAATGCAGCGCACCGCCGGGGCAGGAGGAAGCGCCGCGTTCGGTGCTGCCGGTTTCGGTTGCGCAGTTACCGTTTTCGGTTGCGCTGCTGCCCTTTTCGGTTGCACTGCTGTCGATTTCGGTTGCGGCAGAGCCGTCCGGCAATGTGTCGGAGAATATTATTTTTTCGAGCGGGAAAAAGATTCTGCATATTTTTTCGCACTCGTAGAGGTAGCTGTGTCCCTGTGTATAAATTATCATAGTGTTGTTCCGATTTGTTATATTTTTGTATTATTGCCGTTTTTATAATCGTTTCGACCGCGAAGTGCGGACGCGTCAGCGCAAAAACGGGTTGTTGTCCTTTTCGAATAAAAGGCTCGTTTCCGTGCCGTGACCGGGGTACACACGCGCGTCGTCAAAGCGGCTCATAAGTATTTTGAGCGAATTTATAAGCTCCTCCGCGTTTCCGCCGAGATCCGTCCGCCCGACGGAGCGGTAAAAAAGAGTATCGCCCGAAAACAGGCTCCCGTCAGCATAAAAGCAGACCGACCCCTGGGTGTGCCCGGGAGTTGAAAGAACGGAAATGCTCGTTTCCCCGAGGGTCAAAACAGATCCGTCATGCAGAAGGATATCGGGAGAAACACTCTCCTGCGCGAACGAGCCGAGATGCGCGTTGAAGCTCTTGTACTCGTCCGTTAGGCATTCTGCGTCCCGCTCGGAAATACAGACCTTTCCCCCGGTTCGCCTTTTAAGCTCGGCGACACCGCAGATGTGGTCGAAATGACCGTGCGTCAGAAGAATATATTCAAGGCGCTTCACGCCTGCACGGTCAAGGAGTCTTTCGTAATCGCGGTTAAAGACGGCGCAGTCCACGGCGGCGGCAAGAGCCGTCGCTTTTTCTTTAATAATATAGCAATTTGTTCCGTATGCGCCTACCGGAGCAGTAAAAACTTCAATCATCTTTTTATCTTGGAGTTTGCCCACTCGTCCGTGTCGAACACGATGGTGACGGGTCCGTCGTTGACGAGCGACACCTGCATATCCGCACCGAAAACGCCCTTGTCGACCTTTTTAACGCCCTCTTTATAAAGCGCGGAAACAAAATACTCGTACAGTGCTTTTGCCTGAGCCGGAGGAGCGGACGGCGTGAAGGACGGACGGTTGCCCTTTTTGACATCGGCGCAGAGCGTGAACTGCGAAATGCACAGAATCTCGCCGCCGATATCGAGTATCGACTTGTTCATCTTGCCGTTTTCGTCCTCAAAAACACGCAGCATGGCTGTTTTCATGGCGAGGAGGTCGGCTTCGCGCTCACTGTCGCCGTTCATCACGCCCAAAAGAAGCATATAGCCCTTCGAGCATTCGCCGACGGTCTTGCCGTCAACAGCGACCGAAGCGCCGGTCACTCTCTGTATGACTGCACGCATCAGGCATTACCCCCGTTGCCGTAGCCGCCGTTGCCGTAGCCGCCGTTGCCGTAGCCGCCGTTGCCG
Organism: Clostridiaceae bacterium; assembly: GCA_016297645.1. Taxonomy (GTDB): domain Bacteria; phylum Bacillota; class Clostridia; order Oscillospirales; family Acutalibacteraceae; genus RUG806. The sequence continues at coordinate 6,247 of JAEDGF010000096.1, forward strand.
CCGTTGCCGTAACCGCCGTTACCGCCGTTGCCGTAGCCGCCGTTACCGCCGTTGACATCTTCATAGGGAACGCCGTTGTCGGGTG
>JAEDGF010000021.1 GCA_016297645.1 Clostridiaceae bacterium
GTTGATTTACTCTGAACATTTTTTCCTATCCCCTAAAAAAGGGGCTGCAAAAAAACTCAGTTTTTTTTACAGCCCCTATTCGTAAGTTCTTTTATTTTTCGCCGCTCTTTTTGTTTTTTTATCCGGCAGAATGTCGGAGAGCTTTGCCGAGTACGGGTTCAGGTTCGGTTTTTCCTTGTCGTTATACGAGCCTGCGCCGACAAGCGAACTAAAAACTATACAGCGCAGGAGAATGATTACGAGAAACGCGGCAAAGCAGGCGAGCGACCACCATATCGATATTTTGAGCCAAAAATGCAGCCCGAGCAGTATCCACGCCGGGACGGTCCATCTCAGGTTAAAAAAGACGGAGAGAAGAAAGGACATAATCAGACCGCTGTTTCTTATGTGTCGTCTTTTCATGATGCACCTCCCGTGCTATTTTCAGTTTTTCTTCGTCAGTTCGATGGCGTAGAGGTATTTGCACTTCATTTCGTCCGGATTTATCGAGGGGAACGAAAGGCGGACGCAGCCGGAGTCGTCCGAAACTGTTATGGGGGCGTCATGCGCCAGCAGACGGGCATTTACGGACGGATCGTACGGTACGCCGGGGAGCGTTATGTCGCCGAACGGGAAGCGGTTTATTATCGCGTAAATGCGGCTGCCGTCCTTGGACTGCGTGTAGTATATTCCGTCGTAGGTTTTCTTTGAATAGATACGGGTAGCGTATATCGCGTCGCCGTTTACTTTGAGCCAGTCGCCGATTTGAAGCAGTCTTTCCTCCATTATAACCGGTATTGTGCCGTCCGGCGCGGGACCGACATTCAGAAGGAAGTTTCCGCCCTTTGAAACGAGCGAGCAAAGTGTTTCGATAAGCTCCTTTGCCGACAGGTAGTCGTTTACGCCCTCGATCCTGTTGAGTCCGAAGCTCTTGCCTATTCCGCGGCACTCCTCGAACGGGCGGTCGAGAACGACTTCTTCTATTTTTCTGCCGTTGTCGATAATTCCGTATTCCGTTGTGAAGTTTCCGCCGAGTCTGCCGCGGGTCTCTTTGCCCCAGCGGTCATTCGGGACGATATAATCCTTGACGGGGCTTTCGTTATAGAGCCATGTGAGGAATTCGGTGGAGTGCCAGACGCTGCTCTCGTGATCCCATTCGCCGTCTGTGAAAAGAGTAGCCGGTTCGTATTTCGTGACAAGCTCTTTGAGCATCGGGTGCAGGTGCTTTACGGCGTATTCCTCGGGGGATTTCAGGTAGAGCGGATTGTACCACTCGTAAACGGAGTGATACACGCCGAACTTTACATTTGTTCCGGCGAGTGCGCGTTTTAATTCCGCCAAAAAATCTATATGCGGACCTACATCGACGCTGTTCCAGCACCATGCATAATCCGATTTCCACAAACAGAAGCCGTCGTGGTGCTTTGATGTGATGTTGATGTATCTTGCGCCGGCGTTTTCGAAAATGCGTGCCCATCTGTCTGCATCAAAAAGCTCGCACTTGAAGCCCGAAACGAAGTCCTCGTATTTGAAATTCTCGCCGTAAACGCGCTTGTGGAAGTCGCGAACCGCAGCAGGATCGCCGTTTTTCAGCTGGTACATATACCATTCCGCATACTGTCCGTTCTCTGTGAAGGCAGGCACGGAATAAAGTCCGAAGTGAATAAAAATGCCGAACTTCGCGTCCGCAAACCACTCCGGGACGGGGCGTGAATTCAGCGATTGCCAGTTGTTTTCGTATATCATAAGAAACTCCTTTTTTGCTTATTGTAACGGAAAAATTCTGTCGTGTAAACTGTTTTTTTTGTTTTTATATCGCTGCCGTGTTGAATTCGGCGCAAAAATATGGTAGAATTCTGTTGAAAGAAAAAAGGGAGAACAAACAAATGATCGGATCATATATTAAAGCTCTTATAAAATACGGTGTCGAGAGGGGACTCATCGAACGCGCAGACGAGGTGTACTGCGAAAACGCGCTCCTCGAAAAGTTAGGGGAGAGCAGCGCCGACTTCTCGGAGCCTGCCGCCGAAGCACCGCTGAATGTCATTCTCGAAAAGCTCTGCGACATTGCCGCCGAAAAAGGATTGATAGAAAACAGCGTGACCTACCGCGACCTGTTCGACACGGCGCTCATGGGAGTGCTTACCCCCCGTCCGTCCGAGGTGCAGCGCCGGTTTTTCGGAATTCTCGCCGAGGACAAGCAAAAGGCGACCGACTGGTACTATAAATTCAGCTGCGATACGAACTATATCCGTACCGACAGAATAGCAAAAATATTGAAGTGGAAATATGACGGCAAATACGGTGCGCTCGATATAACCGTAAATCTTTCGAAGCCCGAAAAAGACCCGAAGGCGATAGCCGCCGCAAAAAATGCGCCTCAGAGCGGCTACCCGAAATGCCAGCTCTGCCGCGAGAGCGAGGGCTACGCCGGCAGAGTCGATTTTCCGGCGCGGCAGAACCACCGTGTTATGCCCGTAAAAATATGCGGTGAGGACTGGTTCATGCAGTATTCTCCCTATGTGTACTACAACGAACACTGCATAGTTTTTAACTCGAAACACACTCCCATGAAAATAGACCGCTCCGCATTCGAAAAACTGCTGAGCTTCGTCGGGGCATTCCCCCATTATTTCGTGGGGTCGAATGCCGACCTGCCCATTGTCGGCGGCTCTATTCTCAGCCACGAGCATTTCCAGGGCGGACACTACGAGTTTCCGATGGAGCGCGCTCCAATTGAAAAGGAGCTGCATTTCGACGGGTTCGATAATGTTAAAGCCGGTATCGTCGCGTGGCCAATGTCGACCGTGCGCCTTACTTCCGACGATCCGGAGTCGCTCTGTGCGCTCGGTGACAAAATTCTCACTGCGTGGCGCGGATATACAGACGAAAAAGCGTTTATATTCGCCGAAACGGACGGCGAAAAGCACAACACCGTGACTCCCATTGCAAGACGGCGCGGTGAAAAATTCGAGCTTGATCTCGTTCTCAGAAATAACATTACCACAGCGGAACATCCCCTCGGTGTATATCATCCCCACGCGGAATTACACCACATAAAAAAGGAAAATATCGGTCTTATAGAAGTTATGGGACTTGCGGTGCTTCCGGCGCGTCTTGACGGCGAGCTTAAAGCAGTCGGGAAAAAGCTGCTTGACGGTACCGATTTTGACGACGAGCTTACCTCGAAGCACGCCGACTGGGCGCGCGGTATCAAAAAGGAGTATGGCGACAGTATCACACCCGAAAATGTGTCCGATATCGTGGAAAAAGAGGTCGGGAAGGTGTTCGAAACCGTCCTTGAACACGCCGGTGTGTACAAACGCACCGATGAGGGCAGAGCCGCTTTCATGGGATTTATTGAAACTGTGTGAATTCTATCTGCAATAAGTTGAATTGAGCTGCTTGACTATTTTTTTTGCGTGTGGTATCATACATATGAAGTGCGGTCTTTCCGTATTTCGTTTCAGCGAATACTCTCAAAACTGTTAACGGAGGCTTATGGTATGAAAAAAATTATTGCTCTTATTCTCTGTGTAAGTATGTTCTTTTGTCTTTCATCGGTCGCATTCGCCGAGGAAAACACCTGCGAGCATGAATACACCGTGACCGTTGTCGCGCCCGGCTGTGCCACACGCGGCTACACGCTGTATACCTGCGGAAAGTGCGGTGACCACAAACAGGACAATTACACTGCCGCGCTCGGTCATACATACGGCAGCTGGGAAACAGTCAAGGAGGCGTCCTGCTCGGAAGAAGGGCTTCTCTGCCGTACTTGCCTTCGCTGCAAATCGAACGAAACGAAAACCGTTTCCGTTCTGCCTCATACGGACAAGAATTCGGACGGCAAGTGCGATGTCTGCGGCGCAGATGTCAAGGTCGAAACGGTATTTTCCCCGTATGATTGGTTCAAGGCTCTTATAAAAGCCATAAAAGAGTGGTTTGCGTTTATTTTCAGATAAAATAGAGTCCGGCGGGATAAGGGCGTTTTGCTTACGAAAAAAGAAAAATACATGACCCCGCTCAGGGCTATTGTTACCTATGCTCTGTCCATCCCCGTTGCTATTGTATCCGGCGTGGGATTGTTCTCTCTGCTTGCGCTTATCTTTATGCTTACGGGTAACTGATAAGCACTCAATAAAAAAATAATAAAGACTGAAAAGGGCTGTGGCAAAACGGTCCGCAGAAAGTGAGCCGTGGCACCGGAAGCAGTGCTGAGGCTCGCTTTTTTTGTGATACTGCCTCCGCATAAAAATATGTTTTTTTTTGAATTATATTCTGCTGAACGGAGAGAAAAACTTTTGGCGACATCGTTAAAGCGGACAAAAGTGTGGAGAATATAAAAAAAGGACGGCGGTGTGCGCTGCCGTAAAAGGAGGAATCGTAAATGAAGAAGTGCAGCAGAATAATAAGTATTGCAGTGATGCTCGTACTGATTTTGTGCGCAGGCTGTTCTCCGTCAGCGCCGGAAACGACTCAGCCTGAGGAAACACGGAACGAAACGACGGATTCCCAGGCGAATACGGGACAGACCGAATCAACGGACGGCAAAACAGAATCGTCCGAGCCGCCGGCAACCGAGCCGCCGCAGACGGAAATCACGCAGGCGGAAACCGAAATATCGCAGCCGAATGATGAAATCGAACGCCGATTAACCGAAATGACGCTCAAAGAAAAAGTAGGTCAGCTGTTTATTATCCGTCCGGACGCTCTGGATTTTTCGCCGGGAGCAGGACAGAGTCGGGACCCGTCCGCAGCCGGAATGACGGAATTGTCATCGTCGGCTGCCGAAGCGCTGAAAAACTATCCCGTCGGCGGCTTCGTTTTTTTCAGAAGGAATATTCAAACGCCGCAGCAGATAACCGATTTTATTGCTTCGATTCAGGGCGCAGGCGAGCTTCCGTTTTTTATAACGCTTGACGAGGAGGGCGGTTCGGTTGCCCGCATTGCCAACAACGACGCGTTCAATGTCCGTAAATACACAAGTGCAGCTGCCGTCGGCGCGACAGGCGACACGGCGCAGGCGGAGGAAATGGGTTCAACGATAGGCGCATATCTCAGCCGGTACGGGTTCAACATGGATTTCGCGCCGGTTGCGGATGTATATTCGAACCCCGACAATACCGTAATAGGCAGCCGTGCGTTTTCATCAAACGCGAAAACTGCCGCAAGCATGGCGGAGGCTATGGCGAAGGGCTTAAAGCAGCAGAATATTATCCCTACATTTAAGCATTTTCCCGGACACGGCGACACCGCCGAGGACAGCCATAAGGAAATAGCCGTGAACCGCAAATCAAAGGCTGAAATGGAGAAAAGCGAGTGGCTTCCGTATAAGTCGCTGTCAAATGATGAGTGTGTCATGGTCGGACATATTGCGGCACCCGGAATAACGGGTGACATGACTCCCGCGTCCATGTCGTATAAAATCGTCAGCGGCATTTTAAGGCAGCAGCTGAATTTCAACGGCGTTGTGATCACAGATTCGCTTGAAATGGGTGCTGTTACCGGGAGCTACACTCCGGCTGAGGCTGCCGTAAACGCCGTAAATGCAGGCTGCGATATTCTCCTGTGCCCGGATGATTTCAGAACGGCATTCGATGCGGTGATAAAAGCAGTCGAGGACGGAAAAGTGAGCGAGGAGCGAATAAACGAAAGTGTTTACCGTATTATTCTGTTGAAGCAGACATACGGACTGCTCTGAAATGAATAAGGCAAAAACGGCTTTGTGAGTCGCATAAATTAAAAAGTGAGCCGAAACACCGCTTTGACCGGTGCTTCGGCTCACTTTTTTTTCGATTTTCGGGTAATCGCTTGTTCTTTTGCCCGTTTTTTTCGGACAGAGTTGTTTGTTTTTATGCCGTCTTGATCTTGTCCGCTTTTTTATCACCGCTCAGTTTGCTTCTTATCAGCGGCAGCGCACCATAGGCGGCAACGCCGAGAACGACGATAACAAAGCCTGCTATCGCGAGCTTGCCGGGCTTTTCCCCCGTAACTATCCACACCGGGAACGGGTTGAAAATAGGTTCGACCGTGAGAATAAGCGCACCTTCTATCTTATCGACGCTTTGGCAGCCCTTTGCGTAGCAGATGTTTGCAAGACCGTACTGGAACACGCCGAGGATAAGCACCCACATTATTGTTTTTGCGGAGAAATCGAGATGCTTATCGAAGAACATGAACGGAAGTCCGGCAAAAAGACCCATAAGGTTACTGAGATACATCCCGTCCTCGGAATTTGTATCCTCGTCGTTGAAAATAATTATCTGTGCCGCGAAGGTGATACCCGAGCAAATGCCGAGTATGTTACCGAGCATTTTTGTCGGGTCGAGTCCGTCCGCAAACGAGAGGACGCAGCCGCCGAAAACCGCGAGAACTATCACGGCTTCGCTCATGCGGAGCTTTGCCTTTTTGAATATGACCGTGTAAAGATACACGAGAATAGGTGCAATGTATTGCAGCACTATTGCGGTGGCGGCGGTCGTGAGCTTTATCGACATCATGTAGAGAATGCCTGTAAGAGTCATCATCACCGCGCCGAGAGTTGTTTTTTTGTCGGTTTTCAGGCGGAAGCTTTTTCTTGCTGCAATTATCATCAGGACTGCGATGAAGCAGCGTGCCGCCATTATTGACATAGAGTTCCATGGAATGCTTTTGACGCAAACCCCGGCAAGTCCCCAGAGAAGCGCCGTTGAGAGCATCAAAAGCCGTCCTTTTCCGGTGGAACCGTTTTTCCTCGCTTCGGTTTTCATTATATCTTCCTCGTTTTTTCGTTATTCAAGCTCGAAAGCGCCTGTGTACAGCTTGTAGTATGTGCCGTGCTTTTCAATAAGCTCGTCATGGCTGCCTCTTTCTATGATCCTGCCGTGATCGAGAACCATTATCGCGTCGGAGTTTCTGACAGTCGAAAGGCGGTGTGCGATAACAAATACGGTTCTGCCCTTCATAAGAGCGTCCATTCCGCGCTGAACCAAAAGCTCCGTACGGGTGTCTATGGAGGAGGTGGCTTCGTCCAGTATCATTACGGGCGGATCGGCAACGGCAGCGCGCGCTATCGAGATAAGCTGACGCTGTCCCTGTGAGAGGTTAGCGCCGTTTGAGGTCAGCATGGTGTTGTAGCCGTCAGGCAGACGGACTATGAAATCGTGTGCGTTTGCGAGCTTTGCCGCATTTATGCATTCCTCGTCCGTCGCGTCGAGCTTGCCGTAACGGATGTTGTCCATGACCGTGCCGGTGAACAGGTTGGTGTCTTGCAGCACGATGCCGAGCGAATGGCGCAGATCGTCCTTCTTTATCTTGTTGATGTTTATTCCGTCATATCTTATCTTGCCGTCCGCGATATCGTAAAAACGGTTGATAAGATTGGTAATCGTAGTCTTGCCTGCACCGGTAGCACCGACAAACGCGACCTTCTGACCGGGCTTTGCGTAGAGCGAAATATTGTGAAGAACGGGCTTGCCCTCCTCGTATTCGAAATCGACATCGTCAAATACGACATCGCCGCGCAAGGGCGTGTACGAAACGGAGTTGTCGGCAGAGTGAGGGTGCTTCCACGCCCACTGTCCGGTGTGCTCCGCGCATTCGGTCACCGTGCCGTTTTCGTCAATGCGGCAGTTTACGAGGGTGACATATCCATCGTCGGTTTCAGGCACGCTGTCGATAAGGTCGAATACTCTCTGTGCGCCTGCCATTGCCATCGCAACTGCGTTTATCTGCTGCGACGCCTGGTTGACCTGCCCCGTGAACTGCTTGCACATTCCGAGGAACGATGCAACGACCGAAACGGAGAGAACAGCGGTAATCGAACCGGTGTGTATAATATTTTCTACTGAAATGTTGGGTATTGTGTCGCCGAGTGTGATGAGAACACCGCCGACAAATGCAACAAGAACATATAAAATGTTGCCTATGTTGTTCATTATCGGTCCGAAAATGTTGCCGAAGGTGTTTGCTGCCTTCGAGTTTTTGAAAAGCTCGTCGTTGACTTCGTCAAAATCGCGCTTTACCGCGTTTTCGTGACAAAAGACCTTTACGACCTTCTGTCCGTTCATCATTTCTTCAACATAGCCCTCGGTCTTGCCTACGCTCTCCTGCTGGCGCATGAAGAACTTTGCGGAGTTGCCGCCTATTTTTTTGGTTACCTGTGTCATTGCGACAACGCCGAGGATAACAACGACCATGAGCGAAACACTGTAATACAACATAACTCCGATAAGGAATATAACGGTTATTACCGCCGAGAAAATGCTCGGCAGACCCTGTGACACGAGCTGACGGAGAGTGTCGATATCGTTGGTGTAAAGGCTCATGATATCGCCGTGGGTGTTCGTGTCGAAGTATTTTATCGGCAGCTCCTCCATTTTGTCGAACATACGCTTTCTCATATCATCGAGAAAGCCCTGTGTGAGGAGTGCACCGAACTGCTCTTTTGCCGTTCCGCAGATGATTCCTGCAACAAACAGCAGTGCCATCGTCAGCAGCGATTTACCGACAAGCGGAGAATATTGTGCCCATGCGGCAGCGCCGCCGGCAGTCTGCGCGAGTTTAAGTCCGTCTACAATGTATCCGGTTATCGTTTTTATGTAAACGGCAGGCATAACGCCTATTATCGCATTCAGTGCGATGCAGACTATGATGAGGAGAACGAGAACGGGGTGGTCGTGAACGAGCAGCTTTACGAGTCTGCCGAGCGATTTGGGGTCAAGCTTTGCTTTTCCGCGCGGAGCACCGGGCCCTTTCCCGCCCGTAGGGGGCATTCCTTTGGGGAGTGTCTTTGTGCTCTTATTCATTTTCGTCACCTGCCCTGTTCTGAGAATAGTAGACTTCTTTATAGATATCGCACGATTCGAGAAGCTCCTCATGCGTTCCCTGTGCGGCAATCTCGCCCTTGTCCATGACGATTATTTTATCCGCGTCCTGAACGGACGAAATGCGCTGCGCGATAATTATTTTTGTCGTGTTCGGTATTTCCTCGCGGAACGCCTTTCTTATAAGCGCGTCCGTGTGAGTATCGACTGCGGAGGTGGAGTCGTCAAGGATAAGTATCTTGGGCTTTTTCAGAAGCGCACGGGCAATACAGAGTCTCTGCTTCTGCCCGCCGGAAACATTCGCGCCGCCCTGTTCTATGTAGGTGTCGTATTTGTCGGGGAAGCGCTCGATGAACTCGGAAGCCTGACTGAGATTGCATATACGCTCAATTTCCTCGTCGGAGGCGTTCGGGTCGCCCCAGCGAAGATTCTCTTTGATAGTGCCCGAGAACAGGACATTCTTTTGAAGAACGACCGAAACAGCGTCCCTCAGCGGTACGATACCGTATTTTTTTACATCAATGCCGCCGACGCTGACAGTACCCTCAGTAGTATCGTACAGACGGGAGATGAGCTGGATAAGGCTTGATTTTCCCGAGCCGGTTCCGCCGATTATACCGACCGTCTGTCCGGATTTTATGTGAAGGTTAATGTTTTCAAGCGAGTTTCTCTCCGCCGCTGCGGAATATTTGAACGATACATTGTCGAAATCAACATTGCCGTTCGGAACCTTCGTTACGGGATTCTCCGGGTCGGTTATGTCGCTTTTCTCGTCAAGAACCTCCTCGATACGCTTTGCGGAAGCCACTGCCATTGTGAGCATTACGAGTATCATCGAGAGCATCATCAGCGACATGAGTATCTGCATCGAATATGTTATCATGCTCGAAAGTGTTCCCACATCAAGAGTCGAGCCGACGGAATTTATTACTATCTTTGCGCAGAAGAACGAAATAGAAAGCATGGAGGTATACATCGATATCTGCATAATGGGTGTGCTGAGTGCGATAACGCGTTCAACAAAGGTGAAGTCCTTTTTCAGCTCTTCGGAAGCCTTTGCGAACTTCTTTTCTTCGTAGTCCTCGCGGACAAAGCTCTTGACTACGCGCATTCCCTTAATGTTTTCCTGAACCGACGCATTCAGATTGTCGTATTTCCTGAACACTGCCTTGAAGCGCGGCATTGCAATTCTTGCTATAAGATACAGTCCGATTGCGATAAACGGAACGAGGGCTGCGAATATCCACGCAAGCTGTTTTCCGACAACAACGGACATAATCGTTGCAAATACGAGCATAAGAGGCGCTCTTACCGCTGTACGGATGAGCATCATGAACGCGTTCTGTACATTGTTGACATCGGTAGTAAGACGCGTTACAAGGCTCGAGGTGTTGAATTTATCTATATTCGCAAACGAGAAATTCTGTATCGAATAAAAAAGATCCTGCCGGAGGTTCTTTGCAAATCCGGCAGAGGCAGACGCACAGGTTTTGCCTGCCATTGCTCCGAAAAACAGCGAAAGAAAAGCCATTGCAACAAGCAGCACGCCGTCCTTTACTATTTCATTTAAACCGTCGCCTCTGTTTATCGTGTTGATAAGTTCCGCCGTGATGAGCGGAATAATACATTCGCAGCTGACTTCGCCGATCATAAAAAACGGCGTTAAAATTGCGTCCTTTTTGTATTCCCGTACGCTCCGGGAAAGCTTTTTTATCATTTCCTGTCCTCCTTTATTTTCGGGAGTTCGATCCCGAGATTATACAGCAGCCTGATGAGATAGTCGCGCAGCTGCTCGATTTCGTCGTCGGAAAAGCTCGAAAGCAGCTTCTTTTCGGTTTCGTCTATTATTCTTCCCGTTTCCTCGTCAAGCTGTCTTGTTTTGTCGGTAGCTACTATTTGTTTGCAGCGTTTGTCCTGTTCGCTCGGCACAAGCTTTACAAAGTCTTTGCTTTCGAGCCGTGAGATAATTCCGGCTACGGTCGCGTGGCTGAGTTCGAGCGCTTCTTCGAGATCCTTTTGGTATATCGGCTTTTCGACATGGCGCGAAAGATAGTGCAGGATAAATATCTGAGCCGAAGTAAGTCCCGTTGCCTGCACCTGTTGAGTTATCTGATTGTCGACAGCGTTGCCTATCGTCTTGAAAAGCGGACCTAAATGCTTCGGAGCGTTCAAAACAACTACCTCCTTTATATTAGCGGTGAAAAGCGGCTCGTGTCGCTTGCGACAGATTTCGTGTCGCAAGCAACATAATAACATAGATTATTTTTTTGGGCAAGTGTTATTTCGCACAATGATAGAAAAATCTTTCCTTCGTTTTTTGGATATATTTAATTTCGTTTTTTAACTCTGTTTACATTTTGTTTGGCAGTATATGAGTTGCGGACGGAAATCCGTGAGCAGCGGTGCGAAAACGCAAAACAGTGATTCGGATTCGTGCTGACGGCGCTGCGTGTCACGCGAATACGATTTTATACCGGTGCTTCGGAAACTCGCAAAGGGGACAAAAACGCCGCACGGGAACCCCATGCGGCGGAAAATACCTTATTCCTCCGGATCTGCGGCGGCTGCCGCAAACCCGGAAGCGGTTATTTAATTGTTAAAAAGCCTGTTATCAGAGCTTTTTATCAGTCAGCGTATGCATAAGCATACTGGAAGTACCAGTAACCGTAAACGCTGTGATAGCTGCCCTGGAGCTTTTTGCTCTGAAGCCAGAAGTCGTTGTAGTAAGCAACGGGAACGATGCCGTAATCATCCATGAGGATCTTTTCAGCTTCGTGGAGAGCTTCGAAGTGAACCTTCTTGTCGGCAGTCTTCGATTTCTCGATAGCTGCGTCGAAATCCTTATTGTTATACTTACCGTCGTTGTTGCCGTTGGTGGAAACAAAGAGTTCAAGCATATTGGAAGCGTCGTTGTAGTCCATTACCCAGCCGTTACGAGCCATCTGGAATTCACCGGCACGACGCATGGGAGTGAAGGAGGACCATTCAACGATGTTGATCTTGACAGTGATGCCAAGCTCTTTATAAGCGTTCTGAATGTACTCGGCAAGGGGCTTGTGGTAGCCTGCTTCGTTGGTGGAGTAGGTGATTGCGGGGAAGCCTTCACCGTTGGGATAACCTGCTTCTGCAAGAGCTTTCTTTGCTTCTGCAAGGTTAGCTTCGTAATCTTCGCTGATGAAGTAGTCGCCGTTGAGCTTCTTGGTGTTCTCCTCGAAGTAACCCTCTGCATCGATAACGCCGGGGCCTACATAGTCGTAAGCTGCGGAATAAGTGCCGTGCATAACGGTTTCGGCAATGTATTTACGGTCAAGAGCAAGCGAAAGAGCCTTACGGACATTCTTGTCGGCAAAGGTCTTGTCGTTGAGGTTGAAACTGAGGTAGTATGTACCGAGGATAGGCTCAGCGTAGAACTCGCCGCCCTCTTTGAGGGTGTCGATTTCATCGGTGGGAACATCCTTGATCATAAGTGCAGTACCGTTCTGGTATGCTGCAAGAGCTGCGGAAGAATCTTCAATAAGAAGGAACTTGATGTGCTCGGTAACGATCTTGGTGGAATCCCAGCCGCCCTTGTAGTAGGGGTTTTTCTTGCAGACGATGCGCTCGCCGGGAACCCATTCTTCAATCATGTAAGGACCGTTGCAGACATAGGTTTCGGGTTTTGTTGCCCATGCATCGCCGTTTTTCTCAACAGTAGCCTTCTGAACGGGGCTGAGAGTTGCGAAAGCAACGAGCTTGTCAAAGTAAGAGCAGGGATAAGCAAGCTTGATGGTAAGGGTCTTGCCGTCCTCGCTTGCCTTAACATTGAGCTTGTCAAGGTCGGGAGTTGTGGTGGGCTTGCCTTCTTCATCGGGGTTGCCGATAGCATCGTTGTAGCCTTCGATCATGCTGCAAACGGTTTCGGCATAGGGAGCTGCGAGTTTTACATCGCAGACACGCTTGAAGGAATACTCGAAGTCCTTAGCGTTGAGGTCGGTGCCGTCGGACCATTTAAGACCGTCACGCATTTTGAAGGTCCAAGTGAGTCCGTCGGGGCTTACTTCCCATGATTCTGCCTGACCGGGCTGAACAGTGTTGTCCTGGTCGATTATGAGAAGTGTTTCGTAAAGAGTGATGAGAAGGTTGGCGCCGTCGATTGCCGAGTTGAGAGCGGGGTCAATCGTTTCGGGGTTGGGTCCTACCTGAACCGTTATCGTATCAGCGAGCTTCTTTTGGCCGGGGTTTGCAGCGTCGGTGGGCTCATTGCCGCCGTTTTTGCAGGCTGCAAGACCGAAAAGCATCGAGAGCGAAAGAGCGAGGGTAAGAACCAGTGCAATGATCTTTTTGGTTTTCATGTGCATTTCGTACCTTTCTTTAAATTTACCGGCAAGCCGGCATTTTTGAATATATATCCGCTGCGTCAGATGGCAGCAAATACCGTGTTTGGGGCTGTAATAGAATTACAGCAGGTGGCACGCAGCCCAGTGTCCGGGAGAAACCTCTTTAAGTGAGGGGCAGCTCTCGGCGCATTTCTCTGTTGCGTAGGGGCAGCGTGTGCGGAAGCGGCATCCGCTCGGCGGATTGAGGGGGCTCGGAACATCGCCTTCAAGCGGAATGCGGTGAGTCGCTCTCGCAGTTTTCGGATCGGCTTCGGGAATAGCGGAGATAAGGCTCTTCGTGTACGGGTGCGCGCTGTTGGAGATAAGCTCCCAGCTGTCGGCAATCTCGACGAGCTTACCGAGGTACATAACGCCTATTCTGTTCGAAATATGCTTTACGACGCTCAGGTCGTGTGCGATAAAGAGGTAGGTAAGACCGAGGTCGCGTTGAAGATCCTCGAACATATTTACCACTTGTGCCTGAATGGAAACATCAAGTGCGGAAACAGGCTCGTCGCAGACTATAAACTCGGGATTGACGGCAAGTGCGCGTGCAATGCCGACTCTCTGTCGCTGACCGCCCGAAAACTCGTGCGGATAGCGGTTCGCGTGCTCGGAGTTGAGTCCTACCTTGTCGAGAAGCGAAATTATTCTTTCGCGTCTGTCCGCTTTTGAGGACGCGAGCTTGTGGATGTCTATCGGTTCACCGACAATGTCGCCTATCGTCATTCTCGGGTCAAGACTTGCGTACGGATCCTGAAAGACCATCTGCATTTTTTTGCGGTAGGGGAGCATATTTACGGCGATTTTCGCTTTTTTGTCGAAAATGGTTTCGCCGTCGTATATTATTTTGCCGTCCGTCGGCTCGTAAAGACGCAGAAGCGTGCGTCCGACGGTGGTTTTGCCGCAGCCGGATTCGCCGACAAGACCGAGCGTTTCGCCCTTATTGATGAAGAACGAAACATCGTCGACAGCCTGAACAAAGCGCTTGTTTTTTCCTCTGCCGCCTGCCGGAAAATACTGTTGAAGGTGTTCTATTTCAACAAGCTTTTTCGTATCACTCATTTTCGGCACCTCCGTTCTCGTACTCTTCTTTTTGAAGCAGCCAGCAGTTGCTGTAATGTGTGTCGCTCAGATCCGTTCTCGGCGGCATCTCCCTAAGGCATATCTTCATGCAGGAGCGGCAGCGCGGTGCGAACGGGCAGCCTGCCGGAGGATTGAGAAGGTCGACCGGCTGTCCCTCGATGGGAACAAGGCGCTCTTTTTCTTTTGTGCTGAGCTTCGGAATGGAATTTATAAGTCCCTTTGTATATTCATGCTTCGGTGAATAGAAAATCTCGTCCGTTGTGCCGTATTCGACAATGTGTCCCGCGTACATAACGGCTATTTTTTCGCACATACTCGCAACAACACCGAGGTCGTGCGTTATCATTATAATGCTCATGCCGAGCTTTTCGCGCAGCGACTGCATAAGCTCGAGTATCTGCGCCTGAATTGTAACATCGAGCGCGGTCGTAGGCTCGTCTGCAATAAGGAGCTTCGGCTCGCAGGCAAGTGCGATAGCTATCATAACGCGCTGACGCATACCGCCGGAAAGCTCGTGCGGATACTGTTTAAGGCGCTTGTCGGGTTCGTTGATTCCTACAAGCTCCAAAAGCTCTTTTGCGCGTGCGTTGGCTTCTGCCTTTGTTTTGTCGGTGTGAAGCAGTATAGCCTCCGTTATCTGATTGCCTATTGTGTAAACGGGGTTAAGGCTCGTCATCGGGTCTTGGAATATAATCGAAACTTCGTTTCCTCTGATGGCGCGGAATTCCTTTTCGGTCATTTTATCTATCTGATGACCGTTGAAATTTATCGTACCGCCGACAAGCTTGCCCGGGTATGCGGTAAGACCCATTATCGAATATGCCGTTACGGATTTTCCCGAGCCGGACTCGCCGACTATTCCGAGAACCTCGCCCTCCTCCATCGAGAGTGAAACGCCGTTGAGCGCTTTTACTTCGCCTGCCGGAGTAAAAAAGGAGAGTCTT
The DNA here is from genome assembly GCA_016297645.1 of Clostridiaceae bacterium. GTDB lineage: Bacteria > Bacillota > Clostridia > Oscillospirales > Acutalibacteraceae > RUG806. The sequence goes on from JAEDGF010000021.1 coordinate 15,169, forward strand.
TCGTCTTTTATATCAAGAAGTATGTTGCTCACTGTTCTTTCCTCCTTATCAGTTTTTCAGCTTCGGGTCGAACGCGTCGCGCAGACCGTCGCCGAGGAGGTTAAACGCAAGAATGGTAACGCTTATCATAATAGCGGGCAGGAACAAAAGGTGCGGATACGAATTCATTCCCTTTACGGCGTCGGTTGCAAGCGAACCGAGCGAGGGCATGGGAGCCGCAACGCCGAGTCCCAAAAAGCTGAGGTAGCTCTCGGTGAAGATAGCCGAGGGGATTTGGAGCGTTGTGGTAACTATAAGAGTACCGATGCAGTTGGTGAGAAGGTGCTTTCTGATTATTCTCGAACCGTTTGCACCGAGCGCTCTCGCCGCGGTTACATACTCGCTCTCTTTGAGAACAAGCACCTGCGAACGGGTTATACGCGCCATACCTACCCAGTATATAAGAATGAAAACCAAGAAAATCGAAATAAGGTTCGGACCCACCGTCTGCATCCAGTTGAATGCCGGCAAATCGGCAAGCGCTTCAAGCCTTTCTTTGAGCGCGACGGAGAGAATGATGATAAGAAGAATGTCGGGAATGGTGTAGATAATATCGGTAAAACGCATCATTATATTATCCACCCAGCCGCCTGCAAAGCCTGCTATCGCGCCGAAGGTAGCGCCGACCAGCAAAACGAGCGCGGCGCAGATAAGACCGACCGTAAGGCTTATGCGCGTACCCATCATAAGACGCACCGCAAAGTCGCGTCCGAGTCTGTCGGTGCCGCAAATGTGCGGAAATACGCTTTCGCCTGCTTCTTTTGCGGCAAGCTCCGTCTGACCGTACTCGAACGGAGAGAGGTTCTCGCTGCCCTTTATCTGCTGCTCGTAGGAATAGGGCCAAAAAGCGGGCAGAATGTATGCGAAAATGATAATGCAGATAACGACGGCAAGGCTTACCATAGCTACCTTGTTCTTTTTCAGACGGCGCATTCCGTCAGCCCAGAAGTTGACGCTTTTGCGCATTATAACAAGACTTTCTTTTTCGTCCGGAGTTGCCGGAAGAAAGTCGTCGGGATTGAGCTGCAAGCTCAGCTTATGCTTTTTCATATCTTTCTCCCACTCCTTATTTCAGTTTTATGCGCGGATCTATAATTTTATAAAGAATGTCAACTATGACATTGGCGGTGATGATGAAGGCCGCAAGAAGAATTGTCGTTCCCATTATCATCGTGTAGTCGCGGTTTGTGATGGACGAAACGAATTCTCTGCCGAGTCCGGGGATAGTGAATATCTTTTCGACGACGAAGGAACCGGTCATAAGTCCGGCAAGCATGGGGCCGACATAGGTGATAACCGGCAGAATTGCGTTGCGCAGTGCGTGTTTAAAGAGTATCACGAAGTTGCCGAGTCCCTTTGCGCGTGCGGTGCGGATATAATCCTGTCCCATGACATCGAGAAGGCTCGAACGCATAAGGCGCGTTATGTAAGCGGCAGGGTAGATAGCAAGCGCCGTTACCGGCATTATGTACGACGACAGAGTATTAAGTCCGACCGTGGGGAAGATGTGGAGCTTGCTGCCGAACACATAGAGCAGGAAAACGCTCGTTATGAAGCTCGGAATGGCGATTCCGCAGGTGGCTAATACTATAATGAAGTTATCTGCAAACTTGCCCCTGTTGTAAGCCGACAGACAGCCGAGCGGAATGCCGACTATAAGCGCGACCGCAACGGCAACGCCCGCAAGCCTCATGGAAACGGGCAGTTTCGAGAAAATGATATCGGAAACGGTACGGCCTCTCTGGCGAAGGCTTACGCCCATGTCGCCTTTAAGAAGGTCGCCCATATAGGTGAGATATCTCTGGAAAAGAGGTTTGTCAAGCCCGTACTTTGCCGCGAGAGCCTCCTGCGCAGCCTGGCTTATGGATTTTTCCGCGACGAACGGTCCGCCGGGGACGAGATTCATAAGGAAAAATGTGAGCGTTGCAACGATAAAGATACTTAAAATACCGAGTGCAACACGCTTTACGATGTACTTGCCCAAAAAGGTCACTCCTTGTTTTTCTTTCGGCTCCGTGCTTTTGCGGTGCGCAAAACGGCGAATAAACGCGCATACGGATCATTGTTAAAATTCATGTTAGCATATTGCGGCAGAAAAATCAAGCGCATTTTATACGGCGCGTGTTTAATACATCAAATAATTATGCTTGAAATAAACAAATTGTGAAAACAGGGAAGAAAATCAGCTGTCAAACATAAAAATTGAGTATTTACGGGTCGAAAACGGAAAAAACCGTATTCGGAGAAAAGGCGGCGGCAAAAAAATTCGAGCCGCGAAAAAAGTTGCAGCCCGAATAAAGCGCAAAAAAAACAGACTGTCATAAAGCGGCAGCCTGTTTTTCTGCTGTGCCGTGTCCGTATTTCACGGCACGATGTATTTTGTTATTCGATAGATGCGGTCTTGAAGATGAACATCAGGCTCGTGTCCGTGTCGGGTGCGGCGTCGGAGAAGATTGTGTTTTCGGCACCGAAGGCAAGCATTTCTCTGAAAAGAGCAACTGCGTCCTCGGCTTTAACATCGGAGTCGGTCAGCTTCCTGACGGCTTCTTTTATGCTGTCCGTCTGGGAGTTGTCGAGAATTTCGGTGATTTTTTTAAGTTCGTCGCTGCCGGCAAATTCCATAACGGTGTTGATAAGCTCGGAGTTCTGCTCTGCTGCGGCTGCGATGCGCTTTACCTCCTTGATCGTTTCGGGGAGCTTATCGAGCGCCGCTTGGTTTTCTGCGGTGGAGAGCTGCTTCGAGAGGGAATTTGCGACGGTCATGAGCGACTGAATGTCGTTAATGAGCTTTGTCGTGTCCGTACCCTTGAAGGCGTTTGCGAGCTTCCGAATCGAGGGCAGGAGCGCCTCTGCGTCATTTGCAAGCGAGGAGATATCGCTGAAAAATGTTTTGAAAAGCGGATTTTTAAGAAGCTCCTCATACTTTTTCAGGTTAGTTTTCGAAAGGTCGGTGAGCAGCTTTTTGAGGTTCTTGTCATTTGCAAGCTCCGCTACGGAATTGATATCGACCTTTTTGAGGTCGTCCGTTACCGATTTGATGAGAGCGATGTTCTTGTCTGTCATGAACTCGGAGAGCGTGGACATCAGACCCTTGTTGTTCTCGTAGAGCTTGGCTGCGTCGTTGAGAACCTCCGTAAGCTGGTTGAGGTTGTTGCCGTCTGCGGACAGAGCCGAGAGTATCTTCTGCATATCGGCACCTTTGAGTGTATTTGTAAGCTCGGTGAGTGTTTCGAGCATACCGGTGAGAGAATTTATATCATCGGAGAGCTTGAAGGTTTTTACAAGACCCGAAAGAGGCATTCCGGCAAAGTACATATTGCCGAGCTTGCAGTCGGTGACTTCCGCTTCGATGACATATTTGCCGCTCATATCGACATCGGAGAGCGCCCCTATGCCGAGGTCTTTGAGCTTATCGCTTGCAATGCCGAGAGTGTCGCTGACACCGGGCATACCGGCAAAGAATACGATGGTCTTTGAACCGTCGCTCATAAATCTGCCGTTTTCGGACGAGATTCTGGCGTAGCTGTCCTCGGGGAGAATGAGTCCGCCGAAAACAAGCATGGGATTATATATTTTGTGCATTGCGCCGTTTATCTCTTTTTCCTCGTACAGAGTGTTCGTGACGGATATCTCAATTCTGAGCTTGCCGGATTTGCCTTTAAGCTCCTCGGGGGTCACCTCGTTGCCGTCTATGAAGTATTTGATACCTATCTGTATCGGCAGCTCTTTTTCGGAGTAGCCCCTGTAAAAGAGGTCGTTTGTTTCAATGTTCCATTCTATATCCGTTCCGTTTATGACGGGAAGCTCCGTACCCTTGACATTTACGATGCTCGAAAGGTCGCTCTTATCCATAAGCTTTACCTGCGAGAGGTCTGAATGGAGCTTGTCGGAAACGACCGTGCTGACTCTGTTGCCGTTTGCGTCGAGATTTACATAAACCGTTTCGGCTTTTGAAACATTCGTTGCCAAGCCGTCGTAGTTGTGCTGCTCGGCGGTGGAGGGTTCAATGGTCGTTGTTTCGTCCGTTGCCGTATTGCCTTTGCAGGCTGCGAGGGAAGCGGTGAGCGAGAGTGCAAGCACCGCACTGACGATTTTAAGCATTTTCTTATTCATGGTTTTCATTCCTTTCGGTTTGATTTGTGTTGTCGGAGCTGTCGGTTTTAGCCGCTTCGCCGTCATCGTGGGCAGCGGACTGTTCTTTATCTTCGGCATCGGTGCCTTCGGCTTCGTTTCCTGCGGTGCTGCCGCTTTCTGCCGAGTCGGCTGCCGCGCTTTCGTCTGCTGCAACGGGTGCGGAAGAAGCCTCCGCTTTTTTACGCCAGCCGAAGCTCGTTTTTGCTATCACGCCTTCGCACAGACTGAGTACGGAGGGCAGGAAGCAGACGATAACGACTGCGCTTATAAGAGAACCTCTTGCAAGCATAAGGCATATGCTCTTGACTATCGAAATGTCGCAGGTGAGGTACACGCCGAAGGTGGCAACGAAGAAAACCGCCGCGCTCTGGAATATCGAACGGGAGCTTTCGTTCGCCGTTATTTTTATTGCCTCGGCTTTTGTTCTGCCGCGTCCCAGTTCCTCCTTGAATCTCGTAGCCATAAGAAGTGAATAGTCGACCGTTGCACCGAGTTGAACGCAGCCTATTATGGTGGGCGCTATGAACGGCTCAACGCTGCCGAAGAAGAACGAGCAGGATTTGTTGAGCATTATAGCCAGTTCTATCGAGAGAACAAGTATCGCCGGGACGGATACCGACTTGAAGCATATCGCTATCAGAATGAATATCGAGGCGGTGGAAAGAATGTCGGTGAGAACGAAGTCGTCGTTCGTGACATCTATAAGATCTTTTGTTAGAACGCCCTCGCCGGTGATAAATGCCGTGGGCGAGTATTTGCGTACGGTTTCTTTAAGTGTATCTACCTGTGCGTTGAGTTCGTCCGTGGCGGTCGAATACTCCGAGTTTATCATCATGAGCTGATAGCCGGAGTTTGCGCATATCTTTCTCACTTCGTCCGGGAGAACTTCCTTCGGGATGCCGCTGCCGATAATGGAGTCGAGCGATATAACGGTGTTTATGCCGTCTATATTCTGAATGTCCTTTGTCATGGAGTTGACCGCTTCGGAGGACATATTCTCATCGAATATGACGAAATGCGTGGTCGCCATGTTGAATTCTTCTTTGAGCTTTGCAAGCGACTCGACCGAGCTCATGTCCTGCGGCAGTGACTGCGTCATATCATAGTATACCGCCATTTTCCCTTGGCAGATAACTGCCGGAATGAATAAGAGTACGAAAATGATCGCGACGACTGCTCTGTGTTTAAGAAGGAAGCCGTTGAGCTTCGCAAAAGAGGGAACAAGACTCTTTTTGGCTGTTTTGTGTATTGCCCTGTCGAGCAGCAGAACGAATGCGGGCAGAACCGTTACAACGGTGATAAGCCCGAGGAAAACGCCCTTTGCCATAACAATTCCGATATCCTTGCCGAGTGTGAACTGCATGAAGCACAGCGCTAAGAAACCGAAAACGGTAGTCAGCGAGGAGCCTAAAAGCGAAACGAAGGTGTACTGTATCGCGCTTTCCATTGCCTCCGCTTTGGTGGCGTGCTTGGGTTTTTCTTCTTCAAATCGGTCGATAAGGAAAACCGAGAAGTCCATCGTAACACCCAATTGCAGGATAGCCGCTATGCACTGTGTTATGTACGAAATACTGCCGAACATGACATTTGTACCCATGTTATACACTATTGCGTAGCCGAGCGAAACGAGCACCACGAACGGGAGCAGGAAAGAATTCATCGTTCCCATCAAAACCGCGAGAGCAAGCGCAACTGCGATCGCTATGTAAATGGGTGCCTGCGCGTCCGCAAGGTCTTTTGTGTCGAGCGTTATCGCCGAAAGACCGCTCATGTAGCAGTTTGCGGTCATAGCCGCTCGTATCTCCCTGAGCGCCCCCATGGTCGATTCGGAGGAGCCGCCCTCCTTGAACTGTACCATCATCATTGTCGAGGTGCCGTCCGCCGAGTAGAAAACGGAGCTTAAAATGTCGGGCAGCATCTCCTTTGGAATTGAAATATCCACAAGTGAATCCACCCATAATACCTGCTGTACGCCGTCTATTTTCGAAACGGTCTTTTTCAGCGACTGTGCGTCAAGCGGCGTGCCGTCTTTTATTATCAGCATTGCCATTGCCGCGTCGTTGAAGTTCTCGTCAAGTATTCTTTCACCCTTGACGGAGTCGAGCTTTTCGGGCAGGTAAGTCAGGATATCGTAGTTTATCTTTGTCTTTACATAGCCGAATATCGACGGTATCAACAGAAGTGTCGCTATCAATATTACGGTTTTCGGGTGCTTCGATATCCATTTCGCGAGAACCTGTGTCATATCACTGCATCTCCTTTTACCAGTTTTTTTATCATCATATGTATCTGGGGTTTCAGCTCGTCTATCGCAAACGGCTGTCCCTTTACTATTGCGTCAAAACACGCGGAGCCTATCATTCCGGTGAACATATATAAATGTATGTACGATTCCCGTTCGGTAAGCCCTGTTTCCATGAGAAGATCGGTCACCGTTTTCATCTCGTTTTTCAGCGCAGAGTTTTCGCCGGACATCAGAATGTCGAAGCAGGCGGACAGATTTTTGTGTATAAGCGCCGAAAGCTCACGGTTTCCCGCCATATAATCTATTATGCGGTCGGTGAAAAAAATGAACTGTTCGGCTACGTTCATTTCAATGGTGCTGCGCTTTTCTTTAAGCTCTGCGATGGCTTTGCGGATAACGCCCTCGCTTTTTGAAAGAACTATCTGATCGAGCAGGTCGTATTTATCCTTGAAGTAGAGATAAAAAGTACCCTTTGCAACACCCGCCGCCTTTACAACATCGTCAATGGCTGTGATGTTTACGCCTTTTTCGAGAAAGAGCTTATAAGCCTCGTCTATAAGTTTAACTTTTTTTGCCAGTTTCTTGTCGCTTACGCCCATGTGAAATAAAGTCCTCTCTCAAAAAAATCGTCCTCGGGAAAGCAGCCGCATATTAAAAATGACTAACGGTCACTTTTCGGGTGTATTGTAACTCAAAAATGACTGTTAGTCAATATTTTTACGAAAGATTTTTTTTGTTTGTTACTTGTAGTGTTTTTTGCCCAAAGGAGAGGGGGCGAATTAGGTGAAGTTGTACAAAAAAAGCGTTCTTACCGTCGCAATGCAAATGAAAAAAAAGCGTTCTCGCCGCCGTGTACAAGCGGAAAAAACGCTTTATCGTTTATGTATATTTTGCCGGTGACTCAAAGCTCGGCCGGGAACGACCCGTTGTTTTTAATGCAAAGCCGAAAACAGTCCGTCTTTTTTTTCAGATAAAGAACTGGCTGTAATCTTCAACATCAAAAACATAAACCTTGAAGTGCTTTTCGTTTATCGCTTCCTTGAATTTTGCCTTGACCGTCACTCGTTTTACCGAGGTTTTTAATTCAAAGTCGACACACTCGTAGTGGAGCGCTTCGCACACATCGGGCGTGCGGACTTCAAGACGGGGCGAGCCGTCATCGTTTCTTGTCAGTGCGAAGTTTATCGCTTCTATCGGTGTACCGTTTGCCGAGAGCGTCTCGAACCGTTCAAACGGAAGTTTCTTTTTTTTCTTTTTTTTGCCGAACATTTTTATTTTCTCCGTTTTGTTTTTCTTTCAGATATTTTTCTTTTGTGGCAAGTCCGCCGCGAATATGACGCTGCGCCTTGTTTATATCGAGGACCCGTCTTACGAGCAGCCACAGATCCCTGTCCGTGTTTTTAAGCCGCCGCGACACATCCGTGTGAACCGTAGACTTTGATATCCCGAAAACCCGGGCTGCATCGCGCACCGTAGCGCCGCTTAAAGCTATGTATTTGCCGAGCAGTACGGCTCTTTCCTCCGGAAAAAGGTTGTTCATACTGTCTATCAACTCCTAAAAGGTCTGATAAATAGTATGATTTCGCCGCAGTGTTTATTCGCGCTCCGTTAAGCCGGGAGCAGTGCGGTCTTTCGGTAAACCGGGGCTTTTTTGCGCGCTTTTGCCTGCCGCCCGCGCGGTGAATAAGGTCGGTCGGATAAGGCGTGGCGGACTTGAATAAGGGGCGGTCAGCCGATATTCAGGATTTTAATTACCTTATCGCTCTCGGAAAAATGCGGAATGATAAGGCTTGCGCCCGCACCGATAAGGCGTTCACGCTTCTTTTCGTCCGTGCCGTCGCCTGTTTTTTCGTTTGTCGCAACACCGACCGCGTAGCCGCCGAGTTTTGCGGTCAGCTCAATTTCAACAAAGCCGTCGCCGAAGCAGACGAGCTGCTCGGGGTCGAGATGCCGCTCGGATATCAGATTTTTTATAACGGCTTCCTTCGAGCAGTCGAGAAGCGCGTCGCGCGCGCCGTGGATGCCGCCGTCAAAAAGTCCGTCGACTCCGAGAAGGGACGCTTCGTATATGACATCCTCCTCGTCCGTGCCGCTGGCGAGATAACAGGTTATGCCGTTTTCGCGCAGCTTTTCGATAAATTCCTTTGCACCCTTTACGGACAGGCTGTCCGGCGAAAGCGTGCCGTTTTTAAGCCCGTTTTTCCTGTCGGCTATTTTCAGATTGAGTCGGCGCAGATATTCCGCCTTGTATTTGCCCGGTTCTATGTGCTTTCCGCCGCGTTTTACGACCGCTTCGTCAAGCGCAATGCACTGGTATATGGTCTGTTTTCCGGTAAGCCTGTCGACAAATTCCGTGACCTCGGCTTCGATTGCTTCGGTGCTTTCGCCCGTGCCGAGCGCGGAGATGACCTCGCAGAAATACGGCACCATCACCTGCTGCCAGCCCTCGCGGATAAGGCTTATCGTGCCGTCAAAATCAAACAGCGCGCACTTGAAGCCGCGCCCCGTGTACGGCTTTATTATTTCGGCAGAAAAACTCATTGCAATTACCTCCGGAAAAAGCATTCGTATCAAAGTGTATCACATTTTTCGAAAAAAGTAAAGCAAACGCGGAAAATGCCGTACATGGGCGGACAGTTTTTTTGCGAACGGGGGAAATCTTTCCCGGAAAGCCGTGAGCGGCACACAAAAAACCGGCGAACAAACAATGCTGTCCGCCGGTTTCGATAGCGTTTATTTGTTTATTTTTCGGCGCCGTTGAAGCCCTTTACTATTGCAAACCTGCCCGTTTCCAGCTTTTTGCAGCTCAGACGGCTCTCGGCAAAGGTGTACCCGACAGGAAGCAGGAGGTCGCCGCTTATTCCCTCGGGTGCAGTTATATCAAGCTCAATGCCGTTCTCCGTGCGCTCCCAACGAACGGAAAGTCTGCCGCATACCGTGTCGTAATGGGCTTCGGCAAAATCGAGAGCGGCGATAAAGTGCGGCTTTATTTCGGCGGTCTTGCAGCCGTCACGGTGCGGATTTATATTGAGTCCGGCGACATACTGAATAAACCAAGCCGAGTAGTCGCCGAGGAAATGATGGTTGAGCGAGGACGGGAAATCGCCATCCTTCATAATTTCCTCGGGCAGAGCGGTAAGTCCCTGTTCGATGAAATGACCGTAGGACGGATAGTCGCGCCGCGTTATCAATTTGTACGCGAGGTCCGCTTCACCGAAGTCGGCAAGGACTCTGAAAAGGACCTTTGTCCCGATAAGTCCGATGTCGATATGGTCGTCTGCGGCATGGACGAATTTAAGAAGCTGCGCAAACGCCGCCTGCTTCTCGCCCTCCTCGAACAGACCGTAGTATATCGCTGCCGCCTGCGAGGTCTGGCAGCTGCCCTTTGCCGTCATTGTGCCGAAATCGATAAGATACCGTCTGCCGTTTTGTCTGAGCCGTTCGTAAATGCGGCGGCACATATCGCTCTGCTCGCGTCTGCCTATCTCCGAGAGTATATAGGACGCTTTTTCCATGCTGTCCATGAGAGAAAGCGTGTCGGTGAGTTCGAGCGGAGCCTTCACCGCCGTAACGGGACACCAGTCGCCCAAGCCGTAATGCGCAAGCCCTTTTTCATCGAGCTTCTGTGTGAGGTAGTCGGCGTAGCGGACGATGGCTGCGGCGTTGTCCTCGATTATTTTTTTGTCGCCGCGCATTATGTATGTCTGATACGGGAGGTTAAAGAGGACTGCGTCCCAAACCGGTCCGTTGCCCCAGTGGTAGCCCCAGCCGCCGGTGGGAATTATTCCGGGAAGCTGACCGTTTTCACGCTGCGCGGCCCTTATATTTTCGAGCCACTGCGCGTAGCTTTTCTCGGGCGCGAAATTGTAAGAGGTCTGCTCCGATGAAACGGACGCATCGCCCGTCCAGCCGTTTTTCTCCCGGTGCGGACAGTCGGTGGGGAAGTAGTAAAAATTCGAAAGCGTTGAGTTGCGCGCCATTTTTTGAAGCGTGTTTGCCGTTTCGTCCGAGCAGACGAAATCATCGCGCGAACCGATGTCGGACGCGTATTTCGTAAAGGTCAGAAGCTCCTCTGTCGCCTGTTCGTCGTCCAAGCCGAGTACAAGAGCGTAGCGCGCGCCATGGTAGGTGAACATGGGGGAGAATTCCTCCTCACCCTCGCCGCTCAAAATGTAAATATCGCGCTGCGAATACCCCTCCGGGAAGAAGTTTATATTGCTGTATTCGAGTTCACCTTTTTCATTGAGAAACTCCGCGAACTGAATGTCGATCTGCTGACCGCGTCTGCCCTTTATTTTCAGTGTTTCGATACCGGCTGTGTTCTCGCCGAAATCGTAGAGCCAGCCGTTTACTTCCTTCGAATATACTTCGGCAGCTTCCTTTACAACATCTCTGCGCGGACGGTATTCAGCCTTTTTGCACCTTGTGATGCTTACGGGCTTCATGGGTTCGCCGAGAGGAAGAACGGGGTCTGTATTATTGAGCTTTCTTTCTCCGCGCGGCGTTTCCGCGAATACGGCGTTTTTCCACGAGGAATCGTCGCAGTCCGGCGAACACCAGTCCTTTATCTCGCTGCGCGCGTCGTAAAAGCAGCCGCACCTGAGGTCGTCAAAGGTTATCGCGGAGGGGTGGGTCTTTACCGTTTCGTCCGCCTCGGTTACGCTCGTATCGCAGCCGTCTGTTATTTCGAGTGCGAACGCAAAGCGCGGCTCGCCCCTGAAATCGGCGAGGTCAAAGTCCCATATTTGTCCGCCGGGGCAGTTCTGCATCCCGTTCCCGAGAATAACACCGAGCGTGTTTCTGCCCGTTTTTGTGAAGCCCGAAAGGTCGTATGTGTCGTAATAGACGCAGTGATCCGGGTTCGAGATATAGGGCGCAAGCAGGCTTTTTGTTATCCGTCTGCCGTTTATGTACAGCTCGTAAAAGCCGAGTCCGGTTATCGTGACCGATGCCGTTTCGCCCTCTTTGAGCTCGAAATTTTTGCGGAACAAGGGCGCCGGGACATGGTGCGTGTAGGTCGTTTTGCCGCTGCCCGCACAGATGAATTTCCTTGAAAGCATTGTTTTTTTCTCCTCGTTTATATTTGTTTTAATTCGTATTTTATCTCGCTGTTTTCAATCGTCACCACGGCATAGTCGCCGCATCGTACGCTGCCGGGGTTGAGTACGCACATCCCGTTCCAAATTTCGGCGTGCTTCATGTGAGTGTGTCCGAAAAGGCACAGCGCTGCGTTTTTCTCCTTTGCCGCATAGTAAAGGTGCGTCAGTCCGCTTTTTACACCGTACAAATGCCCGTGTGTCGCAAAAACAGTAACGCCGCCCGCCGGGAAAATGCAGCGCTCCGAAAAGCGCGGATTGTGAAAGTCCATGTTGCCGCAGCACTGATAGACAAGCATTTTCCCCGTGTATTCGCGCAGAAGATCAAGGTCGTCCGCGCCGTCCCCGAGGTGGACAAGTATGTCTGCGCTTCGTGTGCAGGCAAGCGCCTTTTCGAGAAATGCCGTGTCGCCGTGCGAGTCGGATACAACAAGAATTTTCATATTATCTTTTTCCCTTTCTCAGCATACTATTGTATTAGTATAATAACCCGAGGAGGGAGAAAATGCAACCATATAATATCGATGAGATCATAAACAGAGCCAAAAAAGCGGAGGGAAACCCGTCACTTGAACAAAAAATAAAGAACGAAGCGGTGGGCGCGCTTACCACAGAGCAGAAAAGGCGGCTCGAAAATGCCCTCGAAGACCCCGATGAGCTGAAACGCCTGCTTTCCTCACCGGCTGCGCAGAGCATAATGAAAAAACTCGGAAAATAAGAGGTAGCATATATGGATATAAGCTCAATGCTTCAAAACCTGAGTGCGGACGATATGGCGAAGCTCAAAGAAACGGCAAGCCGGTTTTTCGGCTCCGCAGACACGCCCGACACGAAAAACGAACCGCCGCGCGGCGGCGCAATGCCGTTCGACCTGTCGTCCATAGATCCCGAGGTTCTTAAAAATGCCGCGAAGATATCCTCCATGATGTCGCAGAAGGATGCGAGGAGCGATTTTCTCATGTCCTTAAAACCGCTTCTCGGCGAGAGCAGGCGAAAAAAAGCGGACGAGGCAGCAACGATGCTCAAACTCCTGTCCGTACTCAACGCCATGAGGGGGAACGGTGCGTGAACGACATGAACTACGACGACATGAAACGAATGCAGGCGGCTGCCGAGCGGCGCGTCAGCGAAATGGATAGACGCTCGCGCTTTATAGTGGATTCCATTAACGGCAGCGGCGGCGGACAGCGCCCGGAATGCGCCGAATGCGGAAATTTCAAGCCCGTATGCGATGTACCCGTCCCCAAAAATATCAAAATGCCCGTGGAGTTCTCTCCGCCGCCCGTAAAAAACACGCTCGAAAAAAACGGAAGCTCCGAAAGACCGCATTTCGTGTACGAGCCGACTCCCCGTCCCGGCGGCAGTGGAGGAAACGGCAGACCCAACGGCGGAACGACCGGCGGCGGCATGAACCGCAGCGGAAATAACGGCGGCGAATTAAGGCGGACTAATGTCTACGGCGGCAGCGGCGGAGGTTCGAATTTTCTCGGCAATCTGTCAAAGGACGACACCGAACGGCTTTTCCTCCTGTCGCTGTGTATGCTCCTGAAAAACGAAAACGCGGACGAGGAGCTTATCACCGCCCTGATGTATATAATGACATGAATATGCAAAAGCGCCTGCACCGGATCGACCCGGCACAGGCATTTTTTTACGGTGCTTTGCATAGAATTGACAGTGCCGTCCGTCGGAGTGAACGCAACTGTCCGGTTTTTCGTCGGTGTGAGAAAAATCAGTCTTGCGGCAGAGTGTACTATATGCTGCTATGAAATGCAAGAGATATGAGGAGGAGAAAATATGGGACTTTTCGGCAAGAAAATGACATTTAACGAAGCCGTAGCGATACTGTCCGACTTCGGCGCGGATAAAAAAGAAAAGGACAAGGTTGTCAAGGCGATGGACAGATTCCCCCGCAGCGAGAGATTCGCCTGCTCCGCTCTTTTGTGGCTTCAAAAGGGTAATCCGGAAGCGGCGGCGCTGTCCTTGTGCGTTCTGCCTTGGCAAAATAAAACGCGAAGCGGAAAAACTGAGAGCAGAAGTCAACACCTGCTGATCATGCTGCGGCACCGCCGAAAGAAAGAACCGCCGGCGGTGCCGCAGATAAAAGACTCCGCCCGGCATCTTTCGTCCGAAGCGTGCCGCCGGAAAAATAACAAAGTATTTTGAAAAAACTCTTGACAAACATTGCCCCGCATTATATAATATCACTCGTTCCCGAAAGGCGAACGCCTGAATACAGAGGAATAGTGTAACGGTTAGCACTGCAGACTCTGACTCTGCCTGTTGGGGTTCGAATCCCTATTCCTCTGCCAT
>JAEDGF010000097.1 GCA_016297645.1 Clostridiaceae bacterium
TTTTCCTATCCCCTAAAAAAGGGGCTGTAAAAAAACTCAGTTTTTTTACAGCCCCGTTTCATATTATTCGTTCATGCGGAAATATCCGTTTCGGCAAAGCAGCTGACAAAAATCAAAGCTATGCCGCCGGGCAGCTTTCCCGTGTGAGAACGGCGCAAAAAGTCCGCCGCGCACGAAAAGACCGCATTTCGCGTTTTTATTTGTAGAGAGGTCCGTATGCCGCGCAGGCTCTGTAATCGGCGCCTTCAAGATCCTTCGTGCCGAATGCGTTCCATGCTGCCGGACGGAAAATCTTCTCCTCGGGAACATTGTGAAGTCCCACGGGGATGCGGAGCATTGAGCACATGGTGATAAGGTCGGCACCAATGTGGCCGTAGGTTATCGCACCGTGGTTTGCGCCCCATGTATTCATGAGGTCGTATGCCGACTTGAACGGGCCTTTGCCGTTGACGATGGGAGTAAACCAAGTGCAGGGCCATGTGTAGTCCGTTCTCTTCCAGAGAATGTCCGAAACCTCATCGGGAAGATTTACGGTGTAGCCCTCGGCGATCTGAATCGTCGGGCCTAGTCCCTTTACGAGATTTATTCTTATCATCGTAGCGGGCATCTGTGCGCGGGTAAGGAAACGGGAGGAGAATCCGCCGCCTCTGAAATAGCCGTTGTCGGCTGCGCACCACTCGGTGGCTTTGAGCATCTTGTCGATATCCTCTTCCGTTACATCGTACCAGGGCTTTATCACGGAGTTGCCGTTTTCGTCCTTGACTTCGCCGCAGGCATCAAGGCAGCACGCGCCGGAGTTTATAAGGTGGATAAATCCGCCTGCTTCCTTTGCAACGCCCTCAATGTCGTAGCCGGTCACGCGCTTAACGGAATCCGCACTCCAAAATGTACGGACATCGGCAAACATCTGCGCACGGTTGGTGAGCAGCTTCATGAAGAGCATGGAAAGACCGTTGAGAGTATCGTTTTCGGTGGCGAGAACATAGGGCTCTCTTGCGCCGTTCCAGTCGAAGGATGTGTTGCACATCGCTTCGCCGAAATCGCAGTTCGGATAGAAGTCCGTCCACTGGCGCTGACCCTGGAAGCCTGCCGCGATGGCGTTATGGCCTACCATTTCTTCCTCTCTGCCCTCGGGGAGATTTTTGTTGCCGTTCATGAGGTCTTTTATAATTACCATCATCTTAACGACGAATTCCCAGTCTTTTTCCTTCTGCTCGGGGGATTTTCTTACAAAATCGGGGTTCTTGTCGAAGCCCTCGGGGCAATGCTCCTTTGTCCATGCGAGAGCCTTTTTGAACTCGGCTTCGTCATAGATGCCCTCGGTCATTCGACGGATGATTTCCACCTCGTCGACCGATTCAACACGCATACCGAGGTATTCCTCGATAAAGTCGGGGCTTATGGAGGAGCCGCCGATACCCATGCAGATAGAGCCTATTTGCAGGTACGATTTGCCTCTCATGGTGCAGACAGCGACTGCCGCACGGGCAAAACGGAGGAGCTTCTCTTTTACATCACAGGGGATTTCGGTGTCGTCGGCGTCCTGAACATCCTTGCCGTAGATACCGAAAGCCGGAAGCCCCTTCTGTGCGTGAGTTGCGAGAACGGACGCAAGGTAAACAGCACCCGGACGCTCCGTTGCGTTAAAGCCCCAAACGCCCTTTATCGTCATGGGGTCGGAGTCCATTGTTTCGCTGCCGTAGCACCAGCAGGGGGTAACGGAGAGAGTGATATCAACGCCCTCTTTGCGGAACTGCTCGGCGACCTGAGCCGCCTCCGCAACTCTGCCTATGCTCGTTTCGGAGATAACGACCTTAACGGGTTCGCCGTTGGAATATTTAAGGTTTTCGGTAAAGAGCTTTTCGGCTGCCTTTGCCATGTTCATTGTCTGTTCTTCAAGGCTTTCACGAACTTTGAGAGGTCCGCGTCTGCCGTCGATTATCCGGCGTATTCCGATTACGGGATAACCGCCTATAAGTCTGCTTTGAGCCATAGTAAAAAATCGTCCTTTCGAAAAAATTTTTTCAGTGCAATGTTAACATATTTTTACTGCGAAATCAATAAAAATCAAGCATTTGCCTTAAATTATCCTGCTTTTTCTTCGGCTGCGTCCTTCTTTTTCAAACGCGAATTGAGAATTATAAATGCGATAAGCTCAACAACGAAGGTTATTATCCACGAGATCGGGTACGACAGGTACAGGCAGTCGAGCGTGTGGTACTGCGCAGAGCCGAAAACGGTGAGAACCCACAAAATTCTGAATCCGCACACACCGGCAACGGTAATTATCATGGGCATCAGCGACGCGCCGATACCCCGGAGCATTCCCGTCATAACATCGAGCATACCGCACAGATAATATGTAAGGCTGATATATTTAAGACGCAGCTTGCCGTATGCGATAGCTTCGAGCGAGTCCGTAATATAGATGTTCAGCAGGAGATCGTCCGCGAGGTAAGCGCTCACACCGAGCACCGCACCGACAAGTGTTACGCTGAGTACGCACGCGAGGGCAATTTTGCCTATCCGCCTGTACTGCTTCGCACCGTGGTTCTGACCGGCAAAGTTCATGGAGGTCTGGTTGAACGCGTTCATCGAAGTGTAGATAAAGCCCTCGATGTTGCTCGACGCGGCGTTGCCGGACATAACTACCGAACCGAACGAGTTTACGGACGACTGAATGAGAACATTCGAAATCGAGAACAGAGAACCCTGTATTCCGGCAGGCACGCCGAAGCGGATTATCTGGAAAAGCTCATTCTTATATATGTGCATCTGCTTGAACGAGAACTTGATGTAGTCGGTACGGTGAATGAGCGTGATGACAATGAGCACCGCCGACACCGCCTGCGAAACAGAGGTCGCAATCGCAACACCGGCGACATCGAGCTTGAAGGCAACAACAAATATCAGGTTGAGAATTACATTGAGAACGCCTGCGGCGGTAAGGTAGTACAGCGGCGATTTCGTATCACCCACCGCCCTGAGTATAGCCGCGCCAAAGTTATAGATCATGCTTCCGGTCATTCCGCAGAAATAAATGCGCATATACTGCGTTGAAAGGTCTATAACATCCTCGGGGGTGTCCATCATCAGCAGAAAATTCTCTGCCTCCGCCACGCCTACGACGGTGAGGAAGATTCCGCTTATAGCCGCCGCCGGGATCGCGGTGTGAACAAGTCTGCGGAGCCGTTCGCGGTCGTTTGCGCCTGCCGCCCTGGCAACGCATACGCCCGCACCCACCGACAAACCGATAAAAAGATTGACTATAAGGTTCGTTATCGCGCCCGTTGCGCCGACTGCCGCAACGGATATGCTTCCGCCGCCGGCACGCCCGACAACTATGAGGTCTGCTGCATTAAATAAAAGCTGCAACACGCCCGTCAGAATGATGGGAACGGTGTACAGCCATATATTTTTAAGTATAGGTCCGCGCGTCATCGCGGCAGAATCTATTTTCATCTGTTCGATTTTCTCCGTGTAATCTGTTCTTTTTTGTCCTTTTCGGGGAAAAACGATGCCGAACCGCTTCCCTCCGAATTATATTATATATGCCGCTGCAGGCGTTGTCAAACCTTATATAAAAAATATTATGTGTCCGCTATATAAAAAAACTTATGCCTTCCTTTGCCTTCCGCCGCAGAAAAAATTCAAAAACAAGCACGGTAAAAAACCGTAATCGGTCGGGAAAAAAGTAAGCAAAGACAAAAAAACCGCACACGAACCGGGGCAAAGAAGCACAATGCGGAGAAAAAAGAAAACACACGCGCCAAAGCAAAAAAACGCACATACGGGGAGAAAAAACAACCGCAGCAAAAAAGCGTACACGCCGGAAAAAAGCGCTTGCAGCGAAACAAAAAACGCCCGTTCCGTGAGAAAAAAACGCGCCTGCATTGAAGCAATCGGCGCGCAAACAGGAACGAAAAAAGCCGCCCTTCGTTTTCGCGAAAAGCAGCTTTGTAATTTGTGTTATCGTTGTTTACTGAGCATCGGCAGGAGTGTAAACGAACTGGAACACATCGCCCTCTGCAACGGGTGTGGAGCTTGCGCCGGTCGAGAGCATATTGCCGTCCTTGTCGAGAATTGCCCAGTATGCCTTGTCCTCGTTGTAGTCGGCACGGATACCGTTTACCGTCTTTATGTAAAGACCGTATTCACTGTCGTCACCGGAAACAAGACCTTTTTCAACGAGAGCGTCGGCAAGATTTGCCTTCTCGGTTTCAACTTTAAGCTCGGTGGACTTGCCGTCCTTATCCTTAACGATAACGGTGATGTTTACCGTTTTTGCGTCCTGTGCCGTTGTATCGGACACGGAGGGAGCTTCGCTCGGAGCGGCCGAATCGGTGGGGTCGTTGCTTGTGCCGCAGGAGGCAAAGCAGAGAATTACGGCGAGAAGCGCCACAATAAGCGTAAGAAGTTTTGTGTTTTTCATTGTGCGTGTTTCCTTTCTGTTTTTTCCAAGGGCTATTATACATTTTTCAAAAAAATTGTCAAGCATAGTTCGTTTTTTGTTTTTGCAGAATCAACAAGACCAAAGTAAACACGATAGCACCGCACCGTCAGCATTCACCTCTCGGCGGACTAACGCCTGCTGTCCGTTTTTCAGTCATAGGGACAGCTGCTGCCGGGCGGACTGCGTGTTAAGTGTTGATTTAGCCGTAAAAACAGTGTATACTTACAAAAAAAAAACAAACTATCGGAGGACATATGGGCTTCTTTTCAAGGTGCTTGACCGCAATCATTTCTTTTCTTTTTTTCCGTCACCGCATTTATCGGCACGCTCCCCGGCTTCACCGCTGCCGATATAGGCTATGAAACAGCCTGCGGCAATCCTCTCAAAGGCTTTGTGCCGTTTTCCGAAAAGGCGGACTCCTCCGACGGCGCGGTACGGTATTCAATGGAGTTTTTCTATATTCCGCTGTCGGAGCTTATCCGTGACGACGGCACATACCGCATTCGCGAGGGGCTTGAACCTCACCTCGAAAAGGCGGCAAGCCGTTCGCACCAGTCGATTTTCAGAGTGTACCTCGACTACCCGGCAAGCGAGACAAAAGACGGCGCGGTTCCGAAGTACATATGGGACATGGGCGTGAAAAAGATACCGTACACCGAGTTCGGCGGCGGAATTTCGCCCGACTACACGGACGACAGGCTTATTGACGAGCTGGTTCGTTTCATAAAAGCTCTTGCGAAGGAGTATGACGGCGACAGACGCATAGCGTATATTACCGCCGGACTTCTCGGGCATTGGGGCGAGTGGCACTGCTTTGCCTGTCCCGAGGCAATGGCGTCCGACGAGCAGCAGGAGAAGATAGCGAACGCCTTTACGGAAAGCTTTACAAAGACAAAAATTCTTATGCGCTACCCCGGAACACCCGGCACGGGGAACGGAAAAACGGGCTTTCACGACGATTCGTTTACATACGAAACGCTCGGCGACAAAAGTTCGTCATGGTTTTTTATGAACCGCCTGAAAAAAGCAAAGCAGACGAAAAACTGGCAAACCCAGCCGATAGGCGGAGAGTTCCGCCCTGAGGGACAGTCCGACTTTTTGGACGGCAAGGCATCGGAGGAATATCAGAATTTTGACGAGTGCGTAAAGAAAACACACTGCTCGTGGCTCATGATGAACGGGGCGTTTTCCGCCGGGCTTACCTCGGAACAAGCAAAACGCGCCGAAGAAGCCTCCGCTTCTCTCGGATACGACCTGACCGTAAAAAAAGCCGCAGTGCGCCGCATTTTCGGCAAATCCACGGTAACGGTCGCAGTTAAAAATGTCGGGAACGCGCCGCTGTACACAGATGCCGAAATAATCATAAAATGCGGCGAAACGGAGATAAAGGCAAACGGTAAGCCCCTTAGCGAGCTTATGCCGGGCTGCACATTTTTGTACAAGGCGAGTTTTTCTCCGACTGACGGCAACAGCATTTCGGTAAAGATATCCTCCCCCGGCACGCTCACTCCCATCAGGTTTTCAAACACCGGCTGCGGCAGTGACGGAATTCTCACACTCGGCAAAATCGGTTGAAACAAGAAACGAGCGGCATGAATACGCTCCGCAGCAAAGCCCGCCCGACGGCACAGAGGACAGCTAAACGGCTGCCCGCACTATAAGACAACGCCCCCGGCTGACGGCGGCGAGCTTGACAAACCGACGGCGG
>JAEDGF010000098.1 GCA_016297645.1 Clostridiaceae bacterium
ATACGATAAAAAACCGCCGATTCCCGTTCGGAACATCGGCGGTTTCGTTTGTGTCGGAGTTCTTTGATGCGGTCGGTGTACGGGCTGCCTGTGCTGTGCCGAGCGGTTTTTTTGCACGGCTTTTAGCTTGGCTTTTGTACGAGGCTTGCGCGGTTCTTGCGCGAGTTTTTTTTGCGGTTTTTTCGCGTGTCGCCGAAAGAAGTGAACGGCGCGCGGTGTTTTAAACGCCGTTCGTCTTTGTAAACAAAAATGATGCTCAGTTTTTGGGCAGTATCACGGTAAAGGTCGTCCCGTGCGTCGGTGTTGCCGGAACGGATATGTTTAATTTTTCCGGTTTGTCCGCGCCGCTGTCCGGCTTGTCCTTTTCGCATACCGACGAAACACGCACCGTTCCGCCGTGGATATCTGCAATTCTTTTTACAAGCGCAAGTCCCAGTCCGTTGCCCTGAGATGAACGGCTCTTATCGCCCTGGTAGAATTTTTCGAAGATGTGGGGGAGCGCCTCCTTGGGGATACCGCACCCGTTGTCGGCTACCGTGACTATGGTGCTTTTTTTGTAATCGACCGCACGGACGGATATAGTTCCGCCGTCCGGCGTGAATTTAAGCGCGTTCGACAACAGGTTGCTCCACACGAGCGACAGCAGCTCGCCGTCCGCCCTGATGAAAAGCCCGTCCGGGATATCTGTTTGCAGGTCGATATTTTTTTCGTCCCAGTCCTTTTCAAAGAGAAGAATGCTCTCGCAAAGGCTCTCGGTGAGATTTACCGTTGAAAATTCCGGGAATATCCGCTGATTTTCGAGCTTGTTGAGCTTCAAAATGTTGTTGATAAGCTCCGTCAGCCGTTTCGTGGCGGAGGTTATGCTCTGCACATACTGTGTGCGTTCCGTTTCCGTAATGTCGGGGTTTTGCAGCAGCATACAGTAATTCTGTACCACGGCAAGCGGCGTTTTCAGCTCGTGCGATACGGTCGCGACAAAATCGGAGCGCAGCGTTTCGATGGCGCTTAATTCCGTCACCATCTTGTTGAGGTCCTCTATAATTACATCGTATTCGTTCGTGCGCCGTCCTTTATTTATGGGCTTTATTTTTACGGTGAAATCGCCCTTGCCTATTTTTTCGGTGGCGGATAGAATGCGCCGTGTGGGATTCTCGATGGTGATGCCGCGGTAGATGAGAACGATAAGCGTGTAACCGAGCGATATGGCAAGTATATCACCGAGTATTTCGAGCTTCCCTATGCCTATCGGGGATAAGTCGGGGTAAAGTCCTCTCAAAACGAGCATGGAGCAAAGCGTACAGCCGGCAAAAACGCCGAAAAAGACGAGGATATAGCTTTTTATATCAAAAATGCTGCGTTTTACGCGCTTGCTGCGTTTAGTCCGTTTCATACGACATCCCTTTTTTTGTGTTTGTGTCTGCTGCGGCCGGTTTTTTTGTAAAGTGTTATTCGCCGATGATTATTGCCTTGTAGCCGAGTCCGCGTACCGTTTTTATCTCGAACTCGGGGCAGCACTCGACCTTTTCGCGAATCTTTGCCATGTAGACATCCACCGTTCTCGGTCCGGAGGAGCTTTCGACGCTCCAAAATTCCTCCATGAGCTGATACCGCGTGAAGGTCTTGCCGGGGTAGGAGAGGAGCTTGTAGAGTATGTTGAATTCGCGCACGGTAAGTCCTATATCGCTGCCGTCGCTTGTTGCGACATACGCGTCCGCGTCCATTAAGAACGAACCGAGCGAAAGTGTTTTCGAAACGGCTATTTTGGCGCGGCGCAGGAGAGCTCCTATTCGCAGCAGCAGCTCGTCAAGGTCGACGGGCTTTGTCATATAGTCGTCGACGCCTGCGTTGAAGCCGCGTTTTTTTGACATGAAATCGTCGCGCGCGGTAACGAACATCATGGGAATATCCTTGTTCTCGGCGCGTACGGAGGCGGCGAATTCAAAGCCGTCGATGTCCGGCAGCATGATGTCCGCTATAATGAGGTCGTATTTTGCGGAGGAAAGCGAATCGTACGCATCATGGGCATTTCCACACCCTGTCGGCTCGTACCCGTGCTGTCGCAAAAACGCGCACATGGAACGGTTAAGCTCCTTGTCGTCCTCTAAAATAAGAACCTTGAACATGAAAAACTCCCCTTTTTGTTTATTTGAAGTACATATACACCTGGCATTTTATCATGCCGTTGTAGAGCTTGCGGCGCTTGTCCGCCTTTCTGCCGAACAGCTTTTCAAAGTCTTCATCTGCCGTTATTATCTCGTAGCTGCGCCCTTTCTGCGGAGTGAAGCGTTCGCCGAGCGTCTTGTATATCGCGTGCGCACCCTCGGCATCGAGAAGCCGTTCGCCGTAGGGCGGGTTGCATATTACCGTTGCTTTTTCCGTAACGGGCGAAAAATCCTTTACATCCGCCCTTTTAAATGATACATACTTCTCGACTCCGGCGCGCCTTGCGTTTGCGCGTGCGGTTACAAGAGCCTCGGTGTCTATGTCCGTGCCGAAAGCGCGGAACTCTATATCGTGCCTTTCCTCGGCGCGTGCGGCGGCGCGTTCCTTTTCCCACACCTCGGGCGGACACTGCGGCCAGCTCTCCGCCGTGAAGCTCCTGTTTATTCCGGGGGCAATGTTGAGCGCCATGAGCGCACCCTCTATTATTATTGTTCCCGAGCCGCACATCGGGTCGTAAAGCGTATGGTAGTGCCTGAGGTGCGCGAGCGAGCACAGGGCGGCAGCAAGCGTTTCTTTGAGCGGCGCTGCGTTTGCCGCCGGGCGGTATCCGCGTTTGTGAAGCCCTTTGCCGGAGGTGTCTATAAAGAGCGAAACCGTGTTTTTCATTATCGAGAACTGTATCTGATAAAGGCTTCCACTCTCCTCGAACCACGGGATATGATATCTTGTTTTAAGTCGCTCCACGACGGCTTTTTTTATTATCGCCTGACAGTCGCTCACGCTGAACAGGTCGGAGTTGAGCGAATAGCCCTTGACGGGGAAAGCGTCCTTTTTGCCTATCCAGTTTTCCCACGGGAGTGCCTTTGTCCCCTGAAACAGATCCTCGAAGGAATGTGCTTCAAACGAGCCGAGCATTACGAGAATGCGTTCGGCAAACCGTGAGCGGATATTTGCCCTTGCAAGCGTATATTCGTCGCCCGAAAAAAGCACCCGTCCGTTTTCGGCGCGTACATTCTCGGCGTTCATAAATTTAAGTTCGTCCGCAATAAGTCCTTCAAGACCGAGAAGGCACGGGACGCAGAATTCCATTTGCATATTTTTCTCCGTAACAATTATATTTTTGTTTTTCATTATATTCTAACATAACGGGGCGGTTAAATAAATACTTTTTTAATAAAAAAGGACAGAAACGGAAAAAAGTATTCGATAACGGCGAAAAACATAAAATGTTCACCAAAAATATTGAATTGACTCTTGAAATTTGGTAAAATGAACAGAGATTATCTGCCGCGTCCCGTTTTCGTGCGCGGCTGTGAAGGGGCTGTTTGAGAAAAATGCTTGAAAAGGTCAAATCGCTGCTGTCGGATGCCGCAGTATACTGGAAAAAACCGCCGAAGGGCAGATATGTGAACTACCGAAGCATATTTTCCTACTCGGTAGGAGGAATCGGCTTTTACTGCATAATGTTCATTTATAATATCATAAATGTTACATCAACAAATGTAGTTATTTCAAATGCCACCGGTATAGGTCCGGAAGAGCTGCTGGTAATGCAGTACGCCACCTTTTTCATAAACATTTTCTTTACCGGAATCAGAGCCAAAATTATAGACAGCGCCAGAAGCGCAAAGGGAAAATATCGTCCGTATATCCTCTCCATGGGTATACCTACCGCTGTTGTTTCCTGCGCAATGGTGTGGATGCCGTACACGAAATTCGAGTCGCTGGCGGTACGCTGGATAATCGCGTTTACCCTGAATCTTGCGCTTCAATTCTTCTACAATTTCATGTATGAAGCCTACGAAAACCTTATTTTCGTCATGTCGCCCAACACGCAGGAGCGCGCCGACATCACTTCCGTAAAATCGGTCGTTTATTCGTTCGCGCCCACCGTTCTCTCGCCGCTCGTCCCGCTGCTCGTCAACTGGATGAAGCTCGATGATATGTACGATATCAGGATATATCAGGCGCTGTTTCCGCCCACGGCGATAATAGGAATAGCCCTCACCATCCTCGTTTTTGCATACACGGAGGAAAACATCGTACAGGCAAAGACCCATGTCGTGCAGGTCCGCTTTTTCGATGCTTTGAGAGCGGTCGCGAAAAACAAATACTTCTGGATAATATCACTGGCAGGATGGGTCGGCTTTCTTGAATCCAACAATACATACATTCTCGGATGGCTTTATAACTACGCCAAAATGTGTACCGACGACCAGTACGCCCTTATCACTCTCATTTCCGGCAACGCCGCACTTTGGGGAATGCTCGGCGCTCCGCTTGCCATTCGCCGCTGGGGCAAGAAAAAGGTTCTTATAGTTACGAATATCTTCAATGTTTTGTTCATAGCGCTTATGTGGCCCTCTATAAATCTGGCGCATTCCATATGGCTCGTACTTATCTGCGTTTACATGAACTCGCTTGTCGGCTCGTTCGCGCACATACTCACTCCCACCGTGAATGCCGATATTCGTGACTATCAGCACTATATTTCCGGCGAGCGCATTGACGGTATGTTTGCCGCGGTGGGTCTTATCGGTGCGCTCATAAGCCTTGCTACAGGCACGGTGACACCTGCGATCTTCGACAAATTCGGAATAAATTCAAAAAACGGCTACCCGAACGCGTTCGATATCCTCAAATACGAACCCGACACGCTTTCAACGCTCATAAATCTGCTTATACTTTTATCCGTTGTGGGCGCGGCGCTCAATGTTATTCCGTATTTCTTCTACGATCTCTCCGAGATAAAGCAGCGCGGCATGGTGAAGATCCTTAAAATCAGGGCGCTTTTCGAGGATTTCGGCAACGGCGTGTCACGCGATGCGGACCTTGTCGAGGTCGTCGATCTTATCCGTTCCTCGCGGGAAGCCGCGGCTGCCGAGCCGTATGTCCTCTCAAAGGATTTCATAAAGGAAGCGAAAAAGAGCGGGGACAGGGCGGAAAAACGCGCCGCACGCAAGGAGTACCGCCGCAGACGGGAATTCAACGAGGAGATAGAGGTTTCAAAGATAGTCCTTGCAGAGCTTGATAAATTCTCCGATCCGTTTTATATCGCTAAGCTCGAAAGAGCAAAGCGCATCTGTGCAGCCGGAATATCCGGTGTGCTTACGGCGGACGATCGGATCCTCGCGGCGGCGAAAGAAATGCCGAAGAAAACCGAGCTTCAAAAGCGCATCCGCAAAGACTGCATTGACGAAGCAAAAACTCAGCTGCGCAGCAAGCGTATAGCGCTGAAATACTACCCGGACGGTATCCCGGAGTTTGATACTTCCGTGTTCAAAACTCTTTTTGACGAGTCCGACCGCCTTTCTCAGGAGCGCCGTATGGCTTTTGAGAAGCAGGACATTGCGAAAAAGGCGCACGACACCGCAGAGTGTGAGCGTTTGCGGGCGCTTCTTAAAAATAACGCCGAAGCGAAAAAAGCGAACGAGAAAGCCATAAAAGAAAAATCCGCCGAGCATTCCGTTTGGACGCGCAGCGTGAAGGCTTACTCGGATGCGGTGAAGCTCGTTGCGCAGGAACGTGATTACGACCGTTTTGAGGAAATTGAAGCTTTGTACGACGACGCGAAGGCGCGTAACGACGCCGCCATAGAAGCGGCAGCGGCAGCCGAAAGAAAGCTCGCCGCCGAGCGCAAGGCGGAAAAGGAAGCACTCAGAGCCGCCAAGAAGCAAAAGAAAAAATAAAAGCGCGGAAGTGAGCTTTGTCCGTACAAAAAAACTCGTCCGGATAAAGCGAACAAACACAACAAAGCAGATTCGCACAGACAAAGCGAAAAACGAAGTACATTCGCGCGGGCAAAAAATGCAGTGAAGTAAATTCGTGCGAATAAAAGCGAAATAAATTCGCGCGAGTAAAAAAATACAACAACGCAAACGGCAGCCGACGCGGTTTTTCTCCGCACCGGCTGCCGCGATTTTTCCGTTGCCGCGCCGCCTTTTCCCTGTT
>JAEDGF010000099.1 GCA_016297645.1 Clostridiaceae bacterium
CCCCCCCCCCGCGGCGGCTATATATGTATTTAATTTTTCTGTCGGTATCAAAGTGATCCGAGCATTTGCGCAAAGAGGGCGTTTGCCCATGCAAACCAGCTTCTTGTGTAGTCGGAAGCATCGTCCTTATTGAAGGATTCGTGCATGAAGTAAGTACCGGCGTGTGTATCGCGGAGCATTTCAAGGCAGCGTTCGATTTCGTCGTTATCGGTTGAGGTGAGTATCTGCATTATTATTGAAATGTGCCATATTGTGTCGCTGCCGGTGTGCGGACTTCCTATGCCCTTGGCTGCCTTTCCTTCGAAGTACCACGGGTTGTCCTCCGACAGGACGAACCGGCGCGTGTTAAGATAAACGGGGTCGGTTTTGTCGCAGTAACCGATGTACGGTGCGGCAAGAAGCGACGGCGAATTGGCATCGTCCATTAAATTCAGGTCGCCTTTGCCGTCTGTTTCGTAACAGTACATTTTTCCGTACCTCGGATGGTTGATAATACCGTAATCCTTTATTCCTTTGTCAACTTCTTCGGCAAGCGACAAGCACTTCTCGGCATTTTCCGTGTCGTTATAGCCGTTTTTCAGGAGTGCCGCAGCCTTTTTCATTGCGACAACGCACATCATTTCGGACGGAATGAGGAAGTTGAACATACAGCAATCGTCTGACGGACGGAAGCCCGACCATGTCATTCCGGTATATGCCACGGGATTTCCCTGACCGTTATTGGGTAATGTGTCGGAGTCGCATGAGGTGTCGCGCGTGAAATAGTATTCCGAGTTTTCGGCATGGCTTTGTTCCGTCATAAAAGTGTCGGTTATTTTAATGAGCATTTCGCGGAGAGATTCGGTGAAAATGCTTGTATCTCCGGTGGTTTCATAGTAGTCGGACGCGAGATAGACGGAGGCGCAGAGCGAGTCCACCTCGTATTTTCTCTCCCAGATATAATCCGACGAAAAATCGGTTTTGTCGTGGTGCGACTCGGGATTTGAAATCTCGTTGAAGGCGTTTGAATACGGGTCGAGATTCACATAAAACGCATGACGGCGGATAACACCTTTGATTATGTCGCAAAGCTCGCTGCTTTTCTTACAGATAGGCATATAAGGACGAAGCTGCGCCGCGCTGTCGCGAAGCCACATTGCGGGAATGTCTCCCGTGATAACGAAGTAATCGCCGTTTTCGCATTTTCTGACGGTGGTTTCGATGGTGTTCAGATAGCAGCGGGCGGCAAGTGGAGCGAGAGCCGGGAAGCGAAGTGCGGTCTTTTCGGTGAGGTCGTCCGCGTATTCTATAAGCTCTTTCGGAATTTTTATGCGGTTTTCGGATTCGTAATCGACAACCTTTTGATAGGCGAGCCGTTCGTCACCGTTTTGCAGATGGATGATACCGCAATATTTGAAGCCGGCCTTAACGAGAGCGTTCTGCATGGGAATATTTGCACAGTGCGTGTCGGCACGGACATTGTCGCAATGCTGCGCAGCCCACTTGAAAACGAAAGACGCGATTCCTTGTTTCTGTACGGCAACGGCAATGCGGTGAATGGTGCAGTACGGCGCGTCATTGAGCCAGTTTCCGTCATATATCTTTTTGTATGTGGGGTCGTCGTCCGGGATAAATGCAAAAACGCCTACCGGCATATCGGCGGTGTCTGCCACAACATAAGAAAAGCCCTTTTCTATATCGTCTTTAACTGTTTCTTCGTTCGGGTAGCCGTTTGCCCACTGGTCGGTGTTGCCGTTTTCGCGCATATAGGCTCTGCCGATTTCGTATATCTCCATTACGCGCGCAATTTCATTCTTGCGCGTTTTTCTTATAAAAAAGCCGTTTTTCAAATTCAGTCGTCCTTTCAGCCGTTTTCCTACATTATAGTGAGCGCAGCGGAAAAATACAAGCAAAAAATAAGTAAAGCAGCGCACTTACAAATTGCGGGCAAACGGAAAAACCGTTTTGACGAAAATCGACTGTTTTTTATCAAATAACAAAAAATACAAGTAAAAAAATCGTGGTGTTATATTGCGTTGACGGTGCTTTTGTGGTATCATTTAACCGAATATTCTTTTAAATCGGTCGGAGATCATAATGTTCTATGTTATAATGGATCTGGAATGGAACAATTCCTACAACAAGTATAAAAAGTGTTTTGTCAACGAGATACTCGAAATCGGCGCAGTTATGGTTGACGAGGAGCTGGAAGTCATTGATACTTTTTCGGTGATAATCCGTTCGCAGCTTATAAAAAAACTCAGCGGCAGAGTAAAAAACCTCACGCACATAAGTAACGAAGCCATGTCGTCCGGCGTGTCGTTTCAGCGCGCCGTTACCGATTTTTCCCGGTGGATAGGGGCGCGCAACTGCGTGTTCATGTCGTGGGGAAATTCCGATATCAGAGTTTTGGTGGACAATTTTTCGATGTTTTGCGGCATAAACGGAGTACCGTTTTTGACCCAGTATGTCGATTTGCAGAAATACTGTCAGCAGTTTATCGTCAGTGCGGCGAATCAGCAGATAGGACTCGTAAACGCGGCTGTCGAAATGGGGATAGATGTTTCACATTGTCAGTTCCACCGCGCGTTGGAGGACAGTCTTTTGGGGCTTCGCTGTCTGAAAAAATGCTTCAATAAGGAGCTTTTTATGAATACCGCCGTTATTTGCGACAAGGCTTTTTATCAGAAGCTTTTGTTCAAGGCAAATGTTATTTCGAACATAAACAACCCCAGGATAGACAAATCAAAAATGAAGTGCAGCTGCTCGAAATGCGGAACGCAGATGCGCCGTCTGAGTGATTGGAAGTTCTCAAACCAGTCCTTTTCGGCAATGTTTTTCTGCAAAAGCTGCGAGCGGCTCGTAACCTTTTCAGTCAGATTTAAAGAGTATTATGACAAAATGGATGTCCGGACCTCTGTCGTTGAGATGCCCATGCACAGCGACGACGGCGAAAACGAATGATATGCGGAAAGGTGCATGACGCTTGATATGAAGAAAAAACTCGACGCGGCGGTTGTGACAATCTACCTGCTGCTTTCGTTAGTTGTTCTTGTTTCGGGTTTTTATATTTGCGACGCTCTCCCGAACGGAATGACAAAAGCAATAGACGGTATTTTGAAAACAGACGACCTGCCTGCAAACAATCCCGGCATACTGAACCCGGATAACATTGCGGACGGAAGGACCGATTCAACGAAAAAGGTGCTGCCGGATGATATGAGCGGTATCTGGTTTGATATCGGCAGCGAGCTTACCGACCCCGACAAGACGACCGCGTCGGCGCTTTTTGCCGAGATCGGCAGTTATTTTGATTATTTTGACAATTTCCGTTCAAATACGGTCTTTGTCACACCCGATATTTTCGGAAAATACTCGTCTGTTACGGACGATGTCGGCAACACGGTGGATTATCTGCGTGAAACGCTTCGTCAGGCAACGGAGCGGTCGTATTTTACCGTCCTTATCCTGAATGATTCCATGCTTTTCAATTCCGACGGTGTGTTTGATTCGCAGTTTGTAAGCTACTATCTGAACAACTACGATTTTGACGCGGTGTGCGTGTCCGCCGATTATCTTTTAGATTCCGGCAAAGCGGCGGAAGCGGCGGAATATTTCGGTTCGTATGTAAAAAATGAATACCCCGACAAGTTTTTCGGGATAGATATTTATCCGGCTTCCGGCGGCAAATACTGCAATGACGACTACGCTGCGACTCTGTCGAACGGCGCGGTTTCGTTCGCCTGTATCGAGGGCTTGGGCGGAATTCAGAGCGGCTCGTTCCCGTTCAAAAGCGTCATGTCGCAGCTCAATTCCGATTTTGCCGCTTTCCCGGACAAAAAACTGTATTGCATCAATAGAGCCGACAGTTTCACGGCAGGCACTGCCGGTTTCGGCTCGCCAACCGAAATTGCAGACGAGATAAGATATGTTTTCGACTGCGAAAATTTTGACGGATTTGTTCTCCGCAATGCCTATTCTCTCAAAAAGAACGATATGGCGTTTGCGCGTCATGTATCATCGCTCCTCATAGAGCCGTCGAACGAAGCTATGCTTATCACGCGCGTTGTTCCCGACAGCGAGAATTCCACCGTGGATTTTTACGGAATCGGTGCGAGCGGACACAAGGTGTACTGCAACAAGAAAGTCGCAGCCGCTTCCGGAGGAGCTTTTAAGTACACGGTGCACCTGGCGG
The DNA here is from genome assembly GCA_016297645.1 of Clostridiaceae bacterium. Lineage (GTDB taxonomy): Bacteria > Bacillota > Clostridia > Oscillospirales > Acutalibacteraceae > RUG806. The sequence continues at coordinate 4,175 of JAEDGF010000099.1, forward strand.
CAGGGGAGAACACCTTCAATTTCTTCTGCTGCGGAAAGACCGTAACATATTCTTTTTACAGCAATTCGCACCTTATCGACAGCTATTATCCGTCAGAGGATATAAATGTTTCCAAAAACGATATAGTTAATATCTACGCCGTATGTATTGATGGCGCCGAAGTTGTTGCACGCCTCAATTCGAGGGAGTACAAGATGGAAAAGAATCCGTCCGCTTCCGTCGATTCAGTACCGGAGGGATACGCCGTTTACTCCTGCGGCGTGTCGTTTGCGAGTAACTCCTATATGGATCTGAACCTCGGTAATATAAAAATTTCCGCAGAGTGTGCCGGTTCGAAAGAAACAGTGACCTGCGGGCGTGTTACGCTGCTGAAATCGGACAGATCGGACTTTCTGAACTCCGTCCTTGAATTTGTTTACTCGACCTTCTTCCGCGACTCGGTGAAGGCTCCTTCGCAGATCGAAAACACGGTTGAAAAGGGTATTTCCCCGTATAATGACAACGGACTCGGCACGGCGCTCATGTGCAGGATACTGACAGACGGCACGGAAAGACTCGGCACGGTGAATGAATATGATACATATCACCCAACATATTCAACGCTCCCGAGCGGGATGCTCGACTATGTCGATAACATTACCGTTTCCGATAAGGGCTATGTCCGGTATGAGCTGCGCTCCGGTATGTCTGTTTATTCGACGGGCGTTCAGCTTATAAGCAACGCCTACGCCATGCCCGAAAACAGAATGATAGTCTACGCGGTTGACGATACAAAAGCAAACTCAACGGATATCATTTTCGAAAAGGACTGGTTCTCGCCCATTGAAATAACGACCTCGCAGAAGAATTTTGCGAAGGGATATCTTAACTATTCATTCAACATCAGCCGTTTTGACGCTGAATATATTGATGTTAAGTTTTACTACACAAAGGAATTCTATAATAAGTCGCTGCTGAACTTTGACGAGAATTCGCCGTTTGCTTCGAGCGAGCTTTATGCGGACGGCAAGGGCAACATGATACTCCGGCTGTATCTCAAATCGCCGGGCAAGTTCTACGGTTATGATATTTTCGAAAACAGTGACGGCAGGCTTGTGCTTTCCTTCAAAAAGCACGCCGACGGCTTGCTTGCAGGAAAAATAATAATGCTCGACCCCGGACACGGCGGACTGTCCATGACCGGAACCGCCACCGGAAAAGATGTTGCCGAAGCGAAAATAACGCTTGCGGTAGCTCTCAAAGCACGCGATATGCTCACCTCTCTCGGTGCAGAGGTCAAAATGACGAGGACCTCCGAGCAGACGCTGACGCTTGAACAGCGTGTCGCCATTCTGACCGAGGAAAACCCCGATCTCTATGTGAGCATCCACTGCGACGGTTCGGACGGAATTGAGGATAGCGGCACGCACACATTCTATTACACGCCGTTTTCAAAGCCGCTTGCCACCGCGATAACATCGTCGCTCGTTTCGGTTTACAGAAATTATATCTATTCTCCGACCGACACGAATTACGCGTCCATCGACAGAGGGACAAAGTATTATCCGTTCTTTGTTACGAGAATGTTCAACTGCCCGTCGGTGCTTGTCGAAACCGGCTTTCTGACAAATCCCGTAGAGGGCGACAACCTTGCCGATGACAACTGTCAGTACTGGATCGCACAGGGAATAAGCGACGGAATCAAAAACTACTTTGCCGAAAATAACTGACATCGTTTCGGCTAATCGGACGCGGAAAATCCGCAGCAGACAAAACAGACACGCCGCAGCGGCAGTCTTTCTTGTGCAATTGAACACTATTATGTAAAAGGGCAGCGGCGAAACCTCGTGTTTCGCCGCTGCCTTTTAGGCTGACGGGATTCAAACCCATGTCGCCCGTCAGTGCCCCTTTTCGGCAC
>JAEDGF010000100.1 GCA_016297645.1 Clostridiaceae bacterium
GGCTTTTCCGCCTTTTTTTGCTGTCTTTTTTCCGGCGGCTTTTCCGCCTTTTTTTGCTGTCTTTTTTCCGGCGGCTTTTCCGCCTTTTTTTTGCTGTCTTTTTTCCGGCGGCTTTTCCGCCCGGTCGATTTTTATCGGCTGCCGAACGGCTTTTATTTTATGAGCAGCACGAGCGCGATGCTTATTATAAAAACAACGGCATTAAAGCACAAAACAGCAGCGTAAAAAGAAAATACACCGTTCAATGCGTCGATAAAGCCGGATATTTTTTTCAGCTGCATAATATCTGCGGCAATGGATAAAAGCGAAAAAAGAATTTTGCACACCGCCGTTTTAACTATTGCGGGCAGAGCCGTAAGCCCCACCGCGACGAGGGCGACAGCCCCCACGGAATGTCTGATAAGCCCCAAAGACACCGTGACGGAACCGAGCGCGTCGCTTATCGCGCTGCCCACCACCGGCACTGCCGAGCCTACCAGAAAGCGCAGTCCCTTCATTGCCGCGGAATCGGCAGCGCCTGCAAGAACGCCCTTTACGGACAGCGCCGTGACAAAAAGTCCGCTGATGAACGCCGCCGCACTGCATGCCAGCTTATTTATCAGTCCCGTTATTTTGTCGCACGAGAAAAACGGGTTAATAACGCCTGCCGCCGCAATTGAGGTTATGGCGGACGAATACGAGGGCAGAACGGCGCAAAACGCCCCGCTTATGAGCTGCGCGAAAGCTGCCGCAACGGAATTGAAGCTCATTGCAAGCGTCGGCGAGCCGCTCATTGCCACCACCCCCGTAAAGACGGGAATGACCGCAAGCATATAGTTTTCGGTAAGCGCGATCGCAGCGGTTATCTCATTTGAGATATCAGCCGTCACGGCGAGGACGGAAAACATTATGCACGCCGCACCCGTACACTCCGCCGCCTGCTTCACTCCGTCGCTGCCGAACCGGAACGACAGGAATATTCCCGTCACCGCCATGACCGCCAGCACCGTGCAAAAGCCCGACGCGGCGTTTGAAAGCGCCGAGGAAAAGAGAGAATAAACCGCTTTGAGAATACTGCCCGGGGTCAGTCCGTCAAAGCTTCCGCCGTCCGCAGTAACACCGATAGCCTCCATCAGGCGCTTCGTTTCACCGTCCGCCGCATTCCATACACGCGCGTAGTATTCCGCCGGGGCGGAGCTTTCCGCGGCGGTCTGCGTCCCGCCTTTTTCGTCCGGGGACGAATTTTCAACCGCGTTCGAATACCCATCAGCCGACGCGTTTTCCGGTGCTTTCTCCGCATTTCCCGTGGCAATAAACACTGTCAGCAAAATAAATATCGAAAGCAAAACAAAAATTTTTTTCATTTCCTATACTCCCGAGGCTGCCGTTATCAGCTGCAGCACCGCCTTGAAAACCGGCATGGCGGCGGCAAGCACGGACACCGTTCCGAAAAATTCTATCTTTGCCGCAAGCGCCGTCTGTCCCGAGTCGCGGCACATATCGGCGCACAGTTCGGTGATTATCGACAGTCCGAGGACTTTAAGAAGCACCGCAAAGAAGTCCGAGGCTATCCCTGCTGTGCCGAGCAGCTCAGACACGGTGTCTTTCAGTCCGCGTATCTCCGGCATTATTATAAAAAACAACGCGAGGACGGCGCTTATCTCGCACAGCGGACACAACTCGGGCTTGTACTTTTTGAGAAGCAGAAACAGCACCGTTTCGCACACGGCAAGCGCGGCTATACGCGCGCTCACAGGTCAAACACCGTCCGAAGATAATCGAAAAATGTACCTATGTACGGCAGAATCATCATCAAAACGATAACGATACCCGCAAGAGTAGTTATCATTGTGTATTCCTCGCGCCCCGAGCGCGTCAGCAGCTGATTTATAACGGCGACTATAAGCCCCACGGCGGCGATTTTAAATATAATGTCTATGCTCATTTTTTATCCTCTTAAATAAGTATTATGAACAGTGCGGCAGCCCCGAGCGCGGAGAGCCCGGCAGCAGCTCCGCCGTTCTTTTTGAGCCGGCGGTTTTCTTCATCAGCGGCGTTTTTCAGCCGCGCGGAATATACTGAAAGCCGAACGGAAAGCTCGTCCGTTGACGAGGAATCGAAGCACTCGTACAAGGGCAGGAGTATTTCACGCTCGTCCGGAGTGAGAGCCGACAAAGCCGAATCGTTCCGAACGCAGTCTTGCCACACCTCACGAAGCTCCTCGCCCCCTTGCAGCCGCGCGCGAACAGCAGAAATAAAACCGAAGCAGGAGAACTTCTCTTTTTCGCCGATATAGCCGAGCGCGATTATGAGATCCGCGCCCGTTTCGGTAAAGCAGCGCGACAATTCCTCCGTCAATTCAGACAGGGCAAGACACAGTCTTGCTCTCTTTTTTACCGCCGCAATGTACATCAGCCCCGTGAGAGAAACCGGCAGGCATATCATTATCAGCCCCCAAAATCGCATATTTCACCTCCGTAAAAGTGTATTCCTGCACGATCCTCCCCGGCTCGCCCGAGCTGAGGAAAACAATGCGGTCAAACGCATCACAGTTAAAAAGAGTGATAAACTGCCGCCTTTTTACCAGCTGACAAAGACTCCCGGCGTGTATGCTTGCGATAAAACGCACGCCGCTGTTCAGACACGCCTTTACGGCGCGGCTCTCCGATTCCGTCCCTATCTCGTCGCAGATAATAAATTCGGGCGACAAAAGCCTTAACGCGCGCATTATCCCGGTTTCTTTGTCGCAGCCGCTTATAACATCCACATTCGCGGGCGGAAGGAATATCCCCTCTCTGCCGAAGAACTCCCGCCGTTCGTCTATAACGCACACTCTTCGCGAGCTTTGCGAAAGCAGAACGGTTATATTTTTGAGCATTGTGGTTTTTCCGCTTCCCGGCTCGCCTGCTATGAGAAGCCCCCGGATAAGTCCGTTTACTCCGCCTGCGTCACTCGCGCGAGGGGCTGTTCCGGCACAGGGAATGCGTATGTTGAGGGAGGTTATACCCCTCACCGTCACTTCGCCGCCGCAAAGAGTGCCGAAGCCTGCGCGTATTCCTCTGCCGAAGGTTATATATCCGTTTTTTATCTCCTCGGCGTGCGCAAACGGCGACCAGCCCGCTGCCTTTATCACGGCTTCGCGGATTTCGTTCGCCGTGGGGCGGAGCGCCCTTTCGGGTTCTCCCGAAATACCGCCGCAGTCGGTCACATACACCGCGCCATTGTCGGTAGTCAGCACAGCCGCCGAAGCCGCATAGAGCCGTATCTCGTATATCGCTCCGCCGATCTTCTCCCCCGCCAAACGGACTGCGGCGCGAATTCTGCCCGGCAGAATGTCCGAGGCTTCGTAAAAGAATGTCTTTTCGTTCAACTTTTTCACTCTCTTTGCATTAGTTTTCCGTGCCTTTGCGTCAAAAAATATGTTCATTGTATTTTAATTGACAAAAAAGACCTTATCGGTTATAATGGTCGTGAAATCGTGCGGGTGGGGATGGGAAAATTTTTTTGCCCTTTCCCGGGTCACAACGGGATTTTCATTAAATATATATTGGCAAAATTTTTTTATATGAATATTTCCGGCGTTCGTCCGCTCTGCACCCTTTATTTTTACCGAAACCGCAACGAGGGTTTTTCGTAAAACGAAAAGACAGGAGAAATACCATAGTGGAAACGAGAAGTATAAAAAAAGAATTGGCTATTCGCGGAATGAAGGTTCTTCACTTTATTTGCTCGGTAGCGCTGTTTGTAGGCTGCTGGTATCTGTACTACAAAAAGATGTATGCAACGGCAAACCACCCCAAGGGGGAGATTTTGCTTGCACTCGTCTATGCGCTTGTACTGCTGCTGCTCGAAAGAACATATGACGCATATAACCTCGGATACAGAAAGCTGTCCGAAAACATCTATTCGCTCACCCTTTCGCAGGTAATCGCCGCCGGTGCGCTGTGGGTCATAACCTGCCTTATATTCATGAAGCTGACAAATCCGCTGCCCCTTATGGGACTTGCCGCGGTGCAGTTCGCAATAAATCTCTGCTGGGGCGTGCTTGCGAACAAGATATATACAAAGCTCAATATGAACAAGCGCACCATAGTTCTCTACGGAAAAGAGAGCGACCTGACGCGCACCGAGGAGCTTACCGGACTCACGACGAAATTCAATGTTCAGAAAACGGTCTGCGTTTCCGGTATGCAGTATTCCGAGATCGAAAAGCTGATGGAGGACTTTGAAGCAGTCGTTGTCTGCGGCGTGGAAGCGACCGTCAGAAACGGAATTGCGAAATACTGTATCGAAAAAGGAATAGTCGGCTTTGTCGCACCCCATGTCGGCGATGTCATCATGCAGGGAGCGCGCCATGTACGCGGCTTCTCCGTCCCCATTATGACCGTCCGCAGAGCCGAACCGGCGATAGAATACCTCTTTGTTAAACGCGCGTTCGATATCATCGTCAGCGCCCTCGGACTTATTATCACAAGCCCGCTGTTCCTTATAATAAGCATTGCGATAAAGCTCTGTGACGGCGGCTCGATCTTCTATAAACAGGTTCGTCTTACAAAGGACAACAAGGAATTCAAGATTTTGAAGTTCCGCTCAATGAGAGAGGACGCGGAAAAGGACGGTGTCGCACGGCTCAGTTCGGGCGAAAAGGATACCCGTATCACCCCCATCGGACGCATTATCCGCGCGTGCAGACTTGACGAGCTGCCGCAGCTCATAAATATCTTCGTGGGACAGATGACTATTGTCGGACCGCGCCCCGAGCGCCCCGAAATAGCCGCTCAGTATATTGAATTCATTCCCGCATTCAGCCTTCGTTTGCAGGTAAAGGCAGGACTTACGGGCTACGCGCAGGTGTACGGCAAATACAACACCGACCCCCACGATAAGCTCGAAATGGATCTCATGTACATAAACAAAATGAGCGTCATTGAGGATCTTCGTCTTATGGTCGCAACGGTAAAGATTCTGTTCATGCGCGAGAGCACGGACGGAATAAGCGAAGGACAGACGACCGCCATGGCGAAAGCCGAGGAAGCACCCAAAGAGATTCCCGGGGAAGCTCCCGCCGAGGGCAGCGAAGAAGCTTGAAAAAGCGGCAGAAAACAAAACCGCCGCAGATAAATAATAAGTAAAAAAGCAGCCGTACCGGCACAAACGGATAACGGCTGCTTTCGTTTTTCGGGTTTCCCGCGAAAAGGAAAATTAACACTTGACAACGGGTATTCCGCTGTGTATAATAGTCGTGTTCTTCAAAGAGAAGATATGCGGATGTAGCTCATCTGGTAGAGCGCCACCTTGCCAAGGTGGAGGTAGCGAGTTCGAGCCTCGTCATCCGCTCCAAATATAAAACAGGTCCCCGAAAGAGGTCCTGTTTTATATTTTATGTCACATTGAAGCGAGGCTCGAAAGGAACACTCGCGCAGCGAGAGAAATTGCAGGATAGGAGGTTCGCCATGTTTCACTTTGACTATTGTGTGGATTTCAGCGATACACAGGACTTTGATACGCTGCATAAAAAACTGAAACAGGGATTTCATCTTCCGTTTTATTACGGTGAAAATCTGGACGCTCTGTGGGATTGCCTTACCGATTTTATTTTGAGCGGAGAGGGCAAGCTGACAGTTTTGCATTTTGAGAATGTCGTAAGATTAGATTCCGATTACGCACAAAAGCTCTATGAAGTATTTGTTGACTTAAAGCATTACAGTGACAATGCCTACTACGACAAAATAATGATTACGGTAGAAACAAACGGCAGTGTAACGGAAATCAAATAGAAGTTTTTCAATGTCCATGCGGCTGTTGACGATCGGAACACGGAACAGCAGAAGAAAAAGTTTTTGTATTATTTATCTTTGCAGATGTGCTTTTGGTGTACAAGGTTTTATTTCAATCATTGCAATTCGTAACGGTCGTTCGGGGCTGCTCTGCTGCCGCAAGGCAGAGCGTCGCGAGTGCGTTTCCCCGTAAAAAGTTGGTAGCAAGGCGGAGCGTCGCGAGTGCGTTTCCCCGTAAAAAGTTGGTAGCAAGGCGGAGCGTCGCG
>JAEDGF010000101.1 GCA_016297645.1 Clostridiaceae bacterium
TTTTTTCATTATCGTCCGTGAGAGTTATAAAAAAAGAAAAGTCGGAAATAAAAAGACCGTATCGAAGCATATATAACAACGCAAAACGGCAGCAGGCATTCGGTTGAGCCGTTCCGTAAAATTTACATATCCGCCTAAACGGGGGCTGTAAAGCACCGGGTCTGTTTACAGCCCCGTTATTATACGATTAAATAAATCCGATTTTATGCGTCTGGGGTTATTTTTGTCCCTCTTCACGGTTTTCTGTGTAATTAAAGTGTTGAAGTAATGCCCATGCCTAATTGTTGTCTGCTCAATTTTTTTCTTTATTACATTTTTCTGTGCGCTCGACGCGCAGGACAAAAAAATTGCAATCAAAAAGAGAAGAAAAGCTTTCACGCTTTTATTCCACAAAGTTCCGTGAAGAACCATTTTTTTTACAGCTTTTGTCCGTACTCGGAGCAAAAGGCACTGCCGGGCTTGACATCGGCGCCGCAGCTCGGACATTTCGCGCCGAGCTTTGCTCCACACTGGTTGCAGAATTTCGAGCCTGCGGGAAGCTGTGTTTTGCAGTTGGGACAAACGGTCATGCCTGCCGAAACGGTCTGCCCGGCACCGGATACGACAACGGACTGTCCGCCCGTCATTATCGTGTTTTCGATGACCTTAAACACTTCGTCGGGGAGCTTTTTCTGCTTAAACGCGCCCATTCCGGCTGTTATGGCGAGCGGCCACGCAAGAAACAGTCCTACCGCGCCTGCACCGATCTTATCCGACCACTGACCTTCGCCTATGTTGACATTCAGACGGTCGTCGGCAACGGACAGCTGCACCGTCAGCGCCAAACGCATTCCGGTAAGGGTTTTCCAGCCGTCCTTTTGGTCGCTTGCCTGTATCACATACCCCTCCGTTGTGGGGGAGCTTTGCACCTGCATTCCCTTTTCGGAACGGAAGAACATCTCCTACCTCGTGATGATGTCCTGCACATCCGTCCCGTTTAACATAAATACTCTTGATTCAGCCATTTTATTGCCTCCGTTTGTTTTCTTTCGTTTGCTTGATATACGGCTTTTCGCCGGTCTGTTTTGTCTGCCTGCATATACGGGCAAACGCGGCGCGCCGTCAATCCTTCTCGATGTAGCCGCTGATTGGCTGAGCGTACATATTATCATCCGTCACGGATTTGTAAAGACTGCCGTCGTACACATCGGTAAAGCCGTTGGTCGCCTTGTAGATCTCGCCCGTGCCGGTGTTGTAAACGCGCTCGTAGCCGAGTATGGCATCACTCTGCTTTTGGCTCATGATGTCAAAGCTCCTGTTGCGGTTCTCCCACGAGGACATCATTGCGTCCATTGTCGCATTAAAATTTTGGCTGATCTGCTTGGCAAGCGCAACTTTTTCGTTGCTTGCCTGATTTGTCGCATTGATAAAGCTGTCGGAATATTGAAGTGTTTTCATGCAGTCCGTCAGGACGCTCTCCCACTCAATAAATGTATCCTTTGCGGCTGTAACGGCTACGATGTTATAAGCCATGTAATATCCGCCGTCCGCCGTTTGCAGCTGGTAATTGACTACATTTCCGCCGGAGATAGTGTAGCTGCCGAAATCCGCAACGGACGCAGAAAACAGTCCCTCGCCTTTTTTGCCGTCGGCGGTAAAATCGGCACGAAGCAGCTCGTCACCGATAGCAACCGACTTCATGCTGCTCGCGGAGGGATATCTGTCCGTAACCGTAAAATTGTCAAAATCGGGGAAAACATAGCCTGCGTAATCCGGCTCGACCTCGGATACAAACGCCGTATACTGCGGGAATATCTTGAAAAATCCTTCCGTGGAGGGGTTTGCAAGCACGGGAGCCTTTGCAAAAAGCGCCGCCTGAGTGTTTCCCGAATTGTAGTTCTGCTGCCATGCATCTTTGCCTGCCTGACTGTGCAGAAGTATGTCGGCTTTCAGCAGCAGGAACATCTGATTGAGCGGCTCGTTCGGGTCGATTATACGAATACTGTGATAGATATTCGTGCCGCCCCATGTGACCGTCCAGCCCTTGGGAATGGTGACACTGAAATCGGCTGTTTCGAACTTCTCCGTCTCCACTGACTTTGCAGCCGTCTGCGTTATCTTGATACCATTTTCGGCATCCTTGTCTTTATCCGACGGTGCTGCCGTCGCGTCGTTCTGCCCGGACTGCTCCGTTTCGGTCGCGGCCGAGGTCGTCTTGCCGTCGTCACTGACGGGTTTACTGCCGCACGATACAAGCACAAGCGCCATAGCTGCCGCAAGCGCGAGGGCGATTATTTTTCTTATTTTCATAGTTCTCTCTCCTTTTGAGCAAATAATGCCTTGTGTTTTTCATTTATAAGATGTACCTGATTCGTTACCCGGCTGCCCGTTTTATTGATCGATATAATTCCAATAGAATTGGTTACAGCTGTACTTTTGGTACTTGTTGTATCCTTCTTCGGTGATTATCTCCGAAAGCGGAAGCATGGTAAAATCATCGGTTATAACATGACTTGTGCTTATGTTGCGCACATCTTCGTAAAAACGGCTCAGCAGCGTTATTTTGCGGAGCGTCAATTCGCAGTTTTTGTGCGCTGCGGCGGGGTAATACGGCGATACCGTTCCGTCGGGCGCAAGCTGTGCGGCGCTGTCCTTTTCGTCGGTCGGCTGCGACTTGTATACGATTTCGTAAAACGCGCAGTTCGTCATCAGAATATTTTGATTGAACAGCCTCACCGGCGTTTCTCCGCCGAGCGGCGAAAGGTCGAGGTCGAAGGCTATATATTCTCTTGTCCCCATGCTGCGGTACCAGTTCCATTCCGTAGTGCCTTCATCAAGATATTTGCCGGGGAAAAGCATACTGACTTTATCCCCGAGAAAAACAAACATCGGCGTGCCGTAATCGTACACCTTGTCGGCTTTCAGGTATTCCGAGGTGTGGTCTTCCAGTGTTTTTCCGTCGGACGCGTACCTATACACTTTGTTAAAAAGAGAATACTGCGTCTTATCAAGCGGCGCTGTCGAAAACGGCACTGCGCTTATTTTGTAACCCGAGCCGTCCTTCATATACATACTGCCCATTTCACCGTCGTAGGTCAGGTGCCAGTATAATATATCTTTTCCCGGCAGAGTACCGAGCTCCTGAATATTTTTACCGTTCGGCAGCGGCGAATTGAAATTCGCACGGTAGAGCTTGCCGTCCGATACAACGAGATCGTTTATTGTCGTACTGTATCCGTGGTCGAGATTGCAGTCAAACTCGGCGTATTCGTGTATGATATTTTCGCCGCCGATGAACTTTTTGTAGTCCGACCGATCGTACGGAATGCCGCGCTCCTTCAACAGAACCTGTTCGAGCGTCACGGGATCCGCCTGTGTCGCCGAGGTTGTCGGTTCGGTTTGTTCACCGTTCGGAGCGGCGTCAAGCGCCGAGCTTTGCAGGGTCTCCCGTGTGCTGCTCTGCCCGGTCGTCGGTGTTTCCCTCTGACCCGAGCAGCCGCAGAGGAGAGCCGTTATCAGCGCCGAACACAAAATGAGCTTTGCGGCAGAAAACCGGCGTTTTTTCGCGATGTCTGATATCATGATCCGTTTCCTCGCATTTTAGGTTTTTGTAATACAATTGTATCATGCGTTTTGCAGCCCGTTCAGCGGATTTCCCGACTTGTCAATGACCTCATCGGGAAAAATTTTCTTCCTCCGCCCCTTTTATTTTGCACAAAAATGGTGTACAATGTTATTCATACCGCGAAAAATGAGGCGAACGCCGTACTCGGCGCAGTTTTTTTCGTTCGGAGGGAGCAGCCATGCGATTCAGCGAAAAATTAAATGAATATATTGATCGGTTATCCTGCACTGCGGCGGATATCTGCCGCTTGTCCGGAGTGTCGGCGGCGGCATTCAGCCGATATAAAAACGGAGAACGCGTGCCGGAATTCGGTACGGACTCCTTTGACAGATTATGCGAAGCGATTGCGAAAATCGCAGAACAAAAAGGAATTCCGGACATTACGGCAGCGTCGGTGAAGGAGTCGTTTTCCGATTGCGACGACTTTATTACCACGGACAAGGAGCAGCTGTGCAGGAATTTCAACACGATGCTTACCGTTCTCGATATCAATATAGCGCGTCTTTGCCGATACATCAATTACGACACCTCGGCGGTTTTCCGCATACGCAACGGTTCGAGAAAGCCCGGCGACTCGGAGCAGTTTGCGTCGTCGGTCGCGTCCTTCACGGCGCGCGAGATGTGTTCGGCGGCGGAGATTTCGGCGGTGGCGGAGCTTATCGGATGCAGCGCGGAGAAAATTCAAGAGCTGCCGGTGCGCTATGCAAAAATAAAGAACTGGCTGTCGGAGCAGCCCGCACAGGAAAACGGCGGCAGCATATCGAATTTTCTGACGAAGCTCAACGAATTCGACCTGAACGAATATATAAAGGTGATAAAGTTCGACGAGCTTAAAGTTCCGTCCGTGCCTTTTCAGCTCCCATCATCAAAAAGCTATTTCGGCATAAAAGAGATGATGGAGAGCGAGCTGGATTTTCTTAAAGCGACCGTGCTTTCAAAATCTGCGGAACCCGTTACCATGTACAGCGATATGCCGATGAAGGAGATGGCAAAGGATCCCGATTTCCCGAAAAAGTGGATGTTCGGAATGGCAATGATGCTGAAAAAGGGACTGCACCTGAACCAGATACACAACCTCGACCGTTCCTTTGACGAGATGATGCTCGGGCTTGAAAGCTGGATACCCATGTATATGACCGGGCAGATATCGCCCTACTATTTCAAGAATACGCAGAACTCGGTTTTCCTGCATCTTCTGAAAGTTTCCGGTGCCGCAGCCCTTTCGGGAGAAGCGATCGCCGGATATCATGCAGACGGGAAATATTACCTCACGAAATCGAAACGGGAAATAGAATACTACCGCAAACGGGCGGACGAGATGATAAAAAACGCCTATCCGCTGATGGACATCTACCGCAGCGAACGGGAAAACGAGCTGAACACCTTCCTTCTTGCCGACGCGGCAAAACCCGGCAAGCGCCGCAGCATACGCTCCGCTCCTCCGCTGTATACCATAAGTGACGGGCTGCTTGAAAGCATTCTTACCCGTCACGGTATCAAGGAAAAGGAGAGCCGGGACATCAGGAAATACGCAGCCGCACAGCGCGAACGGGTAATGCTCATTCTCGAAAACGGCACGATTGAGGACGAGATACCGGTGCTTTCGGCGAAAGAAATAAGAGAAGATCCTCCCGTCCTTCAACTCTCGGGTGTATTCAGGGAAACGGACATCCTGTACAACGAGGAGGAATACGCGGCGCATTTGAAGGAAACGGAAGATTTCGCCGCGCAGCACGATAATTACTCGATAAAACAGAGTGCCATACAGGCGTTCAGAAATCTACAAATTCATGTCCGCGAGGGACAGTGGGCGATGGTATCAAAGGAAAAAGCCCCGGCTATCCACTTTGTTATCAGACATCCGAAGCTGCGCAGCGCGATAGAGAATTTTATTCCGCCCGTAACGGAGGAAAGCCTCGAATAATCACACCGGCAGACAGCCGGCTGCGAAGCCGCACGGCAGAAAAAGTTTTTTCGTCGGCAGCTCCCCCTTTGAGAACGGCGCGGGCGTTAACGACCCGCACAGTCTTAATACGGAGTTCACCTTTTCTTTAAAAAAACAAAAAAATTTTTCTGAAAACATTTGAAAGAAAGAAAATTTCGTGCTAAAATACTGCCAACGAGCAGCAAGAATGCGTAAGTCCAGTTTTGGACTTACGCATTTTTTTTGTTGCCTTACAGGAGGTTATCAAATGAAACAAAAACAACCGGATCTTTCTTCCGAAAAGATCGGAAATCTTATGCGCAGGTATACCGTGCCGTGCATTATCTCGCTTCTTGTGGGTGCGTTGTACAATATCGTAGATCAGATATTTATCGCAAACGCAAGCTGCCTCGGGTCTTACGGCAACGCCGCGA
>JAEDGF010000102.1 GCA_016297645.1 Clostridiaceae bacterium
AGATGATGGACTCGGTGACAAAAATTCTTTACCCTGCCGTTGCAAAGAAGTTTGCAGCCACTCCCTCGCGTGTGGAGAGAGCCATCCGCCATGCTATCGAAGTGGCATGGGACAGGGGTGATATCGATGTTCTCACATCGTATTTCGGCTACACTATCCAAACCGCGCGCGGTAAGCCCACGAATTCCGAATTTATCGCAATGATAGCGGACAGACTGCGGCTTAAACTTAAAAAGATATCCTGATACTTTTTTGTATCCCTTTAACACAAAGGCGGACTTCTCACGAAGCCCGTCTTTGTGTTTGTTAAGCTTGCCTTTTTGTTCATGCTGTTATTTTATGAAGCCGCAAGATTTCGGCTTACCGCGAATTTTCGAAGAAACGGTCAGTAAGAATGAATGAGTTTATGTGTCCTCGCGTTTTCCACTGCTTCGGCGGCAATCGTTCTCGGAACGGCACTGCTGAGGGTTGAAAAGAGGTTTATTTTCCATATTTTCCCCGAGAAAAACAAAAAAGCCCCTCAATGAGGAGCGACGAAAAGTATAACAACCCACCGGGCAAAACGAAGTGTTGCTTGGAAACTGAGGTATATGTTTTTAATGAATCAATACTCCATCCGTATCCGGCAGGGGTATTAACAAAAAATATCAACAGCAATGGAATGATCCTTCGCTGTGTTTTTGATTGCAGCACTATGCAAGCAGAGCGCATCCCGGCGAAAGTTTACGCAAAAACCGAAATTGAACTACTTTTACTACTTCAACAATCAAAATTTTAGGAGGAAAACATCATGATTAACCGGAAAGTTCGTATTCGTAACAAGAATTTTTGGTTGGCTCTCATTCCCGCCGTTCTCCTTTGGTACAGGTGGCAGCCGCTGTCTTTGGCTTCACCGTTGACCTCGGTGATATGGGTGATAAACAGCTTGTAGTTGTCAACGCCGTCTTTGCGGTTCTTGCCATTCTCGGCATTGTGACCGACCCGACCACCGAGGGTGTAAGCGACTCCAAGCAGGCTATGACCTACGAAATGCCGAAAAAGAAGAACGCCAACTAAAAGTCAGCGTTCTTCAATGTAAGCACAAACCCGAATGTATGTTTTACGAAAAAAACCGTTACGCCGCATAAAAAGCAGTGTGACGGTTTTGTTTTTTGTATAAGGTTAACATAAAGCTGTTTTAGCGGGAGCGTGATGTTTTTCTGAAATCGGACGGCGTTGTGCCGACATACTGCTTAAAAACACGCAGGAAGTTCGATTCCGATTGAAAGCCGCATTCGCAGCCGATGCTTGTGACCGACATGTCGGTTGTAAGCAGCAGATTTTTTGCGCAGTTTACCTTCAGTCGGTTTAGGTATTCCGAATATGTCTGCTTCATTTGTTCATGAAAGCATGTGCTGAAATGGCTTGTGTTGTAGTGTGCAACTTGAGCCGTTTGCCGCAAAGAGGGATTTTCCATGAAATGCATCTGCATATACGCGAGTGCGTCGCGCATAGGTTCACGCAGTTCCGCCGTGCCTGTGTACAGCGGAATATTTTTTTGCGCTTTCAGCAGCAGACACCTGAGGATACAGCGCAGAACGGTGTCGTCGGTCGGCTTTGTGCGTGCTTCCGCAATCAGCGCATCTGACAAAAGCTCTGCTGTTTTCAGTTCCGCGTCACCGAGCACGGTACAGAGATCGCCTCCGAAAGAAGCTATGCTTTGAATAATGTTTTTGTCGGCAAGATGTTCCGAAAAGCTGATATTGTAATAAACAGATTGTTCCCTTAATGAAACCATGTGCAGGTCGGACGGGCGCAGAATATAAAGACTTCCGCGCGACAGAGTGTACCGCGTCCCGTTTAAGACCTGTATCCCGCCGCCGCTTACAATCAGCTCTATTTCCGTGTAGTCGTGGCGATGCAGCCTGTCGTAAGTGGAATCGGAGCTTTTTCGTTTTTGCGCCGACAATCCGTCCGCGCTGTCAATTCGAGTGCGTGCAAGCAGTGTGCTTATTTCTTTTGCCATTTTTCACATTCTCCCCGCTTATATTCCTCATTTGTATTATAGTATGAGCATTTTTGTATTTCAATAAAAAATCAAAAAATATTATAATAAAATACAAACAAACTGCGACAGGCTTGTTACGCGGTATGATAAAATTGAAAAAAAGCGGCGGAGGCACGAAAAATGAACCTGAACGGAAAATGGAAGCTTTATTTCTACGAAAACGGCAGCGCTGATATTGCCGATCCTCAAAAACTGTATCAATGCAACATTCCGTGTATACCGTGCACGGTGCCGGGAAATGTCGAGCTTGATCTGTCGGTAGCCGGCTTTTTGCCTGCCGATCTTTTTATGGGAACAAACATTTTATCTGCGGAGAAATACGAATGTTTTGACTGGTGGTATGAGACGTCATTTGTTCCGCCCGCGCCGACAGACGGACAAAATGTTATCCTTCGCTTTGACGGCGTTGACTGTGTCGCCGAATACTTTTTAAACGGTAAAAGCATCGGCACGTCTGATAATATGTTTATTGAACATGAATTTGATGTGACCGATAAGCTTGTCTACGGCAGCGAAAACGCACTGCATGTGCATATAACTTCGCCTTTGGCTGCCGTTCACGGAACGGACTACGACCTCGACACGGTTTCATATTCATGGCACAATTACCCGTTGAGTCAGTACATCCGAAAAGCGCCGCATTCGTTCGGGTGGGATATAATGCCGCGTGCCTTGAGTGCGGGCATATGGCGCAGCGTGAATCTGAACTACAGGGAAAAAAACTGTTTTAGGTATGTTCATTTTGAATTGCTGTCAATTGACGGTACTTGCGGCAAGACGGCAATGTACTATCAGTTCAATTCGGATGTATGCGATATGTTTGTGCGTCACACGGCAGTTGTAAGAGGAGTGTGCGGAGAGCATTCGTTTGCCGCAGAAACGGATATGTACAGTGACGGCGGGCGGTGCTTTATCGACATCCCGAATCTGAAACTGTGGTCGCCTAAAAACTACGGCGAACCTAATATGTACAATGTTACGGTTGAGGTATTTTACGACAGCGGGGAAGTGCTTGCTTCGACTTCATTTCGGCAGGGCTTCCGAACGCTTGAACTTCGCCGTACCGATACAGTGCAAAAGGAAGGTTGTTTCGAGTTCGTTATAAACGGTGTTAAGATTACAGCAGTCGGTTCAAATTGGGTTCCGTTGGACGTATATCACAGCAGAGACACCGAGCGTTTGCAAAAGGCGTTGGAGCTTGCCGACGATATAGGGTGTAATATTCTTCGCTGCTGGGGCGGAAATGTATACGAAAGCGATGCCTTTTTTGACTTTTGCGATGAACACGGGATCATGGTATGGCAGGATTTTGCCATGGCGTGTTCATATTATCCGCAGAGCCGTATTTTTGCCGAGAAGATAGAGCGGGAAGTGAGAGCCGTTGCCGAGCGGTTGCGCAATCACGCGTGTCTTGTTCTTTGGTGCGGTGACAATGAAATCGACGCTATGGTTGCACCGCATAATCGTCCGTCAGTGAACCGTATTACACGCGAGGTTATTCCTCGCATGCTTGAAAGAGTCGACCCGTTTCGTCCGTACATTGCGTCGTCACCTTATGTAGCCGATTCCGCCCGTGATGCGGGCAAAGATTATTACCCCGAAGTACATTTATGGGGTTCGCGCGATTATTATAAAAGCAGGTTTTACACCGATTCAAAAGCGTATTTTGTCAGCGAGACCGGTTATCACGGCTGCCCGTCGAAAGAGAGCATCGAAAAATTCATTGCCCCCGATCAAGTATGGCACTATATAAATAATCCGCAGTGGAATTTTCACTCGACAGATCAAAAAAATTCTCCCGACCGTGTTATGCTTATGCATAAGCAGGTGCGGCAGCTGTTCGGAAATGTACCGAACGAAATATGTGAATATGTTATAGCTTCTCAAATTTCGCAGGCGGAGGCAAAAAAGTTCTTTATTGAGCGGGTTCGCGCCAAAACCGATACGATGGGCGGCATTATCTGGTGGAATCTGCTTGACGGATGGCCGCAGATGTCCGATGCCGTTGTCGACTATTACTTCACAAAAAAGCTTGCTTATAACTATATTAAACGTTCTTCGCGTCCGATTCTTGCCTTCGTCGGTGAGATGGCGAGCTGGGGGTATCCCGTTCTCGTTGCCGACGGAACGGATAAAAAAGCCGATGTTAACGTAAAAATAACGGATATCAAAACACAAAAGGTTCTGTTCAGTGGGCAGTGCACCGTTTTGCCGAATCACTGCGCTCGAGTAGGCTTTGTGCCGATGATGTATTCCGACAAAGGTATGTTTTTAATTGAATTCGCCGTAAACGGGGACAGATTTATAAATACATATCTTTACGGTTCGCCGCCGTTTGATCTTGAAACATATAAAGCATTTATGAAATCGGCAGACGAAGCCGAGGCAAATATAAGCTGACCAGACTTTATTGAATATATCAAAAAAACGGCTTGCCGAGACAAGCCGTTTAATTATTTGTTTGCAACGAATAAATCAGCCGCCGCAGTTACCGTTTGAACCGCCGAACGAGTCGCCGAAGAATTTACCGAACAAATCAAGGAATATCTTTACAAACTTATTCCAGAAGTCTCTGACGAAATTGAATATCTTGTTACAGCCGGAATCGTTGCTGTCATCTGTCGATGATTCGGGTTCGGTCGTAACAGGATCGGTTACGGGATTGGTTTCAGGCTCTGTAACCGTGTCGGTTTCGGGCTCTTATCTTGCACAGCAATTTTCAAGCGGAACTTTTTCGGGACTTTACGCAAGGCATGAAAGTCGGAAAAGCCCTTGATTCAATGGCGTTTCGGGCATAAAATAAGAACCTCACGGAAGACAGTTTTCTATCAACCGTGAGGTTCTTATATGTCAACAGTTGATAATAATGATACGGTTTCATAGGGTTTCAAAAAGTTTCACTTGAAAATGAAACCCTAACCACAAAAATGGAACCATCTGTGGGGATATTAGGGACCCATAAAGGAGATCAGGTTATATCCCTTCTCTTTGCCGACTTTGAGCATATACTCCATCCGGTAGAGGAAACGCTGATAAAAATCAACTACGAGCGCCACTGCAGTATCATCCTCTGTGGGTCTATTGGCATTGTACTCCGCGACCTCTTCTGCGGTTAGGTTTTTCGCATATACCAACTGGTAGGTTGCGGTGCCTCTCTTGATTTTCAGTTTTTGGGTGTATTCTGTCTCTCTCCCAGAAATCAACGCATCAACGGTATCCTCAATGTCCTTTAAGATCAGTGCCATTGAATCGAATGTAAAAAAGTTATGCTCTAAGTACCATTCAAAGCCGGAAACATCTTTTCGCTTCTTGTTTTCTGTCAGTTCCTCATCGAAATATTTGTAGAGAAACGGTGTGAGGTATTGTGCAACGTCATCCTCTTCAATCGAAATCTCTGCGCTTCTCATTTCTGCAACGCTATCCAGATCAGCGGTGTTCTCAAAGTCAATGACCCGCACGGGCATAATCCAAAAATAAGACGAACTGTCGTGACCATCGACAATGCCGATTTCTCTCTTGAAAATGTCTCTGCCGATGATGGCAAAAGAGAGATTCTTTATTTGAGTGAGAACCTGGTTGTTATCGTGGTGATTAGCGGTGGCATCTTCCAGCAGTTTCTGCAATTTTTCAAACGATTTATGGCAGATGTCCGACTCCAACAAAAGCCGGTGTATAGTATGGTAAATGGCATAGTCAGCCATATACTGTGGATAATCCTCTTCGAGCAAATCCAGCATATCTCTGATGCACAGTTGGGATGAATTGCATAAACGCATAAAATCCGTTTCCTTTTTTGGAAAAACACCCTTCATGGCATCAACAAGTTCTTCTCTGCTTACATCGGGGTA
>JAEDGF010000103.1 GCA_016297645.1 Clostridiaceae bacterium
CTTGAAACGATTGGACATTTTCCGCGCCGGAAACGCCGAAAAGACCGCTGTTTTGATTTCGGTGGTCTGCCCGTTTGTCAAAAAAAACTTAAATCGAGTTAGCGCGCACTAACCGTTTTGTTGATTCCGCCGAGAATGAAAAAAGAGAGTCAAAAAACGCAAGAAGCTGTTGACAACGGGACGAAAACAGACTAATATGATAATTGGTTAGCAAGGGCTAACCATTAAAAAAGCGCTTCGGTTAGCCGGTGCTAATTCACCGGTGCCGAGGGAAAGAGGTAATTTATTATGATGCCTTTAAGCCTTGCGGACGAAAACCGCGAGAACATAATAAAGAAGATAGGCGGTAGCCCCGAGGTCAAAAAACACCTTGAAAATCTCGGCTTCGTCGTAGGCGGTACGGTCAGAGTCATAAACAGACTCGGCGGAAATGTTATCGTCAGTGTCAAAGAAGCAAGAGTTGCGATAAGCGAAGAAATGGCGCTTAAAATAATGATCTGACTTCTGCCGCGCAGAACAAAACAGCCGCAAGGGCTGTGAACAGGTGAAAATAGCCGGAGTAAGCTCCGTGCAAAAACATATAACGGGAGGATATCTGCAATGAAAACGCTCAGACAGGCAAGCATCGGCGACACAGTGAAGGTAGTAAAGCTTCACGGAGAGGGCGCCGTAAAACGCCGTATTATGGACATGGGTATCACAAAAGGCGTGGAAGTCCACATCCGCAAGGTGGCACCGCTCGGCGACCCCATCGAAGTCACCGTACGCGGATACGAGCTTTCGCTCAGAAAAGCCGACGCAGAAATGATTGAAGTAGAATAAACAAAAACAGAGAAAGGAACAGGCATAATGGACAACATTAAAATAGCCCTTGCAGGCAACCCGAACTGCGGTAAGACAACGCTGTTCAATGCACTGACGGGTTCGAACCAATTTGTCGGAAACTGGCCGGGAGTTACGGTTGAGAAAAAAGAAGGAAAGCTCAAAAAGCATGACGGTGTTATAATCACCGACCTTCCCGGTATATATTCTCTTTCCCCCTACACGCTTGAAGAAGTCGTTGCGAGAAACTACCTTATAGGTGAGCGTCCCGACGCTATCCTCAACATAATAGACGGAACAAACCTTGAAAGAAACCTCTATCTTACAACACAGCTCACCGAGCTTGGAATTCCCGTCGTAATAGCGGTCAACATGATGGATATCGTCAGGAAGAACGGCGACAAGATAAACACCGCCGAGCTTTCCCGTCAGCTCGGCTGCAAGATAGTTGAGATCTCTGCGCTTAAAGGCACCGGAATCACGGAAGCCGCCGAGGCTGCTATCGACGCTGCCAAAAACGGCAAGACCGTTCCCATGCACACCTTCTCCGGTTCGGTAGAACACGCACTTGCTCACATTGAGGAGGTCACCGTTCACTCGCTTCCCGAGGAGCAGCAGCGCTGGTACGCTATAAAGATTTTTGAGCGCGACGACAAGGTTCTTTCAAAGCTGAACCTCGACAAATCCGTTCTCGACCATGTTGAAAAGGACATCAAGGCAGTCGAAGAAGAGATGGACGACGACTCCGAGTCGATAATCACCAACGAGAGATACATTTATATAGGCTCGATAATCAAGGCCTGCTACAAAAAGAAGGCAGCCGGCAGCCTCACCACCTCCGATAAGATAGACAAGATCGTCACCAACCGCTGGCTCGGACTTCCGATATTCGCAGTTGTCATGTTCCTTGTTTACTACATATCGATGGTCACGGTAGGCTCCGCGGCAACCGACTGGGCAAACGACGGCGTGTTCGGCGACGGCTGGCATCTGCTCGGAATCGGCACCAAGGCTTACACTGCGGAAGCGGACGATTTCACGGCTGCAAGTCAGGCAATCGGCGCATTCCTTCCCGAGCTTGATTTCGAAGCCGAAGATTTCGACGGTGCAAAGGCACTCGAAGAAATGAAAGCCTTCACCACGGACGAAAAGACAGCTACCGTTGAGGTCGAGGATGAAGAAACCCTCGCTATGAACACCATGACGGCGTACTACTCCGAAGTTCCCGGGAACCTCACAAAGGAACAGGAAGAAGAAACCGTCGGCATGAGCTACCTTGACGCGGTTAAATATTTCGAAGCAAAATATGCAGAGGACGCCGGAAACGCCTTTGCAGAGCCCGACCCCGCCGATTACGGAGTATGGGTACCCGGTGTTCCCGTTCTCGTAGGAAACGGCCTTGAAAAGATAGGTGCTGCCGAATGGCTCTCCGGACTTATCAACGACGGTATCGTTGCCGGTGTCGGCGCAGTTCTCGGCTTCGTTCCTCAGATGCTCGTTCTGTTCCTTCTCCTTGCTTTCCTTGAAGCGTGCGGCTACATGGCTCGAATCGCATTCGTCCTTGACCGTATATTCAGAAAGTTCGGTCTTTCCGGTAAATCGTTCATTCCCATGCTTATCGGCACGGGCTGCGGTATCCCCGGTATCATGGCTTCGCGTACGATTGAAAACGAGCGCGACCGCCGTATGACAATCATGACCACCACCTTTATCCCCTGCGGAGCAAAGGTTCCCTTCATTGCAATGATAGCAGGCGCTATCTTCGGCGGCTCGGCTATCGTTTCCACAAGCGCATACTTCATCGGTATGGCAGCTATCATCGTTTCGGGTATCATCCTGAAAAAGACAAAGATGTTCGCAGGCGATCCGGCACCGTTCGTTATGGAGCTTCCCGCTTACCACCTTCCCACAGTCGGCAATGTTCTTCGTTCCACATGGGAGCGCGGCTGGTCCTTCATTAAGAAAGCCGGTACTATAATCCTTCTCTCCACCGTATTTGTTTGGTTCGCAACATACTTCGGTTTCGTTGACGGCAAGTTCGGTATGCTTACCGAGGATCAGATCGACAAATCCATCCTCGCGTCCATCGGCGGCGTACTTGCCTGGATATTCAAGCCTCTCGGCTGGGGCAACTGGCAGGCAGCAGTCGCTTCCATCACCGGTCTTGTCGCAAAAGAGAACATAGTCGGTACTCTCGGTATCCTCTACGGCGGCGGCGAAGGCACCGTATACCAGACGATTGCACAGGCGTTCACCGGTATCACCGCTTATTCGTTCCTCGTATTCAACCTTCTCTGCGCTCCCTGTTTCGCAGCTATCGGCGCAATAAAGAGAGAGATGAACAGCGCAAAGTGGACTTGGTTCGCTATCGCTTACCAGTGCGGATTTGCTTACTGCATCGCTCTTATGATCAACCAGTTCGGTAACCTCTTCACCGGTCATGTAAATATTGTCGGTCTTATAGTTGCCGCAGCTATCCTCGCATTCATGATCTATATGCTTGTTCGTCCTTACAAAGAAGCAACAAAGCTTACGGAGAAAGTCAAGGTTACGAAGTAATTAAAACACATTCAACACAGTCGTATTTGTGAAAGGAAGTCGGTTACAATGCTCTCATGGCTTGCTCAGAATTTATCCACCGTTATTGTTTGCCTTGTGCTTGCCCTTATCCTCACGCTCATTATCGTCAAGCTCGTGAAGGATAAGAAAAAAGGTAAATCCTCCTGCGGCGGAAATTGCGCCCATTGTGCGATGGCATGCTCCTGCCGCAAGAAATAAACGACGCTTGCGCGCCGCAGCCGAAAGAGGGTAAAACCGCAGACGGCTGCGGCGCGGTGATTTAATAAAAAAGATTTTTCCGCAAGGGAGGCGGCAGACAAATGGTAAAGACAATTCTTAAAATCGAAGGAATGGCGTGCTCCATGTGCGAGTCGCACATAAATGATGTTGTACGCAGCAATTTCGATGTAAAAAAAGTTACTTCGTCCCACACAAAGGGCGAAACCGTGATTTTGTCCGAAGCTGCACCGGACAGCGAAATTCTCACCGCCGCGATAGCGAAAACGGGCTGCACCGTTAAGGATATCCGCACGGAGGAAGCCGGGGAAAAGCACGGATTTTTCTCAAAATTCAAAAAGTAAACACATCAAAAAAACACATTTCCTCAACAAAGCTGCCGCACCCCGCGACAGCTTTGTTGTTGTATTACATTGAATTTATATGATGCTTGCATTTTTACGGGAATGCGCGCCTGCGGCGACTCATTTTTGCTGCCGGCTTTTTACAGTATCAAT
This sequence comes from Clostridiaceae bacterium, assembly GCA_016297645.1. Taxonomy (GTDB): domain Bacteria; phylum Bacillota; class Clostridia; order Oscillospirales; family Acutalibacteraceae; genus RUG806. The sequence goes on from JAEDGF010000103.1 coordinate 4,116, forward strand.
CGAGAAGTTTTTTGGTGCAAATACCACTGCGCATCACAACAATGAAATTCTAAACAAAATGTAACTATTTTGTAGGGGCGGGGCCCCTGCAAATCGTTTCTTTATGCGTTATAATTATGCATAAGACAGATATGTTCAATGCAACTGTTTAATTCGCCCCGAACGACATTGCAATGATTGAAATAAAACATAAAAGTTCAGATTTGCATTTGCATTGACGGAGAACCCGATTTTTTCCCGTCGTGCGGCATTCTTATCAGGTACTGTAAAACCCATGTAAATTTCATTTTTTTTGTTTTTCCGCTTTTATTTCGTTATTGTTTGTGGTAAACTTCTAATGTTTTTGTATTTCGAAGGAGAAAACAAAGAAACCATGAAAAAAAACCGGGATACTTATTTTTACAAGACTTTTTTTACGCTGTTCGGTACGGTCGCACTGCAAAATCTCATAGTTTTCAGCGTCAATCTTGCGGACAGTATAATGCTCGGGTCGTACAGCGAAACGGCGATGAGCGGCGTAAGCCTTGCAAACCAAATTCAATATCTGCTGCAATTCGGCATAAACGGCTTTGCGAACGGGCTTCAAGTTATCGCTTCGCAGTACTGGGGCAAAAAAGAAACACCGCCGATAAAACGGGTGTTTTCGGCAGCCGTTCTGACTGCGTGCGCGGCGGCAGCGGCGATGAGCATTGCCGTCTACGCCTTTCCGGGCGAGATACTCGGGATTCTCTCAAACGAAGAAGCGATAGTCGGCTGCGCGGTGGAATACATTAAAATAATGTCGCTGACCTATGTGATTTTCGCCTTCACGGCTATCCTGACGGCGTATATGCGCAGCGTGGAAAGCACGGCGATCGGCTTCGTGTCGTCCGCCCTTGCGCTCGTCACGAATGTGTTTTTGAACTACCTGCTCATTTTCGGCAACCTCGGCTGCCCCGAGATGGGTGCCAAGGGTGCGGCATATGCCACATTTGCCTCGCGTGTCGTCGAACTTACAGCAGTCGTTATTTATGTTTTCTTTATAGACAAAAAGCTGAAAACGCGCGTCCGCGACATTTTTTCCTGCGGCAGATCGTACTTTTGCGACTATATCAAAACCGGACTTCCCCTTGTCGGCTCGGGCAGCTCGTGGGGCGTTGCGATGACCGTTCAGACTGCGATAATCGGACGGCTCGGCGCTGCCGCGATCGGCGCGAACGCGGTGGCAGCTCCCGTTTTTCAGGTGGTGTCCGTCCTCTACGGCGCGTCCGGCACCGCTTCTTCGGTACTGATAGGCAAAACCGTGGGCGAAAACGACACACAGCGCGTCAAGCGCTACACAAAAAAGCTGCAAGTGATGTTCATAATAACGGGCTTGGTTTCGTGCGGCTGTCTGCTGCTCATGAAAAACACCATACTCGGCATATACGATATTTCGGAGGAAACACGCGCGCTTGCGTCCTCCTTCATTTCCATTCTCGCGGTCACGATAATAGGCTCGTCCTATGAAGCACCGTGCCTGTGCGGAATCGTTTCGGGCGGCGGAGATACGAAATTCGTGCTGATAAACGACCTGATTTTCATGTGGCTCATAGTCCTGCCGATGTCCATGCTGTCGGCGTTTGTTTTCAAATGGTCCGTTCCCGTGACATTCTTTATACTGAAATCGGATCAGATAACGAAGTGCGCCGTGGCAGTCGTAAAAGTCAACAGATATAAATGGATCAGAAAGCTCACGCGCTCGTAGGCTGACGGGATTCAAACCCATGTCGCCCGTCAGTGCCCCTTTTCGGCAC
>JAEDGF010000022.1 GCA_016297645.1 Clostridiaceae bacterium
ATGAGCGAAAACCAGCCGGTCAAAACCGACACGGGTTCAAGTCCCGTCAGCCTACTTTAATTCCTGTATCTGCGTGCCGGGGTAGTAGTGCGCTATTATCTCGCGCCATGTGTACCCTTGCCGCGCGTAGTAGTCCGCGCCGTACTGCGACAGCCCCACGCCGTGTCCGTAGCCGACTACCGACAGGGTCACATTCCCCTTGTCGTCGAACAAGAACCGTATGTTGCCCGAACGAAGCGAAAACGCTTTTCTGATCTGCGCACCCGAAAATTCCTTATCGCCTATCTTCACACTCGTAAGCGTTCCGGCGGAGGTGTAGCGCGCGTCCTTTATCAGCTCCCGTCCCTTTCGGCTGCTCTCAACGCCGAGGGCTTTTTTTATTTCGTCCTCGGTGAGAGTGACGGACGAAGCGTAGTTCGGCGCGAGCTTGTCGCCTACGCTTTCAACGCCCGTCAGGTACGGAATGCTTTTGCCCCACACCGTCTGTGCGTCCTCGGTGGTGCCGGAGCTTATCGCATGAAATGCCGCGAGAATAGGCTCGCCGTCATAGACTATCTCGTAGTTTATTACTGTGTCTACGGCTTCTTCAAGGCGCTTGTGCCATTTTTCGTAGTCGTCGCCCCAGCGTTTTTTCATCTCCTCCTCGCTCAGGTACGCCTGGTTTGTCCCGGCATCCGCCGCGACCACCGCTTTGTCGGAGCCTTCAACGATATTCCCCTCGGTGATGAGCCGTCTGACAAGCGTTGCCGCCGCAAGCGCCTGTGCGCATAAAGCCTGCATTTCGTATGCCGCAGGCATTTCTCCGGCGGTGGTGCAAATAAGGTAGTCGCGCATTTTTATCTCTTTGGTCTTTTTCTCGTCCGGAAACCACACGCGGAGTTTTTCGTCCGCGATTTTGCCGGGCGTGCCGCTTTTGTCCTTTGCCGCAGTTGTGTCAGGTACTGCCTGCGCCGTGGTGCTTGTATCGGTGCTGTTTCCGGACGCATATTTGCCGCACATTGCCGCCGGGACGGTCAGCATTATCACGGCTGCCGTAACGACTGTGATGATAATTCTTTTCATGTTCTTTTCATTCCTTTTTGTTTTTATTGCCCTCGGGCTTGTCTTACACTATTTATATGAGCGCCGGGAAAATATAATGCGCGTTTTGACGGGGACGGAACGAAAAAACGCCGGGGGAAACGCCGAACGAAAAAACGGACGGGTGTATGCGGCAAAAAACAGAAACAGTGCCGCACCGCAAAAAAAACGGGAGCGCTGTATTCAGATTTTTCCGGTACGCCGTGCCGTGAAAAACGCCCGGACGAGAGTGCAGACAAAAGAAACAAGAACCGCGAAAAGTCCCGAAGTATTGAGGAGCACTGTCCTTTATACTGCGCCGGAGTACCGCAGTCTTTCACGGAAAAATATGCTTGACAAAGGGGGACAATTGTGGTATCATATCACCTGTAAAGAAATGAACTTTACACACCCTAAAAAGGAGAGTTCAAAGTGGCTAAGGATCTTGAAATCACAATTTTGCTTGATTTTTACGGCGATATGCTTACGCCCAAGCAGCGTGAGTTTCTTGATTACTACTATAACGACGATCTTTCGCTTGCCGAAATCGCCGCCAATGTGGGTATTACGCGTCAGGGCGTAAGAGATGCCATCAAAAGAGCCGAGAGTCTGCTCTACGATATGGAGAACAGACTGGGGCTTGTCGAACGCTTCAAAGAGGTCAAAAAAGGACTCGAAGAAATTACGGAGTGCGCCAATAAAATAAGCGCCGAAAACCGTAAAACGGGTCTTTCCCGTGAGATAAGCGATCTTACGGTAAGAATAAAATCGATAGCTATTTCTCTTTCGGAATAAAAAACATATGGAAAGGAGTCGGCAGCATGGCATTTGAAGGCCTTTCCGACAAGCTCGACGCCGCTTTTAAAAAGCTGAAAAGCAAAGGTACGCTTAACGAAAACGATGTCAAGGAGGCAATGCGCGAGGTGCGCCTTGCTCTGCTTGAAGCAGATGTAAGCTACAAGGTCGCAAAAGACTTTACCGCGCGCGTCACCGAAAAGGCGATAGGCGCAAAGGTAATGGAAAGCCTGACCCCCGCTCAGATGGTCATAAAAATCGTCAATGAAGAGCTTACGGCGCTTATGGGCGGCACTCAGGCACGGTTAACGGAAGCGTCCCGTCCGCCTACGGTAGTTATGATGTGCGGACTTCAAGGCTCCGGTAAAACTACGCATTCCGCAAAAATATGTAAAATGCTCAAAAACAAAGGACACCGTCCGCTGCTCGTCGCGTGCGATATCTATCGTCCGGCGGCTATAAAGCAGCTGCAAGTCATAGGCGAACAGGCAGGCGTTCCGGTTTTTGAAATGGGAACGACAAATCCCGTCACAATAGCGACCGAGGCGGTCAAGCTCGCAAAGGATCAGGGTTACGATTTCGTTTTCCTTGATACTGCGGGACGGCTCCATATAGACGAGCAGCTCATGCAGGAACTTAAAGATATAAAGGCGGCTGTCAAACCGCACGAGATACTCCTCGTGGTCGACTCGATGACCGGCCAGGACGCAGTGAATGTCGCTTCGAGCTTCAATGAGGCTCTCGGTATCGACGGCTTGGTGCTTACAAAGCTCGACGGCGATACGCGCGGCGGCGCGGCACTCTCGGCCCGTGCAGTTACCGGTAAGCCTATAAAATTCGTCGGAATAGGCGAGAAGCTCGACGATCTCGATGTTTTCCACCCCGACAGAATGGCATCCCGTATTCTCGGAATGGGCGATGTGCTTTCGCTTATCGAAAAAGCCGAAAACACGCTCGACGAGAAAAAAGCCGAGGAGCTTGAAAAGAAGCTCCGTCAGAACAAATTCGATCTCAACGATCTGCTGTATCAGATGGAGGAAATGAAAAAGCTCGGCTCGATGAAGGATATCCTTTCGATGATACCGGGACTCGGTAAAAAGATAAAGGATGTGGATATCGACGACCGTCAGCTTGACAAGACGAAGGCTATAATCCTGTCGATGACTCCCAAAGAGCGCGAAAAGCCCGATATCATAAACCCCTCGCGCAAAAGGCGAATTGCCGCAGGCTGCGGTATGCAGGTCGAAGATGTCAACAGGCTTCTCTCGCAGTACCGCCAGATGCAGAAGATGTTCAAGCAGTTCGGCGGCAACAAGGGCAAGCAGAGCAAAAAAATGCGCCGCATGATGCCCCCCGGCGGTTTCCCGGGATTGAAATAAAGAGTTAAACACACTGAATGACGGTGTTTAATAATATAAAAAAACATATCAAAATCGGAGGAAAAAACAATGGTAAAAATCCGTCTGCGCCGTATGGGCGCAAAGAAAGCTCCCTTCTATCGTATCGTTGTCGCTGATTCGAGATATCCCCGCGACGGCAGATTCATCGAGGAGATCGGTTACTACGATCCCATGAAGGAGCCGAAGGTAATCAATGTTGATGCCGAGAAGGCTCAGCAGTGGATAAAGAACGGCGCTCAGCCCACCGACACTGTTAAGGCTCTCCTTAAAAAATCAGGCGCTATCGACTGATTCTTCCGGCGGAGGAATGAACAATGAAAGAATTACTTGAAGGTCTTGCAAAAAGCCTTGTCGAGAATTCCGACGAAGTACGCGTCACGGTCGACGAAGTAAATGAGGACGGCATCACCGTTTATCATCTCAGCGTCGCCGAGGACGATATCGGCAGAGTTATCGGCAAGCAGGGCAGAATCGCAAAGGCAATAAGAGTCGTTATGCGTTCTGCTGCAAGCCGCAGAAACGAAAAAGTTCAGGTCGAGATAGACTGAGCCTGACTCTCCGTTCTGTAACAAAAAAGGCGAGATCGGCGCGGTCATGCTTTCCGCGTGCGGCTCTGCCCGAACAACAATCAAGGGACTGTAAAAAACTTGGTTTTTTACAGTCCCTTATATTATTTGTTGACAAAGACCGTCTGCCGGATAAAACGGTAAAGCTGCGGACGGTTTTGCGCGGCGCATACCGACTGCATCGAAAACGAACTTGTGCGGACGCTTTACACCGGCGAAATATTTATCCCCGTCTTGCGCTTTGTTACAGACGGTTTTGCACGGGAAAACGCTTACCCCGGGAACCGGCAAGCGGCTGTTGCCCGACAGGCGTGGTCAGCAGTACATACTGTTTGCCGACATATAGTTATATATCATTTTACCGTGCTGCTGTTCCTCCTTTTGTATGTGGTTCAGAACATTCCTGATTCCGTCATCGCGGAACTCGAAAATTCCGGTGTCGTATAAATGCGATACATATTTTTCCCCGGAAAGAGCATCGGTGCATAAGAACATGTCGGTGGATTTATCCTGCGACGGCGCGGGCGTATATACCTGCTGAAAAGTGGGGACGGCTGCTTGCTGTGCGCCGCCCTGAACAGCGGGAACAGTGCCGGATTTTATTGAATTCAGCGAATCGAGATGCTTCGTTTCAAGGTCGCCGAGGTGCGAAAAAAGCCCTTTCAATTGACCGTCGATCGCAGCGTCGGAGTGCTTTTTGTACTTTTCGATGCACAGTTTTTCGCTTTCGATCATATCGTCAAGAAGGGCGTTTTCTTTTTGATTAAGCTGCATTTTTTTTCTCCTTTACCGAAGGGGGCGTTAAAGGTTTTTGCCTCCCGTTATATTGACTCTCGTCAAAAGGTATTTTTGGCAAAGAAGAAAATCTTATGCGGTGTTTTTTTTATTTCTTTTCCGCTTTTTCTCCGGTGTACATGATAACGCAGCTTACTGCGAGCAGCACGCAGCATACCCATACGGCACGCAGCCCGAGTGCGGTCGTGACAAGAGCGCCGGCACCGGCTCCGCATGCGAAAACGCATATAACGCCGAAGTAGGTGAACGCTTTTTTAAGCGCTTCTTTTTCGTGCGTGCGGAAGAACGCAAAAAGCGATTCCGCGCCGCTGCGCATATTGCCTATGCACATTGTGCTGGCATATATATGCCCGTTTATCTTATGGAAACTCTGCACCTGCAAGGCGCACACAAACGAAACAATGGCGTTTGCCGCCGCGTTCGCCGTGTCGGGAATAAAGCCGACACAAAGCAGCAGCACCACTTCGGCAATGAGAATAAGCTGCCGCCAGTTCATTTTTTCGTTTTTGCGGCAGCTGTAATGCACTCCCTCAGCTGTAAGCACGCCGAAGAAGAAGGCTGCGAGAGGAACAGCATATTTGAGCGCCGTTGCCCATTCGCCGCGAAACAGTGCCGCGCTGAGAAGGACAATATTGCCCGTCTGCGCGTTTGCAAAGACCTTTCCGCGTGCAATAAAGGTGTATGCGTCCTGAAATCCGCCCGAGAGAATTATAAAAACCGCCGTCCGGAACATCTCGGACGATTTTCCGGACGGGGCTGATATCCTTTTTTTCATAGGGTTTCAAATTCCTCTGCAACACTGTCATCCTGTGCGAGCAGGAGTGCCAAAAATGCCGTTTTTGAAAGAGGAGAGGCGGAAACCATAGCCTCCGTTATATGCGAGGAGGCTGTAAGCCAATCGTTGAAAAGCTCGGAAACACGGGTATAGGACGGGGCTTTATAGCCTGAACGGGAAAACCACGAGTATGCCTTACCGTTCTTCTGTGAAAGCATTGAACCGGCCTTTGCGGTCAGCGGCATGGTGCGCATCGCTATCGGTTCGCCCGTTGCGCTGTCCACAAAGAAGAATACTATGTCCGTCACGGCTCTGTCGGCACTGTTGAAGCCCGAGATAAGCCCGGGCAGCGTGATAACATCGCCCCAGTCGTAGTTCCCGAATTTTACATAGCACCAGAAGCCGTTTTCGACGGCACAGAAACGCAGCCGTATGTCGGACGCGGCGGTCTGCGCCTTGTCCTCCTCCGAAAAATCCTTCCAGTGCACGACTATAATGAGCTTGTTGTCGAACATATAGCCGGTCTGACCGTCCTCTATGGCGTACGACATTATGTCCATAAGCAGGCGTGTGTTGTCCGCGCGGTAGGCGGCAAGCATTTTTTTGCCCTCAGTGGTGGTGACCCTGTCTATTCTTGTCGAGCCTAATCTTACCTCGTTCATTTTTTACACCTCCCGAAGAATCTCCGTGATATCCTATACGGAATCAGTTGTATTTTTTGTCGAAATACGCAAACAGACTGAAAATCGCAGTCGCGGCGCAGAGAAGCATGAGTGCCTGATACATAAAGCTCAGTTCAAGGCAGGCAACATTCGCCGCGTTGCCGATAAGCTGCGAGAGAACGGTTTCGCTGTCGGTCGAAAGGAGCGATTTAAGTCCTATCTGACCGCTGACGAACGGCTTGGCGAAGGCATCAAAGCATTTGTTCATCGCTATCGCAAGCACAGCCGAAGCACCGGTGATTATCGTGCATACGCCGCTTTTGCCGAGTGCGCCGAGAACCGCCGAAACGATCATGGCGATAAGAATAATTACGAGAAGCACCGCCGCCGCAATGAGCCACGGCGTGGTGGTGAGCATATCGGCAATTTTGGAGTCCTCGGCGGTGAAAATTTGATATATCACCTTGAAAAGCTGCGAGCTGCTTTCGTCCGCCGTCGATATCATTTTGATAAGGTCGAAAATGCTTGTGTATTCCTTTATACCGAATGTGGACATGATGTTTGCGGAGAGTGAAGATGTAATAACAAGCCTTATCGCCGGCATGAATATTGCAATCGGAATGGCGGCAATGCAGAAAACAGGCGAGAGAATCCTGTAAAGAGTTTTCATGGCTTCTGCTCCTTTTATGCGATTATTTTTTTACCTTGAAAGAGGAATTGAGCGCAACGGTACGGTTGAAAACAAGATGCTCGGGCGTTGAATCGAGGTCAACGCAGAAGTAGCCGTCACGGATAAACTGGAACGAGTCGAGCGGCTTGGCGTTCACAAGCTCGGGGGATACAAGGCAATCCTTTTTCACGATGAGCGACTCGGGATTTATCGCCGAAACAAACTCGTCGTCGGAGAGGGAAGCCGGGTCCTCAACATTGAACAGACGGTCGTAAAGGCGCACTTCCGCTTTTACGCTGTCCGGACCTGCCCAGTGAATGGTACCCTTGACCTTTCTGCCGTCGGGGCTGTCGCCGCCCTTTGTAGCCGGGTCGTAGGTGCAGTGAATGCAGGTGATCTCACCGTTTTCGTCCTTTTCGCACGAAACACAGGTAAGGAAATATGCACCTTTAAGACGGACTTCGTTGCCGGGGAACATTCTGAAATACTTCTTGGGCGGATCTTCGAGGAAGTCGGCACGCTCGATGTAAATTTCCTTTGAGAAGGTGACGCGCGTAGTGCCCATCTCGGGGTGGTCGGGGTGGCGCTCAACTTCGAGCGTTTCGGTCTGTCCGTCCGGATAGTTGTCGATAACGACCTTAACGGGGTCGAGCACCGCCATGGTACGCGGCGCGTTTGCGTTAAGCTCATCTCTTACACAGGCTTCGAGCAGACCGTAATCGACAACGGAATAAGCCTTTGAAACGCCGACCTTTTCAATGAAATTGCGCAGCGCCTTTGCCGGGTAACCGCGGCGGCGCATTCCGCAGATAGTAGCCATGCGGGGGTCGTCCCAGCCGCTTACGAGATGATCCTTTACAAGACCGATGTTGCGGCGCTTTGATGTAATGCAGTAGTTGATGTTAAGACGCGCAAACTCTATCTGACGCGGCGGCTCCTCGAAGCCTATCTGCTGAATGAACCAGTCGTAGAGAGGACGGTGGTTTTCAAATTCAAGCGAGCAGAGCGAATATGTTACGCCCTCCTTTGCGTCCGAGAGGGGATGTGCGAAGTCGTACATGGGATAAACGCACCATTTGTCGCCCGTCTGATGGTGGGTGACATGCATAATGCGGTAAATGACGGGGTCGCGCATATTGATGTTGGGCGAAGCCATGTCGATTTTGGCGCGCAGCACCTTTTCGCCGTCGGCAAATTCACCTTTTGTCATGCGCTCGAAGAGGTCGAGGTTTTCTTCTATGCTCCTGTCGCGGTAGGGGCTGTTCCTGCCCGGCTCGGTGAGAGTTCCTCTGTACTCTCTTATCTCGTCTGCGGAAAGATCGTCAACGAAGGCAAGTCCTTTTTTAATGAGCTTTATTGCGCACTCGTAAATGAAATCGAAGTATTCCGAGGCGTAGTAGACATGCGCCCAGTTAAAGCCGAGCCACTTGATATCCTCCATTATGGAATCGACATATTCGACATCTTCCTTTGTGGGGTTCGTGTCGTCAAGGCGCAGATTGCATATGCCGCCGTATTTCTCGGCAGTCGCAAAGTCGATGCAGATAGCCTTTGCGTGACCTATGTGCAGGTAGCCGTTGGGCTCCGGCGGAAAACGGGTCTGCACGCGGGTGTTTACGCCTGCGGCAAGATCTTCATCAATAAAATCGTGTATAAAGTTTGAGGAGAGAGAATTTATTTCGTCCATGGCTGTTTCCTTTTCCTTCTGCAATTACTTTTTTATGACAGCTTTTCGATAGCTTTTTCTATTCTTTCGACAGTTGTTTCTTTTCCGAGAATCACGGCGAGGTCCGTTCCGCCGCCGGGCGTTCTCTGCGTACCGGCAAGGGCAATTCCGAGGGGATAGAGGAGCTTGCCGTTTTTGATTTCAAGCTCCGCAGCCTTCTCGGCGCAGCGTGCGAAAATCGCGTCCGGTGTCCATTCCTCTGTTTCTTTGAGAAGAGGCAGCAGAATTTCGAGCGACTGCTTTGCCGATACGGGGTCGGTTTTCATCTTTTTGTTGATATAAAGCTCGACATCGTAGTCGGGCATTTCTTTTATAAAGGCTATCTGCTCGGGAATTTCACCGAACACCTCGGTGCGCGGTTGCAGGTTTTTGCAGAGCAGCGCGTTGTCTTTGATATACGGGAGGTATTCCTCCATAAAGGGCTTTGCGTGCTGTGCGAATTCCTCGGGGGACAGCGCCTTGATATACTCAAAGTTTATATGGCGAAGTTTAAGCGGATCAAAAATTGCAGGGGATTTGCATATTCTCTGCGGATCCCATTCGTCTATCATTTCTTGCAGTGAGAAAATCTCTTTTTCACCGGCAGGACTCCAACCGAGCAGCAGCAGATAGTTGAGAACCGCCTCGCTCATGTATCCCTTCGCAACAAGGTCCTGATAGCTTGCGTCGCCGTTTCTCTTTGAGAGCTTCTGATGCGCATCCTTCATAACGGGCGGACAGTGAATGTACACGGGCGGCTCCCAGCCGAAGGACTGATAGAGCAGATTGTATTTCGGCGTGCTCGAAAGGTATTCGTTGCCCCTGAGTACATGGGTGATACCCATGAGGTGGTCGTCGATAACATTGGCGAAATTGTATGTCGGCATACCGTCCGATTTAAGAAGTATCTGATCTTCAAGCTCGCTGTTATCGACCTCGATATGACCGTAAATAAGGTCGTCGAAGCTCGTTTTGCCTTCAAGCGGCATTTTCTGACGGATAACATACGGTACGCCGTTTTTGAGATTTTCCTCTATCTCTTCTTTGGAAAGGTCGCGGCAGTGTCTGTCGTAAGAACCGACGGTCTTACCGGCGGCTATCTGCTCCGCTTTCATTTTTTCAAGGCGTTCCTCGGTGCAGAAGCAGTAGTATGCTTTGCCCTCCGTGACGAGCTTTTCTGCCCATTCCTTGAAAATGCCCATGCGTTCGCTTTGAACATACGGACCGACTTCGCCGGGCTTGTCGGGACCTTCGTCCCAAAGAAGTCCCGTTTCGGTGAGGGTCTTATATATCACATCGACTGCACCGTCTACCTTTCTGCCCTGGTCGGTGTCCTCAATGCGGAGAATGAATGTACCGTTGTCGTGCTTAGCGGTAAGAAATGTGTAAAGAGCGGTTCTGAGGTTGCCGACATGCATATAGCCCGTGGGGCTGGGTGCAAATCTCGTTCTTGTTTTAGCCATTGCTGTATTTCCTTTCGTATGTTATCGTGAATTATTTATCGTATTTTCGTTTATTTTACAATTATAGTACACTCAAAAAAGAATGTAAAGAATTATGCGCGCCGACAAATCGGTTTTTTGCAAAAAATGTGACCCGACAGTCGAAAAAAGAGTTACTGATGTCACGGATTCAGTGCGGCGAGGGCAAGCCCTATCATTTTGTCCGTTTTGTCCGCCATAAATAACGGAATGTTCAGCATATCTCCGTCGAGTTTCAGGTTGTCAAGCGAAAAACGGATGCGGAGCTTTGTCTGCTCCGGGAAAATCTCCTTGAATTTTTTTATGCTCTTTCCCGTTGTGTTCTTCTCGGACTTGACTTCGATGGGGAATATATCGTTTTCCCGCTGAATGAGAAAATCGACCTCGTACGGAGGATTTGTGCTGCTCCAATACCTGGGAGTTGCGTTGAACTGCGCCGCAAGCGTTTGAAGCACATAATTTTCGGTAAGAGCGCCTTTGAATTCCGTAAAAAGACGGTTTTGTTCCGAAAAAGCCGTAGGCGCAAGCCGAGCAAGGCTGCGCAGTAAACCGACATCCGCCGGGTATATCTTGAACGCCGACAGGTCATCGTAAGCCGAAACGGGAAGCCGCGGCGCGGTGCTGCGGTATACCTTATATACAAGACGCGCATCGACCAGCCATTGAAGCGCGTCCTCGTATTCCCGTGCGCGCGCACCGTTTTTTACTACCTTAAAAATAAATTTTTTGTTCTCTTTTGCAAGCTGCGACGGGAGTGAATTCCAAATAAGTGATATCTTCGGGAATTCCTTTACATCGGGATGCTTTGAAAAGTCGCGTTCGTATGCCCCGATTATGTCCGACAGTGCGGTCTGCATTGCGCCTACACTTCGTTCTTGCGTCCACATGAGTACAGGCTCGGGCATTCCCCCGGTGACATAATACATTTTCAGCTTTTCCGCCAAGGGATTGAAAAAAGCGTCGGGAATAGGCTCTATCACATCGAGGGTATTCATATATTCAACGAGATTGCCGTCACCGTTTGCAAACAGAAATTCCGTAAAAGTCATGGGGTATATCTGCATGAAATTGACCTTGCCGACCGGAAAAGACGACGGCTTTGCCAACGCGATACCGAGCAGCGAGCCTGCACACGCAATGTGGTACTGCGGTGCATTTTCGCAGAAATATTTCATGGAGTTGATTACCTTCGGGCAGTCCTGAATCTCATCAAAAATAATAAGCGTGTTTTCCGCGGTTATTTTCTGACCGCTTGCAAGCATCAGATTTTGAAGAATGCGGTCAACATCCTTCGTGGTTTCGAAAAACTGTTTGTATTCCTCGTTTTCATCAAAGTTGAAATACGCGGTGTTCTCATAACAGCGTCTGCCGAATTCTTTAAGAATCCATGTCTTGCCGACCTGACGGACACCCTTTAATATCAACGGTTTTCTGTACGGTGAATTTTTCCATTCGAGAAGGCGTTCGAGTATAAGCCGTTCCATCTGCATACCTCCGTTTCGTAACTTGCTGCGGCTGACGGGAGCCGACCCGTATATATTTTGCGCATTTTTCAAGCTGCGCTCAGTTCGATTTCCGTCACTTCAAGTGTTCCGTATTACCTCTTTATTATACACCCGGCAATACCCGAAAACAATAAAAATCACATAAATATATATAAAAATGTGATCGCAATCACATAAATATAAATAAAAATGTGATTCTCATCACACTTTTATACGATTCCGTGTGACAGAACGGTATTTCGGCGGTACTTTCAGGCATATGTGCGGCAGCAAGAGGGTAACGAATATTTTTCCCCGGTGTGCGTTTCTTTTGCCGCCGGACTCGGGTCCGGAAGTGTCAGTTCGCCGTAATTTCGGTAACAACGGCGGTGCTGCCCGTCACTGTGAAGCATATCCGCCGGTCGGCAAATTCGAAGGCGTAAACGCGCTTACTGTCGTTTTGGTAGTGGGGGCGCGGGTCTTCGAGAAGAATTTGCCGGAGCGTTTCGAGCTTATCGCCGTTAAGATCGTCGGGGACGGGGCAGTCAAAGCGGATTTCCGTTATATCGCTTTTTATGTTTTCGCCGAAGCCGCCGAGCGCGTCCGGGTGAGCGTCGGCAAACGGCAGATAGGGCTTTATATCGTAAATTGGAGTGCCGTCCAGTATGTCCGCACCCTCGACTATAAGCACCGTCCCGTCCGGAGTGCCGCGCCTTACTTCAATGAGCCTGACGCAAGAAAGTCCGAGGGAGTTCGGACGAAACGGCGAACGGGTGGCAAATACGCCCATTCTCGTGTTTCCTCCGAGTCTCGGCGGACGGACGGTAAGACGCGCGGATTGCTGACGCGCTTCGGAAAATTCCCAGATAAGCCAGAGGTGGGAATATCCTTCTATACCGCGTATTGCGTCGTCGGAGCGGAACGGTTTTTCAAATACTATCACGCTTTTGTTCGCGGTTATGCCGCTCTGACGCGGTATACCGAACTTGGTCGGAAAGTCCGTCCTTATTTTTGCAACGGGAGTTATTTCCATTTTTCCACCCCGTTTAAGCGTCCGCAGCGGCTGCACCGAACTGCGAGCGCCACAGGTGCGAGTAGAAGCCGCCCTTTTCGAGAAGCTCGGCGTGCGTACCCTGTTCTATTATGTGGCCTTTATTCATGACAAGTATCACATCGGAGTTAATTATTGTTGAGAGTCGGTGCGCTACGACAAAGCTCGTCCTGCCCTTCATAAGCTCGGCAAAAGCCTTTTGCACCTTTATTTCGGTGCGCGTATCTATGGACGAGGTCGCTTCGTCGAGAATAAGGACGGGCGGCGACATGAGCATTACACGCGCAATGCACAACAGCTGCTTTTGCCCCTGAGAGAGGTTTCCGCCGTCCTCACCTATGACGGTTTCGTAGCCGTCGGGGAGTCGTTTTATAAACGAGTGCGCGTGTGTTCGGCGTGCGGCGTTTTCTATTTCCTCGTCGGTTGCGTCCGGTTTGCCCATTGCGATGTTATCGCGGACCGTGCCTGACATGAGCCATGTTTCCTGCAACACCATGCCGAACGAGGAACGCAGCGCGTGACGCGTCATGGCGCGTTCGTCGACGCCGTCAATGAATATTTTTCCGCTGTCGACATCGTAAAAACGCATGAGAAGATTTATAAATGTCGTCTTGCCGCAGCCGGTAGGGCCTACTATTGCCACCCTTTCACCCTTTTTGACGCTCAGGTTGAACTGCTCGATAAGGGGCGCGTCCGGCGTGTAGGAGAAATAAACATCTTTTATATTTATATTGCCCTCCGTTTCGATCCCGGAAACTGCGTTTTCGGGGTCGGGCGTTTCGGCAGGCTCTTCTATAAGCGAGATAACGCGTGCCGCGCAGGCAAGCGCGTTTTGCAGCTCCGCAAAAACGGAGGAAATTTCGTTAAAGGGCTTGGTGTATCGGTTCGCGTACGAGAGCGCCGAGGAGAGAAGTCCCACCGTCATGCTGCCTCCCGCGAGAATGTTGAGTGCGCCGGTGAGCGCGACGGCAGCGTACACCACCGAGTTTACAAACCGTGTGGACGGATTTGTTATGGACGAGAAAAATATCGCTTTGAGCGAGGTTTTTCTGACATTTTCGCTCTCGCTTCCGTATTTTTCAGTCAGATCGTTTTCCTTGCCGAATGCCTTTACCGTTTTGATGTTCGAAAACGCTTCATCGGCGGTCGACGCGGCGGCAGCCTTCTGCACGCTTTGTTCGCGGAAATAGTTATAGGAGTGCTTCGCTATAAAACGCGCCGCAAACAGCGACAGCGGCGTAAGGCACACAACTGCGGCGGCAACGAGGAAATTGAGCCGGATAAGCATTATAAGCGTGCCGATAATTGTGAGAATTCCGGTGAAAAACTGCGTAAAGCCCATTAAAAGACCGTCCGCGAAGGTGTCAACATCGTTTATAACGCGGTTGACGGTGTCGCCCGTGGGGTGGCTGTCGAGATACGAGAGCGGCAGCACCGTTATTTTGTCGAATGCGCGGGTGCGGATATCCTTTACAACGCCGTAGGTTATGCGGTTGTTGACGGTACTCATCACCCATGTCGAAACCGCGCATATGAGTACGGCGGCGGAGGAGCTTATCAGAATAGATTTAATACCGTCAAAATCGACATTGCCTTTTGCAGCAATAAGATCAATGGCGTTGCCGAAAAACAGCGGAATGAGAAGATTCAGTACGACTCCTGCGGCAGCAGTGAGAAGCGAGAGAAGCAGCATTGTCTTGTAGCCCGAAATGAAGCGCAGCACCTTTTTTACAGTGCCGCTCGGGGCTTTCTGCGTTTTCTTTTTATCAGCCATTGCCGTCACCTCCCGACGCGGAATTTATCTCGGAGTACACTCCGCCGAGTTTCGCAAGCTCGGTGTGCGTACCCTTTTCGGCTACCGCTCCGTCTTCGAGGACTATTATCTCCTGTGCGTCGCGTATGCTGCCGGTGCGCAGAGATACGGTTATGACCGCCGGATGCCAGTAAAGCTCCGAAAGTGCCTTTGAAAGACGCGCGTCCGTTGCGAAATCGAGCGCGGAAGCGGAGTCGTCAAGTATGATTATCGGACTTTTTTTGACGAGCGTCCTTGCTATTGTAAGGCGCTGTCGCTGTCCGCCCGAGAGGTTAGCGCCGTTTTGCTCTATCATCTCGTCAAGCCCGTCTTTTTTTGCGGAGATTATATCGGCGCACTGGGCAGCGTTTATTGCGTATTCGAGGTCACTGTCGGATGCGTTTTTGTTGCCCCACAGAAGATTTTCCCGGATCGTTCCCTTGAACAGCACCGCCTTCTGCGGCACTACGGCAACAAGGGAATTGAGCGTTTCGCGAGAGTAGTCGCGCACATTGTGTCCGAAAATACGGACTTCGCCCTCGGTGCAGTCGTAAAAACGGGGGATAAGATTGACAAGGGTCGATTTTCCCGAGCCGGTAGAGCCGGTAACGCCCGTTTTTTCGCCCGGGTTGAGTGTGAAATTCACGCCCGTGAGGGACGGCGCGCCCGCGTTTTTGTATGTGAACGAAACATCCTTCATCTCGACCGCCGGTGCATCGAAATCGGGCTGAACGCCGTTTTCGGGGTAGGTCTGCGAGTTTTTCGCGGCAAATATTCCGCCTATGCGTTTTGCCGAAGCGAGTGCCTTTGAGATGTTTATGATGAGATCGGCGAGCTTTATAAGCTCCACGAGTATCTGTGCCATGTAGTTGTAGAGTGCGACCACCGCACCCTGTGAGAGAATGCCCGAGTCAACGCGCAGCGCACCGGTGTAGATGAGAAGAATGGTCGCGCCGTTTATAAGCACATATGTTATCGGGTTCATGAGCGCCGAAACGCGGCCTGCCGTGCGCTGGAATGAGTTAAGCTCCGAGGACGCTTCCGAAAAGCTCTTTTTTTCGCTCTCCTCGCGTCCGAATGCCCGCAGCACTCTTACGCCCGTCAGGTGTTGGCGGACTCTGCCCGTTACTTTATCGAGCGACTTCTGAACCTTTGCGTAAAGGGGCATACTGCCGAGCATTATCCCGAACACCGCTATTGCGAGCACCGGCACGGCGCCTGCGAATATCCATGCGGAGGTCCCCTTTGAGGTGTCTACGGTGAACGCCATAATGACAGCGCCGAAAACCACGAACGGGGAACGCAGCAGCAGCCTTAATGCGAGGTTTATTCCGTTTTGCACCTTGTCCGCGTCGCCCGTAATGCGCGTGATGAGAGTAGAAGTGCCGAGCGTGTCCGCTTCGGTGTAGCCGAGCGACATTACATGGGAGAACAGAGCGCTTTTAAGCCCGTTCGTTATGCCCGTCGCCGCGTACGCCGCGAAATACTGCGCGGTTATCGAGAACACAAGCCCGATAAGCGCCAGCAGCCCGAGCAGTCCGCACATTTTAAGAGTATAGATCTTGTCGCCGCCGCCTATGCCGATGTCGATTATATTTTTAACGACGAGCGGCACAAACAGCTCCAACAGCGCTTCGAGCATTTTGAAAAGCGGTGCAAGAATGGACTGTGCCCTGTATTTTTTGATAAACGGTAAAATTGTTTTCACTTTTTCAACCCTTAGAAAAATAGTTCGCGGAAATCAGATCTTCATCGTGAGCGAAATTCTTTTCTTCTTTGTGTCGACGGACATGACCTTGACCTTGACTATATCCCCGACCTTCAACACCTCGGACGGGTGCTTTATATATTTGTTCGTTATCTGCGAAATATGGACAAGTCCGTCCTGATGCACGCCGATATCGACAAACACGCCGAAATCGATAACATTTCGCACCGTGCCGGTAAGCTCCATGCCCTCTTTCAGGTCGTCAAGACTCAGAAGGTCGCTTCTGAGCATGGGCTTGGGGAGCGCGTCGCGGATGTCGCGCCCGGGCTTTGAAAGCTCGGTGACGATGTCGTCAAGTGTGGGAATGCCTATCTCACAGTCGTCCGCCAATTTGGTTTTTCCGAAGCTCTTTACCTTTTCGCCGAGTCCCGAAAGTGCTTCTCTGCCTGCCTTTTTCGGGTCTACGCCCACTTCTTCAAGCAGCTTCTTTGCTGCCGAATACGACTCGGGGTGGACTCCGGTGTTGTCGAGCGGTTCTTTTCCTCCGGGTATTCTTAAAAATCCGGCGCACTGCTGGAACGCCTTCGGCCCGAGTCCCTTCACCTTTTTAAGCTGCGCGCGCGAGGTGAATTCGCCGTTTTCGTCACGGTAAGCGACGATGTTTGCGGCGGTCGACGAGCTTATTCCGGCTACATAGCCGAGAAGTGAGGGCGAGGCTGTGTTGAGGTCGACTCCTACGGAGTTTACGCAGTCCTCGACTACACCGCGAAGCGATTCGTTCAGGCGCGCCTGCGGCAGGTCGTGCTGGTACTGCCCCACGCCTATGCTTTTGGGGTCTATTTTTACAAGCTCTGACAGCGGATCCTGTAAGCGGCGTGCTATCGACACGGCGGAGCGAACCGAAACATCGAAATCCGGGAACTCCTTTGCGCCGAGCTTTGACGCCGAATAGACGGACGCACCGGCTTCGTTTACGACCATGTAGGTCACTTTTCCGCCGTAGTCCTTTATTGTGTCCGCAACGAATATCTCGGCTTCCTTCGATGCCGTTCCGTTACCGATCGAAATACATTCGATTCCGTATTTCGCTATGAGCGATTTTACTTTCGATGCCGATTCCGCCGTTTTGCTCTGAGGCGGAGTGGGGTAGATAACGCCCGTGTAGAGTACCTTTCCGGTGCCGTCCACCGCCGCTAACTTGCAGCCGGTACGGTATGCCGGGTCGACCGCGAGAACGGTTTTGTTCTTTATGGGCGGCTGCATTAAAAGCGGTTTGAGGTTCTGTCCGAACATCTTTATAGCCTGCTCGTCCGCTTTTTCCGTGAGGTCGTTTCTGATTTCTCTTTCAACGCTCGGGAAAACAAGGCGCGTGTAGCTGTCGAGCGCCGTTTCTTTTATGAACTGCTCCGAGAAACTGCCCTTTTTTACAAAGCAGCGGTAGAAAATGCCCATTGCGGCAAAGTCCTCTATCTGAATGCCGACTTTGAGGAAATCTTCGTTTTCGCCCCTGTTGATGGCGTGAATTCTGTGCGGCGGAATTTTCCCGACCGCTTCCGAATAGTCGTAATAACCGGCGTAGACGGAGTCCGCGTCCGTTTTTGCTTCGGAGTGAAGAATGCCCTTTGACAGAATAAGCGCTTTAAGCTCTTTTCTTACCTCGGGCGAGTCGCTCATTGTTTCGGCGATTATATCCGCTGCGCCCTTTAACGCGTCCTCGACGCTTTCAACGCCTTTTTCGGGGTCGATAAAAGCGGCGGCTTCCTTTTCGGGAGTCGTGTTTGTAAGGAGCTGACCGAGCAGAAGGACTGCAAGCGGTTCAAGTCCCTTTTCCTTCGCGACGGTCGCACGCGTGCGGCGCTTCTGCTTGAACGGACGGTATATGTCTTCGAGTACGGCAAGGGTTTCCGCTTTTGCCAGAGCGTCCGCTATTTCGGGAGTCATTTTGCCCTGCTCCTCGATGGAGGCGGCGTAGTCCTCTTTTTTCTTTTCGAGATTTCGCAGGTATTGAAGCCTGTCGGCAATGTCGCGCAGCACCTGGTCGTCGCACGCACCGTGCTGTTCCTTGCGGTAACGCGCGATAAACGGGATGGTGTTGCCGTCGTCGATTAGCTTTATTATGTTTTCCGTGTGGAGCGGAGAAACGGGAAACTCCGCGCAGAGCTTTGCTTTGATATCCATAAATTATCCTTTGCTGTTTGTTAATTCGTGTTTTTTTGAGATTCGTTTTTTTACATTCCCATTTCAGGTATGTCAGTCTGTCGACTCTGCCGTTTCTTCTTCGCTTTTTCCTATTCTCTGCGCCATTTTGAGCTGCTGCTCGACGGACATTTCCTCGAAATCGTTGTCGTAGTATGCGCCGCCTGCCGAAATCGCTATGCGCGTTCCGTCCGGCTCGTAGTAGCTTATGACTTCGCTTCCGGCGCTGTTGATGTAGGTGAAGCTCGCCATGTTGATCGAGCCGTCCTCGTTGAAGTACCAGCCCGTTTCGCTGTCGCCGAAGTATTGAAGATGTCCGCCCTCGCGGTAAAACGCGGAATAAGCCTCACCGTTTTCAACAAACGACATGACATATGTTCCGTCCGTCAGAATGTAATATTCCCGTCCGGCGCTGTCTTTGAGAATCTTATCGGCGGCAAGTCCGCTTATCATCGCACTCTCGGCGCTTATTTCCGAAAAAGAGTCCGTGTCGAGCTTCGAAAAGTCCGTTTCTATCTTTACGGGAAGCTCTTTTTTGTATGTCGGCGGACACATTTCGTCAAGAGTGGGCTGATACGCCGTTGTTTCGGGAACGGCGGGGGAGGTCGGCTCCTCCTCTTTTTTGCAGCCGCACAGGCAGGCGGACGCACACATCAGCGCCGCCGCACCGAGGGATATCGCACGGAGAGTTTTTTTGTTCAATTTTTTTTACCGCCTTTCGTCAGCAGAGAGGTTCCTGCGTCAGGGCTTTATTGTTGAATATTGTTTTGATGTACGAAATGTCGTAGCCCTTTTCTCTGAGCTTTTTGGTGACGCTTATATTGTTGAAAACCGCGAATATCGTACCGCAGAGATCGGCGAAGCGGCTGAAAAGCGTGCGCCAGAATTTTATTTTTACGGGCTTTGAGCCGGAGTCCTTAATGAGCTTGAAGGACGCATAAACACTCGCGTCCGCGTAGTCGTATGTTTTTACCGTTATGTCGTTTTCGTTGAAGTCGATTATGTTGTAGACTATTTTTTCGGGGTCGTCGCTGCCGATACCTATGTTTTCGCCGTAGGTGTATCCGCCTGAACGCGGACGGGTCAGTGAGCCCGAAACCATATAGACCGTGCCCTCGGCGTTCGTTATCTCATAGCCGTTTCTGAGGTCGGTCACGCTCTCTTTATTATACATTATATTAGACACCGAGTAGCAGTGGCTGTGTCCGAGCAGAACGAGGTCGATGTTGAACTCGTCGAAAATGGGAGTCCAGAGCAGACGGAGCATTTTGTTCTCGGACTCGCGGTGGGGGATAGTCTGTCCCCACAAATCGTGGTGCATCATGCACACGCGCCATTTCGCGTCCGGGTTGGCTGCAACAGCCTTTTGAATGAACGAGTGGTGGTCGGTGCCGGAGCCGTTATTCGAATCCATTACCATGAAAAGCACATCGCCCTTTGTGAACCAGTAGTCGCCGCCCTGATAGGAGTTTACCATGCCGAAATACTCGTTCGGGACGCTCTTGAAGAATTTGTAGTCAACGCCTTTGCGGTCGTGGTTGCCGATGGAGGTCGCAAAATCGAGCGTTTTTACGGCAGGGGAGGCGGTAAGACCTATGTATTCGCTGCGAAAACCCGAGGAAGCCTGATCGCCTGCCGAGAGAATGGTCGTTATCTCCCGTCCGTTTGCCTTTGACACTTCCTTTGCCTGCCCGACTATGTTCGCGAAGGTGAGTGAATCCTTTTCGACATCGGCAAAGCTGTCGGTTTCGCCCGTGATGTGGATATCCGTCACGAACATGGCGGAAAATTCATCGCCCTCGGTCGTGAAGGAATAGACATCGCTTTCATATCCGTCCGAAATACAGGTGTAGTAGTATTCCGTTTCGGCTTCAAGTCCGGAAACGGTGACATATGCGCGGTTGTCGCCCTGATATGTTTCGCTCAAAGCACCCTTGAAGGTCTTTGCGCCGCGCATGGACTCGTTGTCGGCGAGCTTCACTTCGCAATAGTCGGAGTCTTTTGCGGCGTACCACGAGATATTCCTCGATGAACTGTCGGAGCCGGGCTGCATGATTATGCCTTTGCCGGCGTCGCCCGTACTGTCGTAGTAGTAGCTTTTCCACTCATCCGGCGTAATGTCGGCAGCCGATACCGGCACGGCAAGGCTTGCCGAAAGCAGGATAATGGCAAGCAGAAGTGAAAGGGGAGTTTTGATTTTTTTCATTTTTCTGTTCCTCTCTGTATTTTTTTATGTTTTTTATTATTGATCCTTTTAGTATGTGATAAGCTCGTTGAATGCTTTTATCGCAAAATTGTCGCTCATGCCGGAGATGTAATCTATTATGGCTCTGATATATATTTCTCTCGTTTCGAGCGTGCCGTATATTTTTTCCGTGATGCATTTGACGCTTGTTTCGGTTATGTTGCCGAACATATCCATTTTAGGTTCGCAGTATTTCGAAATCCATTTTGCGAATTCGCCCATAAGCATGGGGTAGATGTCGGCGCGGCGGTTCAATTCGTCTACCGTTTCTTCGCCCGAGTATGCGTCGAGCAGAGCGAAAAACAGCTGCTCCATGACTACGCGCGCATACGCCGTAAAGGCTTCGAGCCGTTTTGAACGGTATATATATTTATAGTTAAAATCTTTTATGGCTTTGAGCTGCTCCGAAAAGGTGTCCGAAAGGCATATGCCCTTTTCGGGGGAGGAGTTGCGGCACACATCGTATATCATGTTGTGAATTATTACGGTGGTGTTTATCGCTTTTTTATCGTATTCGCGTGCCATGTCGGTCAAAATGTCAAGGCTGTCGGGGGAGAGGATTTTCAGCCTGACCGCGTCCTCGATATCGCGCCCGACATACGCTATTTTATCGGAGAGCTTTACAACGCACCCTTCCCATGTAAACGGCTGGTACTGTCCGCACGATGTAAAGTCGTTCAGGTCAATGTATTCGTCCCTCGGGCGCAGTCCGTTGTCGTCTACCTCGCCGCAGTGGGAGATTATGCCGTCGCGCACGGCGTAGGTGAGGTCGAGCGGACGCTGAACGCGATAGTCGTCTTCGAGAAGCTCTATTTTGTCTACAAAGCGCAAGCCGTTTCTCTCGTGGAAAAAGCACTCGCCGAGATATTCGCGCGAGAGCCTGTCAAGCTCCCGTTCCCCCTGATGCCCGAACGGCGCGTGACCGAGGTCGTGTCCCATTGCGATAGCGCGCGTCAGCTCTACCGAAAGACCGAGGTCCTTTGCGATGGTGGTCGAAACGCTCTCAACATGAGCCACATGCTCCATTCTGGTGCATATGTGGTCGTTATCGACATTGAAAAACACCTGCGTTTTGTGCTTTAAGCGTCTGTACGCGAGCGAGTGGAGAATACGCGTGTAGTCGCGCTCGTACGGGTCGCGGCAGTCGTTCGGCTTTTTGTAGAGCGGCAAAAGACGCGCCGTGTGCTTTTCCCACAGCGGATTTTCGGGTGTTGAGGCAAGTGATGAGAATAAATGGCCGTTTATTGACATGCAGAGTCCTCCCGTTTTTTTTTCGCCGCGAAACGGGGAATCCATGCGTGGAAAACGGAATACATTTTTCCGGTTCTCCTGCGTGTGAAAAATGCGCCCGGTGCGGCAAAAAACAAATTTTTCCGTTGATTATTCTTTATTTCTGCCCTTACGGACTATTCTGTTGACTACCGCCTGCGCTTCGCGTGCGGGGTCGATAAGATGAGAGTATGAGAAGTATTTGATTTTATCGGCAATAAGGACATATTCGCCTATGTATTCGATATAGTCCGCGCCGAAGCTCTTTTTGAATGCGCAGATTCCCTCGAAATTGTCCTGCGGAACGCACTCGCCGAGAGTGCCGTCGGTGTCGGGGTCGGTCTTTTTAAGAAGGACATATCCGAGGTCGTGATAATCGTTATTAAGTGCAAGAGAGCGGCATATGCGCCTGAAATTGAAGTAGTGACTTGAACGAAGCTCGTTCCTGAGCAAATCTTTTGCACCGCCGAAAAGGCACGAGGACATTTTATTGTAATGCACGGTAAGTCCGCCCGAAACGCATATTTTTTCGCGGCTGTCGTCCGATGTTTCCTTTACGCGCGTTTCGAAATGCTCGGTCTGGCGGTCAATGGATTCTATTTCTTCTTTTATGCCCTTTTGTCTTTTTAAGGGTGCGTCCGGCAGCTCTTTTTCAAGCTCCGCCTTTCTTTCAAGGCGCTGCTTTTGCTGTGCGGCGTCCTTTTTCTTGTCGTAGTAGACGAGCATTATATCCATGCCGTCCTTGCCGAAAACCTCCAACAGCCGCTCGCAGTAGTCGCCGCTGCGCTCGACGAAATCGTCGCGCGAGGAGGTGTCGTGCATAACATCGAGAAAATCGTGCATGATCGAGGGGTCTTTTTTTATGTCGTCTATCGTGTAGACCGCTTCGGTAAGTCCGCGCCCTTCGCCGATTCTCACGGAGTAGCGTATGCCCTTTTCAAAGCCTTTAAGGAGCTTTTCGGGTGTGTAGAGAACGCCGGAGGGGTCTTTGAGCGGCAGAATGAGCTGCACGGGCGATTTGTAAAGGCACTTTGACGCGTCCGTGTTGAGCATGAAGCCGCATGAGGTGAGCGTGTCGTGGACGGCTTTTCCCTCCGCTTTTTTCTCGCCGTTTACTCTCAGCTCTACGCACGGGTCGAAAAAGAGCGCGGTTATGCCGTTTTTCTTCATCTCTTTCTTCATAAAATCGGCGAATGCTTTTACAAGCTCGGCGTTATGAAGATCGCACACGGCTCCGGCAGGGCAGTAGCTTATTTTTCCGGCAAGCGGAATGTGCCTGTCCATGATAAGGGCGGTGAGAACGCGTGTACCGTTCCCGTCAAAGCCCGAGTAAAGCGTTGAATGCCACTCTTTTTTTACCTCTGCCCATTTTGCAGACTGCATATATATTCCGCCGTTTGCGAGGACGAATTCCTCAAAGGCGTTCTTGTCGTTTTCTGTACGAAATGTATAGTTCATTTTCCCCTCCGAAAATATTTTTCCACGGTTTCGTGGTCGGAATAGTGTACTTTTTCTCCCTTTATCTTCTGCACCGTTTCATGCCCTTTGCCGAGCAGCAGGACGATGTCGCCCTTTTCGGCATTGTCGAGCGCGGTGAACACCGCCTTTTCGCGGTTAATTTCGATTATATATTTTCCGCCGGCTTTTTCCACTGCTGCCGCTATTTCTTTTGCTATCTGACAGGGGTCCTCGTAGCCGGGGTCGTCGGTGGTGATAATGCTGAGATCGGCTTTTCTGCCGCTTATCTCGCCCATCTCGCGGCGGCGCAGCTGCGCTCTGTCGCCCACCGAACCGAATACGGTTATAATCCTGTTGTGCGGATAGACGGAAAAGGTGTCTATTACCGAGTTGAAGCTCTGTCCGTTGTGGGCGTAGTCGATAACCACATTGTAGTCCGCGTCGACATGGACGCACTCGTTTCTGCCCTTTACCTTCGCGCCTGCGAGTGCCGCGACAGCCTTTTCGGTCGGTATCCCGAAGCCCTTGCAGACCGAAATTGCGGCGAGGGCGTTTTCTACGCTGAATACGCCCGGCATTGCCACCTTTGCCGGATATGTTTTACCTTCGTCGAGAACATCGAACGACACGCCGAAAAAGTTGTTGCCGCCGAGCGGTGAAATGTTGTCGGCAGTTATATCCGCGCCGGTGTTTACGGCGTATGTCTTGTAGGGGCAGTTAAGCTCCTTTATTATCTCGAACGAAAACGGGTCGTCCGCGCACAGATACGCCCGACGGCACTGCTTAAAAAGCTGCTTTTTCCAGTAGGCGTATTCCTCAAAGCTCTCATGCTCCGCACCGCCTATATGGTCGGGTGCGAGGTTCGTGAAAACGGCTGCGTCAAATTCTATCCCGTCCGTGCGGTGGGCTTTGAGTCCTATGGACGAAACCTCCATGCACGCCGCGCGGCAGCCGCCGTTAGCCATGACGCGTAAAATTTTCATTATTTCGTACGACTCGGGAGTGGTGTTCACGGTGGGAATGAATTTGTCACCGTAGTACGCGCCTATCGTACCTATAACGCCGCTTTTTATTCCGCACTCGTCAAGGCAGTGACGGAGGATATGCGTAACAGTTGTTTTGCCCTTTGTCCCGGTAACGCCTATAACGGAGATATCCTTTTCGGGATGGCCGAAAAAGTCCGCGCTTATTATGCCGAGCGCGGCGCGTGAATTCTCGGTGACAAGCACCGTTGCGTCGGACGGCAGCGACAGCTCTCTCTCCGCGAGAAACGCCCGTGCGCCCTTGATGTACGCACTCTCGGCGTAGTCGTGTCCGTCCGTGAACGCGCCCGTGAGCGCAACGAACAGCTTGCCGGGGGATGCTTTGCGCGAGTCGTATACGATATCGTCTATTTCAAGATCGCGAAATGAGGACGAAGTAAATTTTATGTGTTCGGTGAGCTGAGATAAAAGCATATTTTCTCTCTTTTCTTTTGTGTATTATGGCTTTTGTGCCGTTGTCTGTGTATGGCTTTGTTTCTTCGTTTGCGCCGTGTACATTACGGGCTTTTGCGCCTTTGTCAATACATTCTTTGCCGTGTTTGCGCCGCAATAAAAAGCAGACGGACGGCGCAAACGGTTCAGTTGTTTTTTGTCGGGCGTTCCGCGTTCTTTGTGAGTCATTGCCGATTCTGCGGCGGCTTCACGGCTGCGGCGTTGCCGAAGCTTTGCGGTATATCTTTTCGCCGCGCATTTTTGTTCTCGCGGCTTTTATCAGATAAGCTCCGCTATTACGGAGTTCGACACAAGGCAGCCGCTGTCGGTGAGCCTTATTCTCCCGTTATATTTTTCAAGAAGTCCGGCTTTTACGAGGGACGCGACAAAATCGACTTTTTTGCCGTCGATTTTTTCCTCCGGCACGCCCATGTCGGTGCGCATCAGGAGCATTATCTCCTCCTCCGTGCCGCCGCCTTCGGAATCGAAAACGGCTTTTTTGCCGTCCGCAAAATCCCGTATGCTCGGCTCAAAGTAAAAACGGTGTCCGTTATAAAACGAGTGAGCTGCCGCGCCTATTCCGAGATACGGTGCAAGCGTCCAGTACTTCATGTTATGGCGGCTTACATTATCTCCGAAGCAGAAGTTTGATATCTCGTAGCGGCGCATTCCTCGTTTTTTCAGTTCGCTGCACATCGTGAGATATAAGTCTGCCGTTTCGTCCTCGTTCGGGAGAACGAGCTTATCGCGTCGGCGGTAAAAGAAGGTGGCGGGTTCTATTTGAAGCATATAGCAGCTCAGGTGCGTAACGCCGAGCGAAAGCGCAAAATCGAGCGTGTACAGAAGGCTTTCTTTTGTCTGCTGCGGTATTCCGAGCATTATGTCGAGCGAAATGTCGGTTATCCCGTTTTTCTGTGCGCTGCGTACGGCTTTTTCCGCGTCGGCGGCTGATGAAATACGCCCGAGTGCGCGGCGTTCGCCGTCGACCGCGCTTTGCAGACCTATCGAAGCACGGTTAACACCGGCTTCCTTTATCCCAGCGAAAAATTCGTCGGGGGAGGAAAGTGACGGGTTTACTTCAACGGTTATCTCCGCGTTTTCATCAACGGTAAAATTGCTTTTGGCGCAGGATATAATGTCCGCAATGTGTTTTTCGCCGATAAGCGAGGGCGTTCCGCCGCCGAAATAGAGGGAGTCCGCCCTTTGAAGGAGAACCTTGTCATCGACGAAATCGGAAATGCGTCTGCGTTCGGTAAGCTCGTCTTTCAGTGCATAAACATACTCGCCGATACTCTCTCTTGACAGGACGGAGTAGAAATCGCAGTACGGGCACTTCGATCTGCAAAAAGGAATATGAAAATATATCCCGAGGTTCTGTGTGGGGTTCATTTTTTATTTCCCGTCGCCGTCGTCGAGCTTCAAAATAGCCATAAACGCCTCCTGCGGCACTTCTACCGTACCGAACTGGCGCATACGCTTTTTACCCTCCTTCTGCTTTTCAAGCAGCTTCTTCTTTCGGGTTATGTCGCCGCCGTAGCACTTCGCGAGAACATCCTTGCGCATTGCTTTTATCGTTTCACGCGCAATGACCTTGCCGCCTATCGCTATCTGAACGGGTATCTCGAACATCTGGCGCGGAATGTTGTCTTTGAGCTTCTCCGCAATTTTTCTCGCTCTCGGATACGCCTTTTCCGAGTGGATGATAAACGAGAGCGCGTCTATTATGTCGCCGTTTAAGAGTACATCGAGCTTTACAAGGCTCGAACGGGCGTAGCTTTTAAGCTCGTAGTCGAAGGACGCGTAGCCGCGCGTGCGCGATTTTAGCGCGTCGAAAAAGTCGTATATTATCTCGTTGAGGGGTAACTCGTAGTGGATATCGACGCGGTCGGCGGCGAGGTAATTCATGTTCTTAAAGGTTCCGCGCCTGTCCTGGCAAAGCTCCATTATCGTGCCGACATACTCCGGCGGCGCGTAGATGTGCGCGTCGGTTATCGGTTCTTCGACATAGTCGATGACTGCCGGGTCGGGATAGTTTGTGGGGTTGTCTATCTCAACAAGACTGCCGTCGGTGAGGTGTATTTTGTAAACGACACCCGGGACGGTTGTGACGAGGTCGAGGTCGTATTCGCGTTCAAGACGCTCCTGAATGATTTCGAGGTGCAAAAGTCCCAAAAAGCCGCAGCGGAAGCCGAAGCCGAGTGCGCCCGAGGTTTCCGGCTCAAAGGAGAGTGCCGCGTCGTTAAGCTGGAGCTTTTCGAGGGCTTCTCTCAATGCTTCGTAGTCCGCGCCGTCTGCCGGGTACACACCGCAGAATACCATTGGGTTAACCTTTTTGTAGCCGGGCAGTGGAGCGTCTGCCGGGCGCGCGGCGGTAGTCACCGTGTCGCCCACGCGTGCGTCCACAACGCTTTTTATCGAAGCCGTTATGTATCCGACCTCTCCGGCTTTCAGTTCGTTTGCCGGAACGAGCGAGAGAGCCGACATTCTGCCGACCTCAACGACCGTAAATTCCGCACCGGTAGCCATCATCTTCATCGTGTCGCCGGCTTTTAATGTGCCGTCCATAACGCGGACATAAACTATGACGCCCTTGTAGTTGTCGTAAACCGAGTCGAAAACAAGAGCCTTGAACGGCGCGTCGTCGTCACCCTCGGGGCACGGCACGAGCTTTACTATCTGTTCGAGTACGGCCTTTACATTTTCGCCCGTTTTTGCGGAAACGCGCGGCGCGTCCGAGCAGTCAAGCCCTATAATTTCTTCTACATCCGCGCATACTCTGTCGGGGTCGGCGGCAGGCAGGTCTATTTTGTTGATAACGGGGACAAGCTCCAAATCGTGGTCGAGCGCGAGGTAGGTGTTTGCAAGCGTCTGCGCTTCAACGCCCTGTGTAGCGTCAACTATCAGCACGGCACCCTCGCACGCCGCAAGGGAACGCGACACCTCGTAGTTAAAGTCGACATGACCGGGGGTGTCTATAAGATTCAGCTCGTATTCTTCGCCGTCGTCGGCTTTGTATTTAAGTGTTACCGCACGCGCCTTTATCGTTATGCCGCGCTCCTTTTCAATGTCCATGTTGTCGAGGAGCTGCTGCTGCATATCCCTCGACGAAACGGAGTCGGTTATTTCAAGAAGCCTGTCGGCAAGGGTGGACTTGCCGTGGTCGATGTGTGCGATAATTGAAAAATTACGGATGTTTTTTTTCTTTTCTCTCATGCTTCGTGTCCCTTCACAGTGAGTGTTTTTGAGTTTTTGTTTGTAGGCTGACGGGACTTGAACCCGTGTCGGTTTTGACCGGCTGATTTTCGCTCA
>JAEDGF010000104.1 GCA_016297645.1 Clostridiaceae bacterium
AAAAAGCGTCGGCACAACCGGCGTTTTTTTATGTCTGCGGACACCCGTTTTTTGTGATTTTTCCGTAGAAATTTTTTCTTTTCCGGTGTTTTCCGACCGCCCCCGGGAACAATACCATCGCAGGACAAAAAGAATATTTTCAGACTCACGGGACAGCTCTCCCGAGGGTCTGCGTGCCGCAGTGCGTCCGAACGACTCTCCCGTTTTTCGGCATTCTGCGGCGGAAAGGAATCAAAAAAATGAATTCACGGAACACAAAAAATACAGAAAACAAAAGAAAAGCGGTAAACGGAGGCAAGAACCGCCCCCTTATCGAAAAGAATTCCGTAAAAAATCCAAAAAGCAATACGGACATGAAAGCATCGGAGCTTGCGCGCGAGTTTTCCGCCCCCGACGGAACCGACCCCCTCGGCAGCTACACCGGCACAACGGAGGATCGCTTTGACCTACCGCAGCAGGACGCAGACGACCTGTGACAAAAAAGAACAAAGCTCTCGCTGCGGCGTTATTCCGCAACGGGAGCCTTGTCCTGTATTATAATGTAATCCCTTTTAAGCATGAAAGATGTTACGGGCAGCGGATAGGTACGCTCCGGGTTTTGCTGCCCTGTTCGAGTCGGTGTGCGGATGCGTCCGAATTCTCAGCACATCACAGCTGATAGAAGCCGACCTTTTTCATGACCTTGCGCATTGTGCGGCGTGCGATCGCGCTCGCCTTTTCGGCGCCCTCGGCGGCACATTTTTCAATGTACTGCTTGTCGGTGAGAATATGCTCGTACTCCTCGCGAAGCGGACGAAGCTCCTCCGCAACAGCCTCCGCAACGGCAGCCTTGAAATCGCCGTAGCCCTTGCCGTCAAACTCGCGCTCGATCTCGGCAAAGTCCTTGCCGGTGCAGCAGGAGTAAATAGTCATCAGGTTGTTTATGCCTGCCTTGCCCTCGGCATAGTAGACGCGTGCCTCGGAGTCGGTGACGGCGCTCTTTATCTTTTTAACGACGGTGTCGGTGGAATCGGTGAGCGAGATGAATGCCTTGACATTGGGGTCGGACTTGCTCATCTTCTTCTCAGGCTCTTGAAGCGACAGAATCTTCGCGCCGTGCTTGCCGATGTACGGCTCGGGGAGCTTGAAAACATCTCCGTAGATACTGTTGAAGCGTGCGGCGATGTCGCGGGTGATTTCGAGGTGCTGCTTCTGGTCGTCGCCGACGGGAACCATATCCGCCTGATAGAGAAGAATGTCGGCAGCCATGAGGATGGGGTATGTGAACAGACCTACATTTACATTGTCCGCATGACGGGCGGACTTATCCTTGAACTGAGTCATGCGCGACGCTTCGCCGAACTGCGTGTAGCAGTTGAGGACCCAGCCGAGCAGCGCGTGCTCCTGAACATGGCTCTGCATGAAAACTATATTCTTTTCGGGGTCAAGCCCGAGAGCGAGAAGCATTGCATACATCTCGACCGAACGGCGTCTTAAATCGGCAGGCTTGCTTCTGACGGTTATCGCGTGCAGGTCGGCAACGCCGAAGATACAGTCGTTATCGCGAGCCATTTCCTTCCAGTTTTTGAAAGCGCCGAGGTAGTTGCCGAGGGTGGGCGTACCGGATGCCTGAACAAGACTCAGCACCGTTTTTTTGTTTTCGGAAGTATTATTGTCCATATTTTTCACTCCAAGCAAAACGAATGTTCCGCCATGTCGCGACAAAACTCACAGCTGCCGCGTCACGGATACCGGACGGGCGGTGTTCATCACGGGGCGGACTTCGCCGGGCGGAGAATGTACATATATAGTATCACACCGTTACAAAAAAAGAAAGCATTTTTTTGAAATCTTTGTAAATAATGGCGCATACACTTGAAAAAAAACGGTGTATGGGGTAAAATAGACCTTACTTCGACAGAATTTGTCGAAAAAAAGGAGAACCCGAAAATGTCAAAAAGAATCATTGCACTCGCACTCGCGGCAGCACTTACACTCTCATCGGCAGCCGCACTCTCAGCATGTAAAAAAGACGACGAAACTCCGTCCGACATAACCGAAGCCACCGCGGCAGAGAACTTGCAGACCGAGGCTCCGGCACCTGCCGGTGTTACGGATCCGCTCACGGGTCTTACGGGCTACGACGAAAAATATGTCGGTCAGAAGCTCGTTGCGGTAGTTGTCGAAAACTCCCCGTCGGCGCGTCCCCAGTGGGGAATGAGCACGCCCGACATACTCATGGAATACGAGGTTGAGGGGGGCATATCCCGTATGCTCTGGCTCTACTCGAATATAGATAAGCTCCCCGACACGATAGGTCCGGTAAGAAGCGCACGCCACGACATTGTCGAGCTTGCACTCGGGCTTGACGCGCTTTTCGTCCACTGCGGCGGAAGCACCTTCGCATACGACAAAATCAAAAGCTACTCCGGCACTCTCAGCGAGGTGGACGGAATGCAGTCCCAGTCGTTCTTTGTAAGAGATCGGTCGCGCAACACGGCAAGCGAACACCGACTTACCCTCAAAAGCGGCGGACTTCGCGATTGGATATCGTCCTCCGGCATAAACATGACCGTAAACGAAGCGTACAAAAAGCCGTTTTCGTTCGCGTCCTCGGCGGTAACTCCCTCGGGCGGCGACTGCCTTTCGGCGCAGATATCCTACTCGCCCTCCTACAACTACGAGTTCAAATATGACTCGGCTGCGGCAAAATACAACTGCTTCATAAACGGCTCCGAGCGCAAGGACGACGCAGGCATTCAGTGCGCATACACGAATGTTGTCGTTCTCTACACCGACATGGCCGCGATGGGAACCTCCTCGGGACACCAGGATTTGAAGCTCGAAAACGGCGGCACCGGATTCTTCGCGTCAAACGGAAAATACGAGGAGATTAAGTGGACAAAGGGCGGCGACAGGGATATGCTCAAGCTCACAAAAGCGGACGGCAGCGAACTTTCTCTCTCCCCCGGCAACTCCTACATAGGCTTTGTGAGAAGCACGCGCAGCTCCTCGACTGTCATAGGCTGAAAATAACCATAAAAAATATACAAAAAACCGTTGCTTTTTACGGTCGTTTACAGTAAAATGGACATAGACTGACGGGGCTGTCCCGTTCGGCGCGCTTTCCGTCTTTTTACGGTATCTTTGCACCGGCTGCAAGGACGGGCGTAAATATAAAAAAAAGGAGCAGAAAAAATGATTGCATTTTTAAAAGCAGCAGTAGCTTTCTTCACTTCACTTATAGTGATACTTTTCCCCATCTCCCCGGCAACGGCCGGCGGCGAGGACAAGTTTTTCTATGATTGGAACGAGTCCCTCGCGTACTCCTCCGACGAGTATGCGATTTCACTTGAAAAGACCCCCGGCAAGGACTTCGTAGTCCTCAACTTCACCGATGTTCAGCTTCGCGATATCGAGTCGTACGGCGCAGAAGGAGAGTTTGCCGAAAAGACGATGGATAAGCTCATCACGGAGATTCAGCCCGACCTCATCACCATGACCGGTGATAACGCGTGGGCGCCTCTTGCTTATCTCAAACTCATTAAGTTCATCGATTCCTACAATATTCCGTGGGCAGCCGTAATGGGCAACCACGACGGACAGGGACTTGTCAGTGAGTTCTGGGCGGCATATCATATGAGCGAAGCGAAAAACTGCCTGTTCCAGTGCGGTCCTAAGGACATGGGCTACGGCAACTACATTATAAATATCACCGAAAACGGAAAAACTATCCACACCCTGTTCATGCTCGACACACATTCGAGCGCAGCGACCGGCGGCTACGACCACCTTTGGGACAATCAGATAAGCTGGTACAAGTGGGCTGTTAAGGGTATCGCGGCAGAAAACGGCGGCGAGGTCGTTCAGTCCTCCGCATTCATGCACATTCCGACAAACGAGTACAAGGACGCTTGGGCAGTGGCATGGAACGCTGACGCAGGCGAGTACAACCCCGAATATGCCGACACCGCTTTCGGCGAGAACACAGAGGACGTATGCTCTCCCCGTGACGACAACCGCAACGGCTTCTTCGATGTCTGCAAGGAGCTTGGCTCGACAAAGGACATGATCGCGGGTCACGACCATATCAACTGCTCGTCCATTCTCTATAAGGGCATCCGTCTTTCGTACGGCATGAAAACCGGCGATGGTTGCTACTGGACTCCCGAAATGAACGGCGGCTCCACTCTCACGATCGCTTCAAACGGCACAACGAGCTTCGAGCATCACTATGTTGACCCGGCGACGGTTTCGTCCTCGCCCGTTTGCTGATTTCATAGGCTGACGGGCGACATGGGTTTGAATCCCGTCAGCCTAAGCACGACCGCGCTCCCGAGATACATTTTTGCATCAACGGAGCGCTTTTTTTCGGATAAAACCCAAATTATGCAACACTGCGGAACGACAAATTCGGTTTGACCGACACCGTTCCGGCAGCACATTTGTCAAAACAAGCCGTCACGGCTCAAACTAAATAAAAAGGAGCTTTATTATGCTTTCAAGAACACCCCCCATGGGATTTAACACATGGAACACCTTTGCCGAAAACATCAACGCCGACCTCATCAAAGAAACCGCCGACAAAATGGTGGAGCTGGGTCTTGTCGACGCCGGATATAAATATCTCGTTATAGACGACTGTTGGAGCAAGAAGGAACGCGACCCCGAAACCGGCAAGATAGTCCCCGACGAGAACAAATTCCCGGAGGGCATGAAGGCGGTTTCCGATTATGTCCACTCCAAGGGACTCAAATTCGGAATGTATTCCTGCGCCGGAACACGCACCTGCGCCGACTACCCCGGCAGCTATGGTCATGAGTTCCTTGACGCTCGTACCTTCGCCGAATACGGTGCTGACTTTTTGAAATACGACTACTGCTACAAGCCCCACACCGCCGACGGCGTGAAGCTGTACAGAAAAATGGGCATGGCGCTCAAAGCCTGCGGCAGAGAAATTCTCTTTTCCGCGTGCAACTGGGGCAATGACGAGGTCAGCAAGTGGATCCGCTCCGCCGGTGCGCATATGTACCGCTCCACCGGAGATATTTTCGACTCGTTCGAGAGTATGCGCGACATCGCCATGAGCCAGATTGAAAACCTCGCGTATTCCGCACCCGGCTGCTTCAACGACATTGATATGCTCACCTGCGGTATGTACGGCAAGGGCCATGTCGGCTTCGGCGAGGATATCGACAGAAAACAGTTCGACATCGACTACAAGACGGAATTTTCGCTGTGGTGTATGTTCTCCTCGCCCCTCATGATAGGCTGCGACATACGCAGCATCAGCGACGAAACACTCAAACTCCTCAAAAACAAGACTCTCATCAGAATAAATCAGGACGAGGAATCGCGTCCGGCGTTTGTCGGCTCGCGCCTTGAAAAGTCGACTCCCACCTTCGTCAAGCACCTCTCGAACGGTGAATTTGCCGTTCTGTTCACAAACATGGGCGAGGAGCGCAACGGCAGATGCGCACTCTACTTCGACGAGATAGGCATTCCGGCAGACAGCGGCTACGGACTCCGCCTCGTTGACGCGATTACAGGCGAGGACATCGGCGTTAAGAAGGAGTTCTTCATGATAGAGCTTGAAAAGCACGATTCCCGTATGTTCATCGGCAGACTCGAAAAATAATGGATCTGTTTTCGTACTGTATCAAGTGTTCGAAACGCCTTACAAACGACGAAATAGGACTCCATAAAAAGCTCGTCAGCCGCGCTGCGACGGAATTTATGTGTATGCACTGTCTGTGCGAATATTTTTCCATGAGCGAGGACTCCGCAAAGCGCCTTATCGAACGCTACCGCAAAAGCGGCTGCACACTTTTTTCCTCCGCCCCGGGAACGGACGGACAGGAAAA
>JAEDGF010000023.1 GCA_016297645.1 Clostridiaceae bacterium
AGCGAAAATCAGCCGGTCAAAACCGACACGGGTTCAAGTCCCGTCAGCCTATGGAAAAAACATTAAAAAGGCTGCTGTGTTTTCGGCAAAAATTGCCGAAACACACGGCTTTTATTTGTTTCGCTTAAATATCGTACGCATTTTTTCCCAGTCCTTTTCCGTGAAGAACTCGGGGAAGAAGTACAGATCGGGTACGCCCGTTTTTTCCGCCGCTTCGAAAATACGCATCTGCTCGTATGCGGTTCGCGCCGAAAAACCGTCGGTGTCGATAAGCACGCCGGGCATTACCGCCTGCGCCGTTTTCGCTCTGTAACTCATTGCTGAAATGGGGTTGCGCAAGAACGGGTCGAAGTCGTGAATTCTGAACTGGTCGCAGAATTCGGAGAGGTAGGGGTGGCACGAGCTTGCGTTTATAAGCGCGTCCGGCTTTGCCAGCTTTGCATACTCATATATTGCGCCGAACAGGCGGTGCATAAGCTCCAACCCGGCAACGCCCTTTTCGTATGTTACTGCGCCGCCCATACGGGGGTGGTTGTCCATAAAGTCTACTTTAAAGCCGTCGCAGTTGCAGCAGCCCTCGTCCGACGAAAGGAGATTGTAGACCGCCTTTTTGAGCCGTGCAAGGTATTTCGGGTTGGTGGGGTCGGCGGAAAAGCGCTCGCCGTTGACGAAAATGCACTCGTCGTCCGGAAGTCCCTCGGGACTCCAACATTTTATCCAAAGCAGAACGCGTCTGCCCTCTGCGTGGCGGCGGTCGGCGAACGATCTCAGGTCGCTCCATCTGTCCGTGTCGGGAGCAAGCGTGCCGTACTGCTTCTGCCACTTGTCGTCAATTATGATTATGCCGGGGTCAATGCCGAGAGAGTTGATTTTTTTGCAAAACAGCTCGTAGTGCGCTTCGTCCGCATAATCGGGGGCGTTGTCCGTTCCCTCACGGTCGCGCGTGGCGCACTGCTCGCCCCAGCCGCAGAATATGGGTTCGCTCCACCATGACGGAGCGTTTTCCGCAGGGATGTTTTTCTTGAAGCCGTAGTGTGAGTAGCTCCATTCCGAGTATTCTCTCCACACGGAATAGGCGTCGCCCGCGAAGCCGCACCAAATGGTGGGGGCTTTCCATTCGTCCTTTATCTCGGTATATCCGCCGAGAGGAAGAACAAAGCGGCAGCCGTTTTCCTTCCAGCCGTTTCTCGGCGCGTCAAAAATGAAGCGCTGATAGTTCTGATTTCCGGCGCGCGTTGTCACGCCTATGCCGCACCACTCGTCGTTGTAGTCGTTGCAGAACGGGAAGCAGTACGGAGGGGGACATTCTCTGAGCGGCTCGATAACGCCTGCTGTACCCTCAATGAGCTTTAATGCGCTTTTCTCGTTGTCGCTCTGCGCGCCCGGGAGCATGAAGCCGGAAACCGCAAAATGCGAGCCGACCGAACCCTTGGGACCGCTGAAATATTCGATTCTGTCGGGCGTGCCGCCGCCCGTGATTTTTGTTGTGAAAACAAAGCCCTTGTCTATTACGCGTACGGTGTATTCCTTTTTGTCGAACGCGCCGCCCGTGCCGAACCATATCGCCTTGCTCTCGCCCTTTTCGATAAGCTTGACGGTTTCGCCCGAGTCGTCGTTGCCGTCGACGGGCATGGTGCTTTTTACGAAAAAGCGGAACAGGCGGAGTCCGTTTGAGTATACGGAAAAGCTGCTGTTGTGAATGTGAAGCTCGTGGTTCCGGTCAATTATTATTCTGTGCATAGATTATCCTCTCTTTCCCCGTGGCTTTATTTCATTCTAACATACCCCGCAAAGCGCGGTCAACACCTTATAATGCAAAAAACGGCACTTTCGGTCAATAAACCGCTGTTTTTCGGCAGCGGAGAAAAAGAGTTTACAACGGCGGCATGAGAGGGCGGAGAAGGCGACGGGGGAGAGAAAACGGACATTCGGTGACGGGATGGGAGAAGAAAACGGTGGAGGGGGTGACGCGCGGCGGCGAGAAAACGCGAATCAAACAAGTGACGGCGAAAAAGTACGACAGTAAGGGGTGCGGTGTGCGAAAAAAAGGCGGCAGGAGAGAAAAAAATGACGGAGCGTGTGACGCTGCGGCAGATAAATTCGACCGAAACGGGAGTTCACCGTCACGGCGGCAGAAGTCTTGAAATTCGGCTGCGGTAAAACGCGCGGTCGGTTTTCGGTAGGTGCTGCAAAAATAAAAAACCGAAAAGCCGAAAAAAAACTTGATTTTGCATTTATAAAATGGTACTATTTTTTCGAGTGTTCGGCTTTGCGTTTGCTTTATTCGGCCGCACAAAAAAGAGAAGAATTCTTATATATCGGAAAAGCCGAAAAGGCGTATCCGGCAGAGGAGGAAAATAAATGTCCGAAACCCCGAAAATTCACCTTATAGGTAACGCTCACCTTGACCCCATCTGGCTCTGGCGCTGGCAGGAGGGCTGCGGCGAAGTATTGCAGACATTCAGAAGCGCGCTTGACAGACTAAACGAATATCCCGACTTTGTGTTCACTTGTTCGTCCGCGGCGTACTACAAGTGGGTGGAGGATATCGCGCCCGATATGTTTGACGAAATTCGGCAGAGAGTCAAGGAGGGACGCTGGGTTCCCGTCAACGGCTGGTGGGTGCAGCCCGACTGCAATATGCCCTCAGGTGAAAGCTTTGCCCGTCAGGCGCTCTATTCACAGCTTTATTACTATGAAAAATTCGGCAGAATATGCAAAACTGCTTACAATGTCGATTCGTTCGGTCACTCCGGAATGCTTCCGCAGCTTATCAAAAAGGGCGGAATGAATGCGTATGTCATGATGCGTCCCGGCGACCACGAAAACGCCGATGTCCCCGACGCATTTATGTGGAGAAGCCTTGACGGAACCGAGATACCAACCTTTAAGATCCCTGACGAGTGCGGCTACGGTTCCGGCGATATCGAAAGCTTTGAACGGTCGCGCAAGAATACCGAAAAGAAGATAGATCTCCATTCGCGCGGCATGATGCTCTTTTACGGCGTCGGCAACCACGGCGGCGGACCTACCCGCGGACTTATCGAGCATATCGAAAAGGAATTAAAGCAGGAGGGCTACCATGAAATGCTGTTTTCAAGCCCCGACGCGTTTTTCGAGTCGCTCTGCCTTGAAAAAGTCGAGCTGCCCGTGTGGACGGACGACTTGCAGCACCACGCAAGCGGCTGCTACTCGGCTACAAGCATGGTCAAGAAGCTGAACCGCACGCTTGAAAATTCCCTCTACGGTTCGGAGGCGTTTGCCTGCGTTGCATCAAAGCTCGCCGGAATGAAAGACAAGACCGAGGACTTCAAAGAAGCATGGCGCGATGTCTGTTTTAACCAGTTCCACGATATTCTGTGCGGCTGCTCGATAATGGAGGCGTATGATGATGTCAACGCTTCGATGGGACACGCATTGACAATTTCGGACAGAATTCAAAACGAGGCGTTCCTGCGTATCGCCCGTATGATAGATACATGGGTTGATGGCGTTTCCGACCCCGTGTGCGAAGTGAGAAACCACTCCGCAGGCAAGTTCCCCCGTCCGATAGTCGTGTTCAATCCTCTGTCGTTCCCCGTAAAGGTGCCTGTTCGCACTTACGATCCGTCCAAGGCGGTGACGAATGCCGACGGCGAGCCGGTCGTGTTCAGCAATGTCCGCTCGTCCCGCTCGAATGATACTCACCTCGATACCGTTTTCCTTGCCGATGTTCCCGCGCTCGGCTACGCCGTATATTGGCTCACCGGACTTTGGGGACGCGACAACGAGCCTGAGTCCTGCCCCGAGTCCGACGCGCACGCCGAGGGCTTCACGATGGAGAACAAATATTTCTCCGTCACCTTCGACAAGACCTCCGGCACAATAATTTCCCTTATAGATAAGCGTTCCGGTTACGACTACGCTTCGTCCGAAAAGCCCGTTGCCGTGCCCACCGTTATCCGTGACGACAAAACGGATACATGGGCGCACCGCGTGTTTACCTTCCATAATGTGATAGGCGCTATGAAGCACGAAAAGACCGAGCTTATCGAATCCGGCAGAGCGAGAAGCGTTATAAGAACGACGCACTCGTTCGGCAATTCCTATCTTATTCAGGATTTCATTCTCGGCGCCGGGCAGAAAACGCTCAGAGTGAAGTGCAAGGCGCTGTGGGCGGAGAAATTCTCGCTGCTTAAAATGAGCTTCCCGGTTTCGGGCAGCGACCACATAAACACCTATGAGATTCCCGCGGGCTTCATAAAGCGTCCGGTAAACGGCGAGGAGGAGCCTGCCGGTAAGTGGGGTGCGATAACCTTCACCGACGGCGCGAGAAGAACGCTTGCCGTTATAAACGACTCAAAGTATTCGTACGACTGCCCCGGTAACGATCTGCGCCTTACGGCTATCAGAAATGTTATTTTCGCCGACCACTATTCACATAGACCGGCTGCGAACTTCAACTTCACGGACGAGGGTATGCAGCGGTTTGAATACGGTGTGTTCGTCTGTGACGGAGAAGCAAGCGTCAGTGAGGTCGAAAACGAAGCGGTCATGTTCAATGTCCGTCCCACCGCAGTCCCCGAGAGCTTCCACAAGGGAACGCTGCCTCTTAAAGACGGCTTTATAAAGGTATCTGCCGACAACATAATCATGTCCGCGTTCAAATACTGCGAGGACGGCTCGGGTGACCTTATCATGCGCTTTACCGAAATGCGCGGCGAAAAGACCGACGCAGTTATCGAGTGCGCAATTTTCGGCGCTTCGATAAATGCCCGTTTCGGCGCGAACGAGATAAAGACCTTCCGCGCTGCGTCCGACGGCAGTGTTCGCGAAACGAATTTCCTCGAAGGCATTGTCGAGTAAAATTTTTCACGGCAGTCCGCCGCCGCGTGTCGGAAACGGCTGAACGGACACCCGGCAGCGACACAGGAAAAATAAAAACAGCCCGGTCATGTTTTGAACCGGACTTTCAAAAAAATCCGACGCGAGCGTTGAGCCGACTGCCGGTAAAACGAATAAAAAACAGGGGTATGCAGGAACCGGGTTCTTAACATATCCCTGTAATTTTTTATCGGTGTGCAGACTCGGCTGCACGGTGCTTTTTATTTTCTCTTTGACCATGTGGAGGGCGCTGCGGCAAGGAGTATCGGGAAAATTTCAAGTCTGCCGAGCAGCATGGCAACGGACAGTATGAATGTCGAAAACGGCGAGTAGAGCGAAAAATTCTCGATTGGTCCGACTTTTGAAAGTCCCGGTCCTATGTTGTTGAAGCATGATGCGACCGCAGTGAAGTTCGTTTCAAGGTCAAAGCCGTCCGCGCTTACGGCAAGGAATATCGCGAAAAAGCAGATAGTGTACACGGCAAGATAGCTGCCGGTGTTGGAAACGGTGGATTCGTCGAGCGGTTTGCCCTCAAATCTGATAACGCGCACGCTCCTGGGGTGGAGCAGTTTTATAAACTCGCGCTTTATCATCTTGAACAGAATGATAACACGCGTGACCTTGAAGCCGCCGCCGGTTGACCCGGCGCACGCGCCTATGAACATGAGTATAACGAGTACGGTTTTTGAAAGTGACGGCCACAGGTCGAAGTTCTCCGTCGTGTAGCCCGTTGTGGTTATTATCGAAGAAACCTGAAACGCCGCGTCGCGCAGCGCCTTGCCGAAGCCGATGTCCGATGAAAAGATATTTGCGGTTATTATTCCCGTTGAAATGCCGACTATGGCGAAATATGTCCGCATCTCCGTACTTCTTATGGCTGATTTGAACCGCTTGATAAGAATAAGATAGTATATGTTGAAGTTTACTCCGAACAGGAGCATGAAAACGGTTATCACCCACTGAATATAGGGGCTGTATGAGGCGACACTGTCGCTTTTTATGCCGAAGCCGCCGGTGCCTGCCGTGCCGAACGAGTGGATAACCGATTCGAAAAGCGGCATTCCGCCCAAACGGAGGAGTATGATAAGCACGAGCGTCAGAACGACATATATAATGTAGAGCAGCCGCGCGGTGTCCTTTGCTTTGGGGACGAGCTTACCGACGATGGGGCCGGGCATTTCGGCTCTCATTATGTGCAGCGAGCGGTCGGAGAAGTTCGTGAACATCATAACGAACACGATAACGCCCATGCCGCCTATCCAGTGCGTGAAGCTGCGCCAGAACAGCAGCCCCTTGCTCATGGCCTCCACATTGGGGAGAATGGACGCGCCCGTTGTAGTGAATCCGCTTACGGTTTCGAAAAATGCGTCGATGAATGACGGTATCTCGCCGGCGAGATAAAATGGGAGTGC
Source organism: Clostridiaceae bacterium (assembly GCA_016297645.1). GTDB lineage: Bacteria > Bacillota > Clostridia > Oscillospirales > Acutalibacteraceae > RUG806. Next base: position 6,276 of record JAEDGF010000023.1, read on the forward strand.
GCCGACAAGCGATGCTGCAATCCATGTGAGCGCCACTATCGCAAAGCCCTCTTTTGCAAATATGACATGATTTTTAGTGCGGCACAAAAAAGTGAGCAGCGCACCGGAAACGAGAGAAATTCCTATCGTTATAAGAAACGGGACGACCGTGTTTTCTCTGTAATAGAGTGCGCAGGCAGTCGGGAGCAGCAGCAGCGCCGCCAGCGCGAGGAGGATCTTTCCGATAACGGAAAATACCATTTTACGGTTCATTAAGGCTCCTCCTTAAAGCAGAATATCCGACAGGTCGGTGAGGTGAAGCTCGTCTGCGATAACAACAACTCTGTCGCCTGCGCGTATCTCGTCGTTTCCGGTAGGAATAACGGATTTCTTGCCGCGTATGATTCCGCCGATAAGAATATTTTTGCGCAGCGAGAGGTCCTTCAACGGCTTTCCGCGCACCGGGAAATCGGGCGTTACGGTGAATTCAACCGCTTCGGCGGAGCCGTCCATGAGCTTGTAGAGCGTTTCAACATGGCTGCCCTCCGCATTTTCAAGCATACGGGCATAGCGGACTATGACCTCGCTCATCATGTGCTTTGGCGACACGACACAGTCCAGACCGAGCTTTTCGGCAATCTGCGCAAGTCCGCCGCTGTTGACCTTTGCCACTATCTTCGGTACATTTTTAGACGCTGCAAGGAATGAGAACAGGATGTTTTCCTCGTCTATTCCCGTGAGCGCAACGAAAGCATCGGTGGATTCTATTCCCTCCTGTTTGAGGACATCGTGCTCCGCGCCGTTGGCGTTTACGACAGGAACGCCGGGCGGCAGAATTTTGGCAAGCTCAACGCATTTTTCGTGGTTCTGCTCGATTATTTTGACCGAAATACCCGCGCCGTAGAGCCTTTTTGCAAGGTAGTACGCCGTACGCGAGCCGCCGAGTATCATTATGCTTCGCGTGTGTTTTTGCGTAAGACGCAGGCTTTTCAGGAGCTTCTGCGTTTCCTGCGGAGAGGCGGTCAAGCCTATCTTGTCGCCGCTTTGCAGTACGAAATTGCCGTCAGGGATGAACACATCTCCGCCGCGCTGCACTACGCACACCAAGAAGGTGCATTTGTATTTTCCGCGCAGCTCGCACAGCTTCTGTCCGTCAAGCGGAGAGCCGGGCTTTATGCGAAGCTCCGCCATTTCAAAGCTGTTGCTCGAAAAGGTTTCTATTTTGACGGATGACGGCAGATCGAGCATATTGAAAAGCTCGCGCGCCGTAATGGCATCGGGGTTTATGACCAGCGAAAGCTCCATTTTTTCGCGAATAAAGCTCTTTTCTTTGTCGTTATATTCCGCCTTGCGTATTCTTGCAACCGTGTGCTTCGCGCCGAGTTTTCTTGCAAAGAAGCAGCTTATCATGTTCAGCTCGTCCGAATCGGTCACGGCGATAAAAATGTCCGCCTTGTCCGCATCCGCCTCCGCAAGCGTTTCGTATGCAGCCGCACTGCCCGTAACGCCCCTCACATCGAAGGTCGTTGTGGCTTTTTCGATTACCGCCTGCGAGATGTCCACGGCGGTTATGTCGTGTCCCTCGCTTAAAAGACTTTCTATGAGGACCATGCCGATTTTGCCGCAGCCTGCAACAATTATGTCCATGTAAAAAAAGTTCTCCTTTGTAAACAGTGCTTTTTATCGGATTATACACCAACGCTTTTTTTATTTCTACTGTTATGCGTAAAAATTATTTTCATTCGCCGAAAATTTTTATTGTTTTCCGTCAAAAAAGCTCCGTCCGCCGAAAAACATCTTGAATGACAAACGCGGATGTAGTACAATGGCAATATAGCTTCCGGTTTTACAACGGAGGATATTTTTTCGGTAAAAAACTTCCTTTTAAGTTTTTTTTACGCGAAGTGTGGTTTAATTTATTTGCCAATACGGAAAAAAGATTTTACGGCAGGTGTTCGTTATGAATTCAAAGCTTAAAAAAATCCTGAGCGTTTTTCTTGCGTCTATAAGTATACTGCTGCTCGCGCAGACGGCTTTTGCATATTCGCTCGGCGATGTCGACCGCGATAACGCCGTCACGGTCAACGATGCGCGAATGATCCTCAGATGTGCCGTAGGACTTGAAAAAATGACGACCGAGGGCATGAAGCTTGCCGATGCCGACGGCGACGGGAGCATTACCGTAAACGATGCGCGCGCCGTGCTGCGTATGTCGGTCGGTCTGTCCTCTCCGTTCGGAGCGGCGCTCTATGCGCAGTCGCACCAGTATCTCAGGAAGGGCGTAGATGATATCAAGGAATTCGATATTATTTATGCAAATCTTATCTATAAGACGGCTTCGAAATGGTGCTGCTACTATTCGGTGAATGCGGTTTTCCGTCCGGCGCTTAAAAAAGCGGGCTATTCCGATGAGGTTATAGAACGCGTGGCTCCCGTTTATTTTGAGCCGGAGCAGCTGCAAAAGGTCGAGGAGTACGGCAATTTATTTAAAAACTACGGCAAGAAGTTCGGCTTGCTCAAAAATGAATTCAAGGTATTTGTCCCGTCGGTTCTTATGGACTATTACTACCGTCATCCGGACGCAGGCACGGTATACACCATGCATGATTTCTATGATGATATCGTGGAAAAGAAGATGTACTACCGCTCCTCCAATGCTTCGAAGTATGTCCCCAAGGTCGGCGATTTCCTCTTTATGAGCAACAAAGAGCGGACATATGTTGACGGTGTTCCCACCATTGATCATACCGCGCAGATAATAGAGGTGTACGGCGACGGCACATTCCTCTGCACCGAGGGCAGTATCATCGACCCTGTCGACGGACCCGATTCGCTTCCGCGCGTAAGAGAGCGTAAGTATTTCTATAACGCAGCGAAGGGAACCTATCAGTTCAACAGAAACTCGGTCGTGTTTGTCCTTACCGCCGTAAGACCCAATTTGAGCGAGTGAGCTTTTTCAAAATAAAATTTTGTTCTCCGGGGCAGCTTTTGCGGACTGCCCCGGGGATTTTGTTATTGATGCGCGGTTTACCGGTGCGTGGCGATTTTTCGACTTTTTTTGTAAATTGTCCGACACTTTTTCGGGCGGTGTCTGACATGAAAACGGGAGAAAAAAAACTGTTGCCCGAACCATATGTGTATGTTAGAATGATAGTGCGAAAGCAAATAACAACACAGGAGTTCAACCGATGAAAAAATCAATTATTTCCGCATTCATTGCTGCCTGCATTTTCGTCCTTCTGGCTTTTTCGGCTTCCGCCGTAACGGTCGATGAGTCCAAGCTGCGTATAACGGGCGATGTCGACGGCAACGGCAAAATTACGGTAGACGACGCAAGAGCGTGTCTCAGAGTTGTCGTTAAGCTTGACACATTCGACAAAGAGCAGAATATACTCGCTGATATGGACGGAAAAAACGGCGTTGATGTCAACGACGCGCGCGCTATTCTCAGAATTGCCGCAAAGCTCGACAGAAAAATTCCCGAGGGTCATGTTCACGAGTACATGGACGGTCTCGGTACCGACCCCACCTGCACCGTGCCCGGTTACTGCCTGTATTGGTGCAAGGGCTGCGAGAACACCTTCTACACCTTTACGAAGGCGTTCGGACATGATTTAGACAGTACGGGCAAATGCTCACGCTGCGGCAATACATACACTATCACGGTGCTTGACGGCATTACCTCCGTTAAAGCAAAGGTAGGCGGAACAATAATCGTGCGCCTTGCGGCTCAGTCCGAGGAGGAGGATACCTTCACCGTAAAGAGCAGATCGGACTGCGTCAGCGTCGGACTCAGCGAGAGTACATACGACACCGGCTACTATTTCCTGTTCATAACCGTGAATAAGGGCGGCTTTAAGGACGCAAAGGTCGATATCTGTTACGATGATATCCCCTCGGTCAGCACCTCTATCACGGTAAATGCTGATGATAATGCTGCCGCTTCCGTCGGTGCGGTCGGAATAACCGCCCCCGATATCGGTACATATTTCGGTACCGCTCCCGTTTCTGTCGGTGCTTTCGACGACAGTGACGACTGCCTTGCGGGCTTTGCTTTTTCATACAATCTTCAACCCAAAAAGTTTGTGTACTACTCCGGGCTTGTCGACAGTGCTATGAGCAGCAACGGATTTGCTTACGAAAAGACCGAGAGCCAGACGATAAACGGCGTTCTCTATTCAATAAAGACCTTCGTGAACAATACCACGGGAATTGCAGCCGATGTCGGCTTCGCGCTCGGCTCGGACGGCGTTACCGTTTCCGGCGTTGCATACGCATTTTCGGCAATGCGGTAATTGTGTGTTGACAAGACCTGTGCCGTGTGGTATACTCTTAGGCAATACATCTGAAAGGACTAATTGACAGTGGATACCGCCGACGGCGACAGTACATCACCCGTTCCCTTGTATAATTCAACAAAATATTAAAAAATTAAAGCATAGCTCGCAGTCGAAAACTGCCGGGTTATGCTTTTTGTAATTTAACGGAGGTTTTTTTAGTAATGTCAAGTGTTTTACCGCAACTGATACTTCAAGTTATCCTTATCGCGTTCAACGCGGTATTTGCGGCAGCGGAGATAGCAATCATTTCAATGAACGATGCCAAGCTCGAAGCTATGGCGAAAAAGGGCGATAAGCGCGCAAAGCGTCTTGCGAAAATAACGAGTAAACCGGCTCGCTTCCTGTCTACCATTCAGGTAGCGATAACCCTTGCCGGATTTTTAGGCTCGGCTTTCGCCGCCGACAACTTCTCGGAGCCGCTCGTTGATCTTATAATGAAAACGGGAATAAGCGAAGCACGGCGCGGACTTATAAGCTCCGTATCGGTTATTCTCATTACTCTTGTTCTTTCGTTCTTTACGATAGTGTTCGGCGAGCTTGTTCCCAAGCGTATCGCCATGAAAAAGACCGAGAGCCTTGCACTCGGCATATCGGGTCTTATCGCATTCATTTCAAAGCTGTTTGCGCCCATCGTGTGGCTGCTCAGCCTCTCCACAAACGGCGTGCTGCGCCTTTGCCGCATAGACCCCAACGAGGAGGACGAAACCGCCTCCGAGGAGGAGATAAGAATGATGATAGATGTCGGCAGCGAAAAAGGCACCATCGGCAAGCAGGAAAAAGAGCTGCTTCAAAATGTTTTCGAATTTGACGACACCGTTGTTTCCGAAATCGCCACCCACCGTACACAGGTCGATATACTCAGTATGGACGACCCGGTTGAAGAGTGGGAGGAGATCATTCACAAGAGCCGCCACACCTTCTATCCCGTCTGCGGCGACACGGTCGACACCATAATAGGCGTACTCAACGCCAAGGATTATTTCCGCCTTAAAAACAAGTCGAAGGATAATGTTCTCAATCAGGCGGTCAAAAAGGCATATCTTGTCCCCGACACCGTTCGCGTTGACATTCTTTTTAAGAACATGAAGGCAAAAAGCGAGCAGTTTGCCGTTGTCGTTGACGAGTACGGCGGCATGGAGGGCGTTGTCACCTTCACAGATATTCTCGAATGCCTTGTGGGCGAATTCGACGAGGATACGCTTGCGGAAAACGGCGGCGAACCGGATATAAAGAAGATCGACGACAACACCTGGCAGATCTGGGGTACGGCTCTTATTGAGGATGTCGAGGAAGAGCTTGATATCCACCTCGGCTGCGAGGACTGCGAAACCTTCGGCGGCTATGTTCTGAGCATTCTCGGCGCAGTGCCTGCGGACGGCGCTACTCCGTCCTTTGAAACGGAGCAGCTCTCGGTAAAGGTCGAGTCCGTACAGTTCCACAGAATAGAAAAGACGATAGTCTGCAAGCTGCATAACGAGGACGAGGAAGAGGACGATGACGACGAGAAGTCAGAGTCCCTTCACAGCAAGTTCTTCGACAGAAAAGATAAGGATAAAGATAAAGAAAAAGACAGTGAGGACTGATTTGTGATTATTCGTACCGTTGCCGATATTTCTCGGTTTCCCGGGGCGCAGTCGCTGCGCATTCCGTGCATTGCGGCAAAAGGTAAAAATGTATCTCTCCTGTTCGAGTGCCGTTATTCGCGTTCCGACTGGGCGGAGATATCCGTGATTCTTTGCGGCAGCACGGACGGCGGCGAGAATTTTGACAAGACCGCCGTAGTTGCGGACGGTGAAAATGAACATACCACTTACAATAACCCCGTTGCGGCGTACGGCAAAGACGGCGTTCTGCGCACCGTGTTCTGCCGCGAGTACGGTGTCACGGAACGAAACGGCGGAGTGTTCTGCCGCGATTTCCTGAACGGCGAGTCGGTGTCGCCCGTTCGCGATATAAGCTATGTCGCAAAAGAGTGCGCCTGCAATGTGTTTGCTGTCGGACCGACCGCCGGTTTCTTTACCTTGCAAGGGACCTTTGCCGTACCGGTTTGGTATGTGCCCAAAAGCGCCGACGGAGAAATTACCGCCCACCACCCCGGCAGAATACGAATGCTTTTCGGCTCCGAGAACGGCAAAGTGTGGACGCTCAGCGAAGAAATTCCGCTCGGCGAAGTGACCGACCCAAACGAGAGCTCGGCTGTACTTCTGTCCGACGGCAGGATATATATTACCGTACGCGACGGCGAAACACCGTGCCGCTGCTTTTCCGTATTCGATCCCGAAACGGGGGCGGCGTCACCCATAAAAACCGAACCGGGACTTGTCGACCCGATATGCTGCGGCGCAGTCTGCTCCGCTCATTACAACGGTAAGGATTATCTGCTCTTGTCAAATTGTGCCGACAGCAGCGAAAGACGAAACCTCTGTGTTTCGGTGAGTGACGACGGCGGCAGAACATGGCGTCACGGGATAACGGTGACGGAGGGGACAGCCGGATATTCCGATATCGCGTTTGACGGTACGGATACGGTTTTGGTGTTTTTTGAGTCGGATTCCGGCGAGGTACTTAGACTCGCCCGGGTGAATATTGCTGAAATTATCGGAGAATGAACAAAACGGGACTTTTATATTCCGTTCCCCACGGCGAAGCCGAGCTTTTCGAAGCGGTAGAGCTTTTCTCAGAGCTGCGCGAGGGGAGCGAGCCTTATACTCACATCGCACTTGACGGAATAAACGCCGCCGAGTGCTTTTTGCTCGGAAAAGATAAATCAGGCACTGTCGAAGAAGTGATTTTCTTCTTCGGCGGTACCGGATATGTTTTCAAAAAGGACAAAAAACCTGAGGTGTTCGGTGAGTTTACCGTGACTCCCGACGGCGAAGTGTCCGGTACACCTCTTTGCGCCGCCGAGCTTAACGGCAAAGCTCCCGATGGCGGTGTTCCCGTCAGACTTCTTGAAGGTACGGAAATAATCGGGGCTTACGAGCTTATCACGGGCGGAAAAATGACCGAGGGCGACAGCGTTCGGTATGTATTCAGGGTACGCGCGTCAAATCGTGGCGCTGCCCGTGTGTTCGGGGTGTTCGGTGAGAGCGGCATCCTGACGGCGACCGCGTCGGTTGTCGCCGAGAACGAAAAATACGCGCTTATAGGCGATGTCTTTACCTCCCCCGATTTCCGCGGAAAAGGGCTGGCAGGTGCTCTCTGTGCGGAGTGCTGCCGGTTTTCTCTCAGCCGCGGAAAAACGCCGTGGCTTTTGTGCGAAGAAGATATGCTCCCGTTTTATGAAAACATGGGGTTCAAAAGAGTTATATAAAATGATGATCGTAAATTCTTGCTGTTTCCGCAATGCGGAGGCAGTTTTTTTTAATAAACGAAAAAAATCTCCGAAAAAAGTTTATCGAATCAAAAACCTGCCCGTATGCGGTTGTTTGTCCGTTTGAGAGTCTTTTCTTAATGCTTCCGGCTTGCTGCGAAAAGCTGTTACGATTTTTCCGTATACGGTGACGACCCGTGGGCGTGAAAACGGCAGAACGGCTTGTCGAAAACGGTGAACGGTATGAGTAAGGAAGAAAGAAGGCAGCAGCCGTCGGACAGTGGCATATTTGATGCTATCCGTGCGGAGATTTTTCGATAAAGGCGGTTTTTCTTGACTTTTTCGGCGAATGACCGTACAATATGTGAGGAATAATAAATCGGACGCAGTCCGTTCAATGAAGGAAGTTCTGTATGGGAAAAATAAAATTCTACGCTGCCATGCTCGCGGCGAAGCTCGCGTACCTTGCGCTGAAAATGCTCGGACGCAACGCGACATATCTGCCCGGGGAGATAGCGGTTCACATCTGCCCGGATTTTATCGGGTATCTTAAAAAGCCCGAAACGGTCATTTGCGTGACCGGCACAAACGGCAAGACGACTACCTCGAATCTTCTCAATTCCGTGCTTACCGAGTGCGGATACGATGTATTGAATAATTCGCTCGGATCGAATGTCCACGGCGGAATTGCGAGCGCGCTTCTGTGCAATTCCACTTTTTCAGGAAAACCGAAAAAGCAGCTTGCGGTGCTTGAAGTGGACGAACGCAGCTCTCTTCTTGTGTATAAGCACCTTACGCCCGACTATCTTGTTATAAACAATATTATGCGCGACTCCATTAAGAGAAACGCCCATACGGAGTTTATCTCATATATTCTCAATACCGCCGTGCCTGCCGAAACGAAGGTCATTCTCAATGCCGACGATATAATCTGTGCGTCGCTCGTTGAGCAGTGTAAGAACCGGACTTATTTCGGTGTGGACGCGGAGGCTCCCGACACCGCCGAGCTGCCGTTCGTACGCGACATTGTATACTGTCCGAAATGCGGCGGCGAGCTGAAATACGACTATATCAGGTTCAATCATATCGGGCGCTGCAAGTGCGAAAAATGCGGCTGGGGAAGTCCGGCGCGCGATTTCACCGTGACGGAGATCGACCGTGAAAACAGCACCTTTACCGTTACGGGCGAGGGCAAAAAAACGGTTCTGCGCCTTGTCAACGACAATATTGTCAATGTTTTCAACTGCTGCGGCGCGTTTGCGCTCCTGACCCGCTTCGGACTTTCCGCCGAGCAGATAAAGGGCGCGTTCGAAAAGCTGGAAATCGTCAGGACTCGTCTTGAAACGGTAAGCGTTAAAGATGTAAATATCACGATGCTGCTTGCAAAGGGACAGAACCCCGTTGCGACAACGCGCTGCTTTGCGTATGCCGCCGGTGCCGAGTATGAAAACAAGAGCGTACTTCTTATGAACGACGACAAAGAGGACAACATAAATAACTCGGAGAACACCTGCTGGCTTTACGACTGCGATTTCTCGTATTTCTCCGATGAGAGCGTCGCGGAGCTTATCATTGCGGGTCCCCGTTCGAAGGACACATACCTGCGTGCGCTTATCGCCGGTGTGGACGCTTCCAAAATCAAGATTTGCGACAAAACGCGTGACGGAGCGCTGCTTGTGGACTTCAAAAAGAGCAAGGAAGTTTTTGTCCTGTACGACAACTACCGTATGGACGACGCGGAGGCGGTGAAAAAGACGCTTGTTTCGCGTATCGAAAACGAAGAATGAAAGGCGGCGACGGAAAATGACTGTTGAAGTATTGTTCAGGGAGGTCTGCAACCTCAATGCAGACGGGCAGAACAGCGTTTATTTGCAGCAGAGTATGCCCGACGCGGAATTTATATACACATCGATTCACGATGAACCGTATTTTAAGGATAACGAACCGGACATAATCATGATGGGACACATGAGCGAATCCTTTCAGCGCGAGGTGATAAAAAAACTCATGCCGCTCAAAGGCCGCATAGAGGAGCTTATCGATGAAGGAAGGGTCTTTCTGATGACCGGCAACGCCTGCGAGGTCTTTTGCCGGCACATATCGTATGTTACCGAAAAAATCGAAACGGACGCGCTCGGCATTTTTCCGCTTGACGCAAAATGCGATCTGTTCAAAAGATACAACGGAAAGCTCCTTGCGGATTTCGAGGGGATAAAGCTCGTCGGCTTCAAGTCGCAGTTCAGCTTCCTGTTCGGCGACAATTCTTCGTTCGCGTTTGCAAAATGCCTTCGCGGAGCGGGGATAAACAAAGAGAGCTCCTTTGAGGGAATGCGCCGCAATAACTTCTTCGGCACACACCTTTCGGGTCCCATTCTGCCGCTTAATCCGCTGTTTACGGAGTATATAATGCGCCTTGCGGGCTGCCCGGGTGAAGCCGCATTCAGGGACGCGGCGATGGCGGCGTACGAGCAGCACATAAAGGAATTTGAGGACCCGGCGGTAAAATTCTGAAACACAAAGCGAAGCCCGTCACCCGCGAAGCAAAGCGGCAAAAAACGGGCTGCCGCGGATACGAACAGCAGCTTTGACCGCGCACGCGCTGTGTCGGTGAGAGATAAAAAAAGAGCTTTAATTTGAAAGGACGGTATATTATGAAGTTTTCTCAAATGAAATACAAGCGACCGGATGCCGAAAAGATAAAGGCGACACTTATCTCCATGACCGAACGCCTTAAAAACGCCGAAAATTACGGCGAAGCCAAGAAGGTCTTTCTTGAAAACGAAAAGTTCACAAAGCATATTCTGACCATGCAAACGCTGTCGAGCATTCGTAATTCCATAGACACGCGCGACGCTTTCTACGACAAAGAGGAAAAATTCTGGAACAATATGCTTCCTCTGGTGCAGGAGGTTGCGCAGCAGTGGACAAAGACGCTGCTCGCCAGTCCGTTCAGAGCGGATTTTGAAAAAGAGTACGGCGAAATAATGTTTTCAAACGCCGAAATGGAGCTTAAAACCTTTTCGCCCTCGATAATTCCGGAGTTGCAGAAGGAAAACGACCTTATACAGGAATACGAAACTCTGCTCGCTTCGGCACAGATAAAATTCGGTGGCAATTCGTATACGCTTGCTCAGCTTTTTCCGTTCAAAAACGATGAAAACGACGATGTCCGCCGCGCCGCATGGACGGTAGAGGGCAGATGGTACGCCGAAAACAGCGCGGAGCTTGACCGCCTTTACGACGACCTTGTCGTTTTGCGTGATATAATGGGAAAAAGACTCGGCTACAAAGATTATACTCAGCTCGGGTATTACCGTATGTGCCGCAATTCTTACACAAAAGTGGATATCGAAAAATTCCGCGAGGCGGTGGTGAAGTACCTTGTCCCCGTCGCGGACAGAATATACAGAAACCGTGCAAAATCACTCGGAGTGGGTTATCCCCTGAGCTATGCGGACTCCTCCCTTGTGTTCCGTTCGGGCAATCCCCGTCCGCTCGGGACTGCGGACGATATTCTCAAAGCCGGCATGAAATTTTACGGAGAGCTTTCGAAGGAAACCGCCGAGTTTTTCAAAACCATGCTCGACGACGAGCTGCTCGATGTCCTTGCAAAAGAGGGCAAGCGCGCAGGCGGCTACTGCACGACGATCTACGACTATGAAGTCCCGTTTATCTTTGCAAACTTCAACGGAACTGCGGACGATGTCGAAACCGTGACCCACGAAGCCGGACACGCCTTTGCCGACTGGTACAACCGCAAGCGCGTTCCGATAAGCACCATTTGGCCCACTCTCGAAGCGTGCGAGGTGCATTCGATGAGTATGGAGTTCTTCGCGTGGAATTGGAGCGAGGAGTTTTTCGGCAAGGATTCGGAAAAATTCAAGTATGCGCACCTGTCGGACGCGCTGACATTTATTCCGTACGGCACTCTTGTCGATCACTTCCAGCATATTGTTTACGAGGATTCAGAGATGACTCCCGACGAACGGCACGAGGTGTGGCAGTCGCTTCAAGAAATATATATGCCGTGGATGCGGCTTGACGGCGATATCCCGTTCTATGCCGAGGGCAAGGCGTGGCAGCGCCAGCACCATATTTATTCATCGCCGTTCTACTATATTGATTACTGCCTTGCGCAGACGGTCGCGCTGCAATTCTGGACAATGATACAGAAGGATATAAAGGACGCGTGGAGTCACTACATGGCGTACACCGAACAGGGCGGCAGCAAGGTTTTTACGGAGCTGCTTAAAAATGCCGGACTCAAAAGCCCGTTTGACAGCGAGTGTTTGAGAGAGGTATGCGAGGAAGCCGAGAGGTGGCTTGCCGAGCATACGCCGCTCTGAGCGATGAGGCAAGAAAAAAAAGCGTAAGCCGCATAAGGATAAGAGAGAAACCGTTACTTTTTAATTTAGTACACAAAAAAAGCGCATTCTCCGGAATACCCGGAAGGGTGCGCTTTTGTGTTTTTTGCACGGTGCAGGGCGGTTCCGCTCCGCGTATTTTTCAGTGTCAGACGGTTTCGCCGTCGTACTCCGGGGGTGTGTCGTAGGTGTCGAGAAAGCTGTGCTTTATCCCGTGCTGCTTATAGGTCAGAACGGTGTCGATATTTACATTCTCCATGCTTCTGAAAATACACATCTCGACATCGGGGTTCGTCTTTTTGAGTTCCCTGATAAGCTCCTTCGTTTCCTGCCGTTTGGAGTGGTTTTCGCCGTTGTTGCAGGTGGTGCAGGTGTCCGTAAAACGGCAGGCACATTGAATAAAATGCAGGTCGTTGTAGTCGCGCCACGCCTTTATGTCGTCCTCGCGGACAAGATACAACGGGCGGATAAGCTCCATTCCCTCGTAGTTTGTCGAGTGGAGCTTCGGCATCATTGTCTGTATCTGCGCTCCGTGGAGCATTCCCATGAGCGTTGTTTCTATAACATCGTCGAAGTGGTGACCGAGCGCTATTTTGTTGCAGCCGAGCTGCTTTGCGAAGGTGTAGAGCCAGCCTCGGCGCATTCTCGCACACAGATAGCACGGCGATTTCGTTACATTATATACGGACGCGAAAATGTCCGTTTCGAAAATCTCTATCGGGACACCGAGGAGCTTTGCGTTTGCTTCTATCAGTTTGCGGTTTTCCTCATTATATCCGGGATCCATGACGAGATATTTCACTTCGAAATTTACTTCGCTGTGGCGCTTTAATTCCTGAAAGAGCTTTGCCATGAGCATTGAGTCCTTGCCGCCGGAGATGCACACCGCGACTCTGTCGCCTTCGTTTACGAGCTTATAGAGTTTAAGCGCCTTTGTAAACGGCTTCATAAGGCGGTCGCGGAATTTTTTGCGAAGGCTCTGTTCGACCTCCGCTTTTTTCAGCTCAGCGTTCTGCTTCTTCATCTCCGCACGCAGCCACGCGGCATAGCCGCCCTTGATGCCGCACGCGTTGTAGCCCATGCCGCACAGTGCGTCGGCGGTGTCCTCGCTCTTAAAGCCGCGCGCGCAGTACACGATGACCCGCTTGTCCTTTTCGTCCGGAGGCGACGCGAGAAGCTCCGCTGCGGCGATATTTACCGCGCCGGGGAGGCACCCGTGAGCGTATTCGTCCGCGCTGCGCAGGTCAAATACATTTATATTCTCTTGTTGGAGCGAATTGAATTCATCCGGTGTAATATTCATGTCTTTCTCCGTTTTTATTTTTCGGCAAAGCGCTTTTCGAACGCTTTCACGGTGTTTTTCATAAGTATTGTCACGGTCATGGGTCCCACTCCGCCGGGGACGGGCGTTATCGCGCTGCATTTCGGTGCGGCGTTTTCGAAATCGACATCGCCGCACAGCTTTCCGTCCTCGCTGCGGTTTATTCCCACATCGATTACGGCTGCTCCCTCTTTTATCATGTCCGCGGTTATGAATTTCGGTCTGCCGACAGCGGCTATAAGAATATCTGCACGCCGTGTTTCCTCGGCAAGATCTTTTGTGTGCGAGTGGCAGACGGTTACTGTCGCATTTTCGCGCAGCATTAAAAGCGCCGCAGGCTTGCCGACTATGTTGCTGCGTCCGACTACTACGCAGTGCTTGCCCGAAACGGGTATGCTGTATGCGTGCAGCATTTCGATAATGCCTGCCGGAGTACACGGCAAAAACGAGTCCTTGCCCGACAGGAGATTCCCGAGCGACACGGGCGAAAAGCCGTCCACATCCTTTTCCGGAGCGATGGTGTCCGTTATTTTCTCCTCGCTTATGTGACAGGGGAGCGGCAGCTGGCACAAAATACCGTCAACTCCTTCGTCGGCATTCAGGGCGTTCACCGTTTTGATGAGCTGCTCTTCGCTTATATCTTCGTTAAAGCTATACATTAAAGATTTTATTCCGCAGGCTTCGCACGCTCTTTCTTTGTTCCTGACATATGTCTGCGATGCGGGGTTATTACCCACCAGAATTACCGCAAGGCACGGTCTGCGCCCGTATTTTTCTTCAAGCTCGGCGGTGTGTGCCGCAACCTCGGCGCGTAAACGCATCGAAAGACTTTTTCCGTCAATTATTTCGTACATTTTTTTATTTGCCTCTTTTTCCTGTTTTTTTTTGTCCCGAAAACCGTTCCCGTATATATTAAACTATAATAATTGCATTGTCAAAGGCTAATAACGGGAGCGGCTTTTGTATATATTAAAAAAACTAATTGATTTTTGTAATTTTCTTCATTGACCGGATTAAAATACTTTGCCGAACCTTATTGACATGAACAAAAATCTGTGGTATTTTTGTAGCAAGTTGAAAGTGGTATGTGAAATTTCCACAATTCAACACTACAATTTTTGGAGGAACACACAAATGAAAAAGTTTTCAAAAGTTTTGGCACTTGTTCTTTGCTTCGCAGTTGTAGCGTGTTTCGCTTCCTGCGGCGATAACAGCAAAGACCCCACAAACCCCGCGACTCCTACCGAAAACGGTACCGCAGCCGGCACAGAAGGTACAAACACTTCCTTTGATTTCAGCAAGGAAGGCGAGTACTCCAAAAAGAATGATACCTATGTAATAGGTCTTACCGGACCCCTTACCGGTTCTGCTTCCCAGTACGGCATCTCCGTTCAGCGCGGCGCTCAGATTGCCGTTGACGAGATCAATGCGGCAGGCGGACTCAACGGTGTTAAGTTCTCGCTTAACATGAAGGACGATAAAGCAACCGCAGCGGACGCTTCCACCGGTTACGACGCTCTTTATGAAGAGGGTATGCAGGTTTCGCTTTGCTCCGTTACTTCCGGTTCGGCTGAATCCTTTGCTTCGAGAGCCGATGAGGACGGCGTGTTCTCGCTTACTCCCTCCGGTTCGTCCGACAAGGTTATAAACGCTTCCAAGTATGCTTTCCGTGTATGCTTCGGTGACCCCGATCAGGGTACACTTGCTGCCGAGGAGCTTGCAAAGAACTACAACAACATCGGCGTTATCTATGATAACTCCGACGCTTATTCACAGGGCATTTACGAAGCCTTCAAGGCCGAGATGGCTAAGCTCGGCAAATCCTACAAAGAGCAGACCTTTGACGCTGAAAATAAGCGTGACTTCTCAACTCAGGCAGAGGCTCTTAAAGATTGCGACGTTATCTTCCTTCCCATCTACTACACCGAGGCAGGTCTTATAGCAAAGGCTTGCGCAGCAAAGGGCTGCACCGCTCTTCTTTTCGGCTGCGACGGTCTTGACGGTGTTAAGGAGCAGATAGACTCCACCGTTACCGCTAAGATCAAGTACATCACTCCCTTCGATGTAAACAGCACAGACACAAAGGTTAAGACCTTCGTTGATGAGTTCAAAGCAAAATACAGCGATACTCCCGACCAGTTCGCGGCAGACGCTTATGACGGCGTATACATCATCTTCAACGCTATGAAGACCGCGGGCGTAAACAATGTCAAGGTCGATCCCGCAGTTCTCGGCGACGCTCTTATCTCCGTAGTCGCTTCCAAGGACTTCTCCTTCACAGGTGTTACCGGTACTATGACATGGGATGCTTCGGGCGCTTGCTCCAAGGAGCCTGTTATCGTTGAGCTCAACTGATAACAAAGGTCAGTAAACACAACCGTTTCCCGGGGGACTGCGAAAGAAAACTTTTGCAGCCCCCCCTGTATGTACAAATCGCTTTTCTGCCGGTTCGGTGATTCATGCCGAACGGCGTAAAAAAAGCTCCCCCGAAAAGGAGATAGACTATGAGTATCTTAATAGACGGGTTGAGTCTGGGCGCGATATTTGCGCTTATTGCTCTCGGCTACACAATGGTTTACGGCATTGCCAAAATGCTGAACTTCGCTCACGGTGATATTATCATGGTGGGCGCGTATGCAATTTTTACCACTTTATCGTTAAACGGACATATCGCACTCGCAATAGTCATTTCGGTCGTTATCTGTACCGTCATGGGCATTGTTATGGAAAAGCTTGCCTATAAACCCCTTCGGGGTGCGTCGCCCCTTGCCGTTCTTATTACGGCTATCGGCGTCAGCTATCTGTTGCAGAGCGTTGCACAGATCATATACGGTTCCAAGGCGCAGAGCGTCAGCATCGGCAACTTCGGAACAATTGACATAGGCAGCGTAAAAATAAGCATATCTTCGATTATTACGCTTGTTGTAGGTGCCGTTATAATGACGGTCCTTACACTGTTTGTAAGCAAGACAAATACGGGCAGAGCAATGCAGGCTGTCTCCGAGGACAGAGGTGCAGCTCAGCTCATGGGTATAAATGTTAATAAAATTATAACCGTCACCTTCGCGATCGGCTCGGCTCTTGCCGCCTGCGCGAGTATATTCTATCTTATGCAGATTCCCTCCGCGGAACCCACCCTCGGCGCAATGCCCGGAATAAAGGCGTTCACCGCGTCGGTTATCGGCGGTATCGGTTCGATACCGGGCGCTATGATAGGCGGAATCCTCCTCGGCGTGGTCGAAAAGGTCTGCCAGTCCATTCCGGCTATCTCGTCCTACACAACGGCGGTTGAGTTCGCACTGCTTATAATAATACTTCTTGTCCGTCCCATAGGACTGCTCGGCAAGAAGAGAAGAGAGAAGGTGTAATAAATGGCAAAGAGTAAATTATTAAACAAGTACAAGCCTAAATATTACATCTGTTACGCCCTTGTCATCGTAATGCTCGGCGTCGCGATGGCGTTGCAGTCGATGGGCAAGCTCCCCACCAGTATGGCAAACCTGTTCGTTCAGATTGCCTATTCGATAATTCTTGCCGTTTCGCTTAACCTCGTCGTCGGCTTCCTCGGCGAATTATCGCTCGGTCATGCCGGATTTATGTGTATCGGTGCGTATCTCGGCTCATTCCTTGCCATTCAGCTCTCCGAAAAAATAGAGAGCAAGCTCATAGTTCTTATCATTTCGATGATATTCGGCGGTGCGGTCGCCGCGCTGTTCGGCTTTATTGTCGGCTTGCCGGCTCTGCGCCTTAAAGGCGACTACCTCGCAATAGTCACGCTGGCGTTCGGCGAAATAGTCCGTACCGTATGTAAGAACCTGCCCGCGTTCGGCGGCGCAATGGGTCTTACCACCAGACAGATAAAGTACGACACGAGAAAAGACACCTCGCTCTATATAGTCGCGTTTATTACGGCCCTCGTTGTTCTGTTCCTTATTCAGAACCTTATCCGCTCGAAGCACGGCAGAGCCATAACGGCGATAAGAGATAATGAGATAGCGGCAAAGGCAATGGGTATAAATGTTACCTTCTACAAGCTGTTCGTCTTTGTTATCGCGGCATTCTTCGCAGGCATGGCAGGCGTTATCTACGGACACTACACAACGCCCATTCTGTATTCGGTGTTCTCGTACAACTACTCGATAGAAATTCTTGTTATGGTCGTTCTCGGCGGCATGGCAAGCATAAACGGTTCGATAGTTGCGGCAACGCTTATCACATTCATAAACTTCATGCTGCAAAAGAACCTGTCGGGCGACGCGGCTGCGTTTAAGAACCTTATATACGCAATAATTCTTATAGGAATGATCCTCTTTAACAATGCGCCGATATTTGCAAACCTCAAAAACAGAATCGCTCCGTCCTCGATTATGCGCCGCGCACGCGAAAAGAAAGCCCAACCCGGCGATATCACCGACGACAGCGCCGATTGGAGAGTTATCCCTACAAAGATAAAGATGGACGAGATACTTTCCACCGACTTGCAGCCCAATGCTGCGTTTGAGCCGGATAAGGCTAAATCAAGAGTCGGCAAAAAGAAAGAAGGAGGAGAAACCGATGAGTGATATTGTATTGAAAACGGAAAACCTCGGAATTTCCTTCGGCGGACTTAAAGCGGTTCAGGATGTTAACCTTGTCATAAGGAAAAAACAGCTTTACGGTCTTGTCGGCCCCAACGGCGCCGGAAAAACCACCGTGTTCAACCTTTTGACGGGCGTTTATCAGCCCACCACAGGCACTTTTTACCTGAACGGTCAGGAGCTTAAAGGCAAAACGCAGGAGCAGATAAACCACAAGGGCATAGCGAGAACCTTCCAGAACATCCGTCTTTTCAATAACATGAGCGTTATAAGAAATGTTATGGTCGGACTTCACAATCAGAAGCAATTCAAATGCAGTCCCTTTGCTTCAATGCTCCGTCTGCCGAAGCACTTCAAGTGCGAGCGCGAAATGCGTGAAAAGGCAAAGGAGATTCTGCGCATCGTGGGTCTTGAAGACGAGAGAAACAACCTCGCCTGCAACCTCCCCTACGGCAAGCAGAGAAAGCTCGAAATCGCGCGTGCGCTTGCAACAAATCCCGTGTTGCTGCTCCTCGATGAGCCGGCAGCCGGTATGAACCCCCATGAAACGGACGACCTTATGCGTATAGTCAAAGAAATACGCGACAAGTTCGATATGACGATACTTCTTATCGAGCACGACATGAAGTTCGTTTCGGGACTTTGCGATGAGGTCACGGTGCTTAACTTCGGCACTACTCTTGCTCAGGGCAAAACGGAAGATGCTCTTAATAACCCCGAGGTTATCAAGGCGTACATAGGCGAATAAGGAGGCACGGAAAATGGCATTACTCGAAGTAAAAAACCTTGAAGTCAGCTACGGCGTTATCCGCGCTCTCAAATCGATCAGCTTCCATGTCAACGAGGGTGAGATCGTGTCGCTTATAGGCGCAAACGGCGCTGGAAAGACCACCACCATGCAGAGCATTATGGGGCTTATCCCGATAAAAAGCGGTTCTGTCGTATATGACGGTAAGGATATAACAAAGACCCCCGGCTACAAGCTCATTCCGCTCGGAATGAGTCAGGTTCCGGAGGGCAGACGCGTTTTTCAGGAGCTTACCGTTTACGAAAACCTTCTCCTCGGCGCGTATACAAAAAAGGACAAGGCACAGATAAAGGCTGATATAGACAATATCTGCACCATGTTCCCGCGTCTGGGAGAAAGAAGAAAGCAGGTCGCCGGTACTCTCTCGGGCGGTGAGCAGCAGATGCTTGCAATGGGCAGAGCCATGATGAGCCACCCGAAGCTTTTGATGCTCGACGAGCCGTCGATGGGCTTGTCGCCGCTTCTTGTCGATCAGGTTTTTGATATCATAAAGGGCTTCCACAAACAGGGCGTTACGGTTCTGCTTGTCGAACAGAACGCGAAGAAGGCTCTTTCGATAGCCGACAGAGCTTATGTTCTCGAAACAGGCTCGATAACGCTTGAAGGAAAAGCATCGGAGCTTCTCGACAACGACGATATCAAAAAAGCCTACCTCGGAGAATGACGCTATGAAATATGTTAAGGTAACTGCAATTTTTCTCGCGCTGTGTATGGCGTTTGCGTTCGCTGCCTGCTCGAAAAAACAGGCGGACGGCAACACAACGCCTGCCGTTCCCTCTCAGGAGCCGCTCAGCGGTGCGGAGGTCGAACCCGATGTCAAATTCCTCGCGGCGTATTTTCCGTATGACGAGTCGTCCGTAAAGGCAGCCGAGCTTATTTCAAAGCAGACGGGAGCAAAGCTCTTTGCGCTTGAAACCGAGAACGGCTATCCCGAGAAGGCAGACGAATGCGCAGCCCGTGCAAAGGACGAAAAGGCACAGAATGTCCGTCCGTCTCTCAAAAACAAACTCGACAGCATTTCGCCTTACAGTGTCGTGTTTATCTGCACTCCGTTGTGGGAGGATGATCTGCCGATGGCGTTTTACACCTTCTTCGAGGACTACGACATGAGAGATCGCATCATCCTTCCGATCTGCTCCTCTGCCGATAAAGACGCTGCCGAAAAGTGCGAAGTACTCATAAAAGGCACTCTCGGCGACACGGCTGTGACGCTCGGCGGATTCCTCGTTTCACCCGGTGCCGAGCCGGACGAAGACGCAATGAAAGCGTACATTCAGCAGTCACTCTACGAATAATTGACACGGGATGGAAAAAGTCCGGATTGCAATAAAGCGTAAAATCCGGATAAAAGCCCGTGAAAGGACAGCGCTTTTGCGGCATACCTCCGCATAGCAAATGGTGTATACAACAAAATAATCCGTCCCGTTTCTGTGGACGGTCGCAAAAAACCGGCAGCCGTCCGTAATGGACAGCCGCCGGTTTTTCTTACTTTGTGCAGTGGCTTATCTGCGGTTCG
>JAEDGF010000024.1 GCA_016297645.1 Clostridiaceae bacterium
CTTTTCGGTGGCGGTGCAGCCCTCTCTTGAACATTCATAGAGGTCGTAGCCTTCGGCAACACAGCTGTTGGGAACATTCTTAACAAATATGAAATCGTGACCCTTTGCGGGGATTTCAACGCTTTCTTTGTCAACAAAGCCGCAGTCACCGCAGCGGATATCTACCGTGTAGCCATTTTCGGTACAGGTTGCGTCCTTACCGGGTGTTGTTACCCATTTGTGACCCTTTGCGGGAATGACGACATCACGCTCGTAAGCGCAGAAATCGCCGGTGAGTTTGTAAATATTCTTACAAATCCAGTGTTCAAGACCGTCCTCGGTGCAGGTTTCGTGCTTAACGGTCGTCTTTTCCCAATCGTGAGCAACCTCTTCATAAACGGCATAAACATCCATATCGCTCTTTACGGCATTGAAGGCTTTATCCCATTTGTCGAAGTAGTATTCAAGCTCGTCGTCGCTTGCTTTAAGCGGATTTTCGGGTGCAGTCGCGCTCTTACCGTAGCGTACCGTTTCGGTCTTGATAACGGGTGAGTTCACG
Organism: Clostridiaceae bacterium; assembly: GCA_016297645.1. GTDB lineage: Bacteria > Bacillota > Clostridia > Oscillospirales > Acutalibacteraceae > RUG806. Next base: position 539 of record JAEDGF010000024.1, read on the forward strand.
CCGTCGTTGTGGAAACGGACTATCTGACGGTGGAGATAATGTGCGGCGTAGATAGTCGTATCCGTTGAGAAATAGTACGACTGACCGCATACATAATCGACCTGTTCGATTTCTGCTCTCTTCTGAGTTGTTGCCCAGCCGAGGAGTCTGTCGGAGCCTTCGCGCTTGGGGTCGAAAGAGCTTATTGTGAACTGCGGAGAGGTTCTGTTCGGAGTGGTGCCGCTTGCGTTCACATACTGTGATTTCGATTCCGAGGGGACAGCCACCGTTCCGCCGTTGCCGTTGTATGTAAGCGTGACCTTACTGTCGTATATTGCGTAGTAAGTTGCACTGGGCGAAGCGGAATAATGGGTGTAGCCGTTCTCTGTTTTTGTGGGAGCGGCTGCGGTCTGATCTGCGCGCCAGCCCCTGAGGGTGAAGGTTCTTCCGTCAAAGGTTACAGTGGAGCCTATAGTCACCGGTGCGTAGATCGTGCCTTGGGTAGTATTATTGTAAATAGTGTTCGAAATAACCTTAGAGGTATATTTTCCGTCGGAGGTGAGATAATGGAAGGTGCCGCTAAGCGTTGACGAATAAATTGCGTATATCGTCTGATTAAAGCCTACCGTAACGGAGGTCTTTGAACCGGTGGTTGCGTCGGCGTTCGTATTCCAGCCTACAAATGTGTAGTTCGCCTTGGTGGGCGTGTGCGCGGACGGGTTGTAACTTACGGTCGTACCGCCGCCGATAACAACGGTATCGGTCCATGTGCCTGTGCCGCCGTTGCGCGTGCCGTTGAGGTACACATATGTGGTAAGCCCGTTTATAGCATTATTAAGGGTGTTGTACGCACCGTTCACATCGTTTGTGCGTGCGGTGGGATTACCGAGCACGGCCGCGGCATTTTTAAGGGCGTTCTGATATGTAGTCCATGTGCCGGAAACATAGTTCGAAGCCTGTCTGCCCGCTTTTATGGCGTTCAGGTAAAGGCTGCGGAGGTTCGACTTGTTACAGCCGAGGAAATCCATGTTAATATACTGGTCGGTGTGAGTGTATGTGCCGCCGCACCATGTTCTGCCGTAGGTATAAAGGCGGTAGTGTGTCCACGAGGTCAGCGAAATGCCGCTGATGTTATAATTCGGTCTTTTCTGATTATTTTCGTTATAAACAACAACCTCGGTGCTGTATTCCGTTCTCGAATGAAGTGTAGAAAGATCCGCACCGGAGTCACGGTTTTGGAGTGTAGTCGTAAGCTCGTATCCGTCGGTATGCTCATCGTCCGTAACGGCAAGACCGAACGCCATGTACGGGATCTGGTTCATATTCGTAAAACGCGAAACATCGACAAAGAAGTTCGCTGCCGGAGATTCAACAGTAACATTTTTATTATTGTTATTGTGATAACGGAAGGTCTTGGGATGGCTGTCATCAAAATATCCGACATTGTGCGGACGGTCATTGTTGCCGGATTTCATACCGTTGTTGCCGAGGTATATCATCGAAGCCGGACCCTTTGCTTCCTGATTCCCGTTTGTAGAGCCCGTATCGTAGGTGTTAGCACCCCAAATAACGGATACAACGCCGTGATAGTCGTACTTTCTTCTTCCGTGCTTGTCACTCTCGGTTTCCGATGCAACGCCGGTAGGAACGCGGTTGGGCTTGTATACATAGGAATACGAAGTAGCCGTACGGGTCTGACCGTTGACGACATAGGTCGCAGTCCATGTCACTATGTTACCCGAAGCATTGGGGGCGGTCATGGAGAACGAGGTATCATCGATTTTATTCGTTCCGGAGGTGGTAAGACCCGAAACGGTACCGCCGCTTACCGAAATGGAAACGCTGGAAGCCGCCGGGCAATAGAAGTACAGCTTACCTGTACTCTCATAGGCTGATGCCCACGACTGCGTGCTTTCCGAGCGGTAGCTGTTCAGGAAATACTTAACAGCCTGATTTCCGCCGTTGTCGGTAGGCGTGATGTAAAGAGCCTCGGGGACATAGAAATAGACCTCGCTCGAGGCAGCCGATGCGGTAAAGGTCATCATGGGTACGACGCCGAGAAGCATCAGCAATGACATAAACAGAGCAAGGGCTTTGCTGGCTTGTTTTTTCATCATTTTTCCTCCTACAAAGAATTCAAAAAATGGAATAAGGGTAAATTACACCATTCACTATTATATATTTTTACGCACGCTTTTTCAATTATCAGAAACTACAATATGTCGTCCGCCCTATTGGTAAAAATACACAAAAACATAAGATAAAGCATGTTGAAAATCACAATAATTATACTTTTTTGAAAAATTTTCGAATTTTTCTCCGACACGGCGCGTAGACTTTGTCCAACGCACTCCCGCAAAAAAAAACGAATCGAACGGCTGACGGTTATTCCGGGCAGCGATTACCGGACTTTGCACCCCGAAAAAAAAATAAGCCCGTTCTGCCCCCACAAAAAACAAGACCGTACAATCTCTCCCCCACCACTAAAAAACAAGACCGTGTAATTTTTTTACACCCTCAAAAAAAAACCGCAAAGCCGGAAAGCAGAAAAAAACCGAAAGCGGTTGCACTTTCGGTTGCACGGGTATTTGATATTTTTTGAAAAACCTCCGTCTGCGGAGCTGTTACTGAAATTTTTTTCCGGTTGCTCTCGATATGTCCGCAACCGTTCTCGCCAGCTCGACCGCATTGCGGCGGTGAGCTTTAAGGCTCTCGCGCTCCGACTCGCGAAGCCGCTCTGCCTCCTCCTTCGCGCTCTCGATATCCTCCTCCCAGCGACAGAAATCGAAAAAGGCGTCAAGCTCGTTGTCGCGCACCTCCAAAAAGCCTGCGCTGCACACGGCTATTCGGGTACTGCCGTCACCGCAGGTGAGCCGCACCACGCCGAAATCGACCGCGAGTATCATGGGGGTATGGTTTTTCATTATACATATTTCGCCGTCAAGTCCGCAGCAGGTGAACGCCGAATAATCGCCGGCTTCAAACTGCTTTTCGGGCGTGAAGATGTTAACGGCAAAGGTTTTTTCGCTGTCCGTAGCTGCCGCCTCCCGTCAGATCAAAGTGTTTTTGCTTTTTCGAGCGCTTCCTCATATGTGCCTACCATGAAGAATGCGTTCTCGGGGACATCGTCCGCTTCGCCCTCCACTATTTTGCGGAAGCCCTCAACAGTGTCCTCAACCTTAACGAAACGCCCGTCCTGACCGGTGAACGCTTTCGCGACATGAGTGGGCTGCGACAGGAATTTCTGTATCTTACGCGCACGCATGACGGTGAGCTTATCCTCTGCCGAAAGCTCGTCCATGCCGAGAATGGCTATGATATCTTTAAGCTCGGAATAACGCTGCAAGCACTCCGTTACGGCGGAGGCGACCGCATAGTGCTTCTCGCCCACGACCTCCGGACGGAGCATTCTCGATGATGATTCAAGCGGATCGACCGCCGGATAGATTCCCTGCTCGGCTATCGAACGGGACAAAACGGTGGTTGCGTCAAGATGCGTAAATATGGTAGCCGGGGCAGGGTCGGTAAGGTCGTCAGCCGGGACATAGACCGCCTGAACGGAGGTTATCGAGCCTTTGTCGGTGGACGCGATACGCTCCTCCAACTCGCCGAGCTCCTGCGCAAGGGTGGGCTGATAGCCGACAGCACCGGGCATTCTGCCGAGAAGTGCGCTGACTTCGTTTCCTGCCTGAACAAAACGGTAGATATTGTCGATAAACAGCAGGACATCGCGGTGCTTAACATCCCTGAGGTACTCAGCCTCCGTAAGCCCGGACATAGCCACGCGCATTCTCGAACCGGACGGTTCGTTCATCTGCCCGAAAGCGAGAACGGCTTTGTCGATAACGCCGCTGTTCTCCATGTCGCGTATAAGCTCGTTGCCCTCACGGCTTCTTTCGCCGACTCCCGTAAATACGGAATAGCCGCCGTGTCCGGTCGCAATGTTATGTATCATTTCCATTATAAGAACGGTTTTGCCGACACCGGCACCGCCGAACAGACCTATCTTGCTGCCCTTTGCATAGGGGACAAGCAGATCTATGACTTTCAGACCGGTTTCGAGCAGCTCGTCAACGGGGCGCTGCTCGTTCAGCGTGGGCGCTTTGCGGTGGATAGCCATGCGCTCCTCCGTCTTTATTTCGCCCTTGCCGTCAATGGGTCTGCCGAGGACATCGATAACTCTGCCTATAACGGCATCGCCCACCGGGACGGTGATTCCGCCGCCGTCGCCCGTGACGGTCGTACCGCAGCGAAGCCCTTCGGGAGCTTCGAGAGCAATGGCGCGAACCTTTCCGTTTCCGAGGTGCGACGCGACCTCCATATGTCTGCCCGAAGCACTTTCGGTGAGGAGCGCGTTTATGCGCGGCTCCTCGCCCTCGGGGAAACGGATATCTATAATGGGTCCGGATATTTTGATTATTTCACCTGAATAAGCACTGTTCATTTTACTGTTCCTCCGAAGCATAGGACTTTGCGGCTGCAATTTCGGTTATCTCGTTCGTTATCCGAAGCTGACGCGAGGCGTTGAGCTGTGCACGAAGCGTTTTCAGCATTTCGTCGGCATTGTCGGCTGCCGATTTCATTGCCTGTGTGCGTGCCGCATTTTCACACGCGGCAGACTGCACGAGCATATCGTATATCATAGCCGTACAGTAGTGTGGGACCATATGCTCGAACACGGCTTCGTATGACGGCTCGCAGAGCATTTCGTCTGTTGTAAGATGAGTTTCGACATCCGCAAAATCCTCTCTGACAAGCGGCAGAAGGCGCATACACACCGGCTTTTTCTCGCCGTGAGAATAGGGCGTATAAATGACATACACCTCGTTTATCATGTCGGTGATGTATTCTTCTATGAGCGTCTGCGACAATTCGTGAGCAAGCTCCAAGCTCGGGTGCATGGACGAACCGGGCAGAACGCGGTCGGGAGTAATACCGCGCGATATGAGAATTTCTTTCCCGACAAGACCGAAGCAGCAGAGAAGAGCGTTTTCGTGCTTCTTCATTTCTGCGGCGGTAAGCTCGGCAACGGCAATATTATAGTCGCCGCACAAGCCCTTGTCGCCCATAACTGACATAATAAGCGCCGTTCCCTTTGAGTCGATATCAATAAAGCGCTGATGCAGCCCTTCGGTATTCGAAACATTGAGGACGCCCGATAGCGCGCTTCGCAGCCGCTGCATATAGCTCACCGCGTAATCCATTCCGGGGGCGAGCTTTTTAAGGCGCGAAACCGACAACAGATACATGGCGTTCGTTATCTGCCGCGTCTGCTTAACGCTTGCAAGCCGTGCTTTTATTTCACTTACGCTCGAAATCATGACTTTTTACCGTCCGCAAGTTTTTTTATGGCTTCTTCAAGTCCGGTTTTTGCTTCGTCCGACATCTTTCCGGACTCGTTGACCTCTTTTTTTATTTCGGGGACGGCTTCTTCAAGCGCCGAAAGAAACGCTTTTATCTCAGACGGGAACTCCTTTGACTTAACACCGGCGAAATAATCCGCCTTGTACGCTTCGATAAGCGAAACTTCGTCAAAGAGCGAGTACGGCGCGTTCCTGTTCTGTTTAAAAACATTTACGAGTGTTTCTCCCCTGTCGAGCATACGCCGGGTCGCCGGGTCAACATCGCTGCCGAAGCGAGCGAACACAGCCATTTCGCGGTACTGAGAGAGCTCTATTCTCAGTTTGCCCGAAACCGCCTTCATCGCCGGGTACTGCGCCGCCTGACCGACACGCGAAACGGAAAGTCCGGTGTTTACGGCGGGACGCACGCCCGATAAAAACAGGTCGCTTTCGAGATATATCTGTCCGTCCGTTATCGAAATTACATTGGTGGGGATATATGCGGATATATCGCCTGCCGAGGTTTCGATTATCGGGAGCGCCGTAATGCTGCCGCCGCCGTTTTCGTGCGAAAGGCACGCGCTGCGCTCCAACAGACGGGAGTGAAGATAGAATATGTCGCCGGGGAAAGCTTCTCTTCCCGGCGGCCTTAAAAGCAGGAGCGAAATGGTACGGTATGCCACAGCGTGCTTGGACAAATCGTCGTAAACAATAAGCACATCCTTGCCCTGTGCTTCAAAATACTCTGCGACGGAGCACGCGCAGTAGGGCGCAAGATACTGCATCGCGGGGCTGTCGGACGCGGTTGCCGCGACAACGGTCGTGTACTTCATTGCGCCCGCCTTTGTGAGTGTATCTATAACTCCGGCAACGCTTGAAGCCTTCTGCCCTATCGCGCAGTACACGCATACCATATCTGAATTTTTCTGATTGATTATACTGTCTATTGCTATTGTGGTCTTGCCCGTCTGGCGGTCGCCGATAATAAGCTCACGCTGTCCTCTGCCGATCGGTATCATACTGTCGACCGAGAGAAGCCCCGTCATCATGGGGGTGTCAACGGGCCGTCTGTCGATTATCGCCGGAGCCGGGCGCTCAGCCGGGTAGAATTCGTTTGCTTCAAGGGGTTTGCCGTCAAGAGGTCTGCCGATGGGGTCGATGACTCTGCCGAGCAGCTCTTTGCCGACGGGAACCTCCGCCACGACATCGGTACCCTTTACGCCGTCGCCGACCTTGACTCTGTCGTCGCCGTCGAGCAGCACGACACCCGCGCCGTCCTCGTCGAGGTCAAAAACCATGCCGAAAACGCCGCCGTCAAATTCAAGCAGCTCGCCGTAAAGTCTGCCGGGCAGCTGATTTACACGCACGACACCGTCGCCGGACTTGACGACCGTTCCCTTTCTGTACACCACGGGACCGGGGTGGAAAGAGTTTATCTGATTTTTGAGAAATGCGCTGATCTTCATGTTTTCCATAAATTCAGCCCTCCCGCTTTTGGAGCTGCGCTTTGAGCAGCTTCAACTGTGTGCCGACGGAGAGATCGGTGACTTCCCCGCCGCACTCCATTATAAAACCGGCTATGACTCCGCCGTCGTTTTTTCGCACGAACTGCGTTTCGTCACCGAATTTGCCGCGCGCTTTTTCGCAGAGCAGCGAATATGTTTCATCGGTCATTGACGGAGCAACGGTTAAAATACATTTTTTCATACGCCGTCCTCCTTCGTCAGCCGAAATAGCTCTCGATTATACGGCGGTTATCTTCGTCGGTAACGACTCTGCCGAGCAGCTTTTCGGTTGCGTCGAGAGCTGCGTTGACGATATCGTCTTTTGCATCGGCTATAATGCGGTCATGCTCTGCGGCAGCCTTCTTATTGCTCTTTTCGAGCGCGGCGGCAGCCTGAGTTTTCGCCTCGGCAATAATGCGCTCGGCTTGCTCTCTCGCTTCCTTTTCAGCCCTTTCGGCAGCCTGAGCCTTTATGCTCTCTGCATCCGCGAGAAGTCCGTCATACTTTGCCTTTGCCGCGTCCGCTTCGGTCTTAGCCTGTTCGGCTGCATCCTCGGCAGCTTCAAGACGCTCTTTTCTGGCATTGAGAAACTTCTTTATGGGCTTGTACAAAAGTGCCTTCGTAACAAAGAAAAGTACGAGTATGTTGATTATGTTCAGTATGAGATCGGCTATCATGTCCTTTGAAAGCAAATCTGCCATTTATCTCACTTCCTTAGTAAGTTTCCGTTTTTGTTTATTTTGCGGTCGCAAGGATAAGTGCGACAACGAAGGCATAAATTGCGGTCGACTCTGCAAGTGCGCAGCCGAGAAGAAGTATCGTCTGAATTTTTCCGGCAGCTTCGGGCTGACGGGCGGACGACTCGACCGACTTGATGGTCGCAAAGCACATACCGAAGCCGACAAGGCAAACGGCGAACATAATGATAGCAGCAGCAATGTAATTCATGATAATTTCCTCCTGAAATATATAAATTGTTTCCGACTATTGGATTTTACTCCATTGCTTCGTTTATGAATGTAAGCGAAAGCGTAATAAAAATGTAAATTTGTATCATGGGGTGGAACAGATTGAAGTACAGTCCTGCAACAGCAGGCAGACCGGACGCATATCCGCCGAGCACGCCTTTGAGCAGATCCATGACCATCATTCCGCCTATCATGTTGCCGAACAGACGGCAGGCAAGCGACACGGGAACCGCAAAATCGCTGACGGCTTTAAGCGGTATCATAATGGGACGCATTGCCGGAACCGCTCCGCCCATTGATTTGAGTCTGCCCAGCACACCGTGCTTTTTAATGCCGTAGATGTTGAGCAGAAAGAAGGTCATAAATCCGAGTGCGAGCGTACAGGTGAGGTCGGATGTGGGTGCGCGCAGCCCGAAAAGCTCCGAAAATGCGCAGCCTATCATAAACAGCGCTACCGAGAGCATATAGGGCGAAAGTCCTTTTGCCGCCTTCTCGCCTACAACTCCCGCGACATACTTGTCAAGGAATTCGACTATCGCCTCGGATGCGTTCTGAACGGAAGTCGGACGCCCGGCAGAGAACTTCGAAATCGCGAAAACTCTGAACAGCACCAGCACCGCGATAATGACCGCACTGCTCACCGCCGCGATAATTGTCGTTTTCGCAACAGTGAAGCCGCCGAAAAGCTCTACCCTCTCGCTGAACATCTCGAAGTCGATGGCAAAATGGAACTTCTTCTGCGAAAACCATGTTATGAAAACGCCCACAACAAACCACGCGCCGATAATAAGTCCCATGAACCACAGCTTTTTGACGCGCTTTTGTTTTTTCGTAAGCTCGTGCCCGTCGTTTTTCCGCACCGCGTGCAGATAGCCCACAAGGCACACGGCAAATATAATCGCACCGGCAGCGAGCTTTATCACCGTTTGGACATCCATGAGCTATCCCTCCCTTCTGCGTGAAGCAGATATTCTTACGGCAAGAACAACGACAAGCGTTATGAAAAAGCCTGCGCCGAATCCTGCCGCAGCCCCGACGGCGAAAGCCCTCAGGAATTTGAGAAAAACAAAAATACCCACTCCGTAAAGAGCCGCTTTTCCCAAAACGACGGCTCCGCCGAGCAGATATCTTTTTGAAAGCAGCATTCCGACGGCAAGGTTTTGCAGAAATATCTGCACCGCACCGATCACCGCTGCAAGTATAACCGTGAGTATCATCATCAGCACCGCCTTTGGACAGACTGTCTGAAAGCGGATCACCACAGACCCGACTTTCGTCAGACTATTAACTGATCAGGCTATAATTATAACGCGGCGGATGTAATAATCAAGTGTTTTTTCGTAAATTCACAAATTTAACATAAAAAATCGGACAAAAAGTAATAAAACAAGGTATGGCATACATATTAGGATATGTTATTTATTACATCTATTCAGTTCCATGCAGAGCGGAATTCGCTTCGTACCTGTCCGTTTATTTTGCCTTGTACACCTCCATGGCGCACTGTACAAATGCCTCCATCGCACGCGAGGGATAGCGTTTTTTCTTGTAGCCTATCGAGAGCTTACGGCGTGTGTTTTCGCCGGATATCTTGTATATACGGCACTTTGATGTTCCGTGGACAGCCCTCATAAGGTTATCCGTCACTATTGTAAGCCCAAGACCGGCACGCGACATATTATACGCCGTCATGAGCTGGTCGGAATAAATTCTGACGCGCGGCTGGAATCCGGCGTTTTCACACAGCTGCATGGTACGGGTATACATATCGTTTCCTTTTTTGAGAACAAGGAAATCTTCGTCCGCAAAATCGCGAAGATCGACCGTGGGACACATTCTGTCAAGGTAACGCCCCGAGGCAAAGTCCTTATCGTTAAGGCTGCGTTCCTCAAAGCGCGCATTTATGGGGTTGGTGATCGGTACACTGAGAAGCAGAGTTTCATCCGAGAGCGGATAGGAAACAAACAGCTCCGGGTCAAAGTCGTGCGCGACGAGAATGTCGACCTTTTCGTCGAGAAGCTGATTTTTAAGGTCGTGCGTGTGCGACTCGACAAGCTCGACATTTATCCCGGAATAGGTGTTCATAAAACGAAGGATTATTTCGGGCAGTATAAACGAAGATATAAAATTCTCACCGCTCACGGTAACGCTGCCGCTTTTCATTTCCGACAGGTCGTTGAGCTGATTGAGCATATTGTGCTGCAAGGCACGCATCTGTTCTATTGATTCAATACAGACTCTGCCTGCCTGAGTCATTGATATAGGATTTGTAGAGCGGTCAAATATCGTGATACCGAGCTGTTTTTCCACCTTTTTTACGGCTGCCGAAAGTGCCGGCTGAGAAATGAAAAGTTTTTTTGCCGCTGCGGAAAAACTCTTTTCAAGGTAGACCTCGTATACATAATCCATTCCGTCAAACATAAATAACCTCCTGCAAACGGCTCATTTTACTATATGCTAACACAAAAAAAAGATAAAAGCAACCGTTATCAGGGAAGATATTTTAGGATCGCTGCCGGCGGACACTCCGCACATAACGCAGAAATAACGGAAAAACGACAAAGCCGGACAAAACTGTTATAAATTTTATTTATACATATTATACAACTATTTGTACTTGATTATATTATCAACATATGGTATACTCTGCCGGTATGGAACAACAATTCCGAATAAAAATTGAAAGGGAAAAAAACAATGAAAAAGATCATCTCTGTTCTTCTTGCACTCACATTCGTTCTTTTCTGCTTCGCTTCCTGCGGCGAAAAGACAAACAACGACCCCACGGATTCCGCAAATCCCGGTACGACTTCGTCCGAGAACCTCCGTTTCGTAACGGGCGGTGAAAGCGGCACATACTACGCTTTCGGTTCAGTTATCGCTCAGCACGCTACAAGCAATGCGGGCATTAAGATAACGGGTATCGTCGGCGCAGGCTCCAAATCCAATGTTTTCGAGCTTGAAGACGGCAACGCAGAGCTTGCCTTCTGCCAGTCCGATGTTATGGCTTATGCTTACAACGGCACAAACCTTTTCGATAAGCCCGTCACCTGCTTCTCCACTCTTGCAGCTCTTTACACCGAGCAGGTTCAGATCGTAACCGTTGACCCCACAATCAAGACGGTTGCCGACCTCAAAGGCAAGAATGTTTCGATAGGCGCTTCCGGCTCGGGCGTTTACTTCAACGCCGTTGACATTCTCGACGCTTACGGCATGACCGTAGACGACATCAAGCCCACGTACCAGTCCTTCGGCGACAGTGCCGACGCTCTTAAAGACGGTAAGATTGACGCTGCCTTCATCGTTGCGGGCGCTCCCACGGTTGCCGTTACCGACCTTGCAACAACCAAGACCGTAAGCCTTGTTTCTCTTGACGAGGAGCACATCAACGCTCTTATCAAGAAGTCCCCCTACTACTCAAAGTGCACCATTTCCAAGGATGTTTATAAGACCGCCGAGGACACCGTTACCGTCGGCGTAGGCGCTGTTATCCTCGTTAAGGATTCCGTTTCCGAGGACACTGTTTACAAGATCTGCAAGGATATCTTCGACAACGCAGAGAGCCTTGTAACGAACCATGCGAAATACGGCGAACTTTCGCTTGAATTCGCTTCTTCGGTTAAGTCCGTTCCCTATCATGCGGGCGCTGTAAAGTATTTTGCCGAAAAAGGCATCACCGTTGCCGGCAAATAAGCTTTTGCACTGTCTGAACAGACAATAGCTTCGGGGGCTGCATCGTTGAACGCAGCCCCCGAAATTAAAAATTATACTCAGGAAAGGAGCGGTCAATTTGGGCAAATTCAGTAAAAAGAGCAAGGAAAAAGTCGTTATCGACAGCGCGTTTTCCGCTGCACCGGCAGACGACGCTGCCACCGCAGCCGACCTTGACGATGTCATGCGTAAGTATGACAAAGAATCAAATACCCGTATATGGGAAGGCATTCCAAAAATAATCGTAACGATAATAACAGCCGTTTTCTCGGTTTACTGCATAGGCATGACACTTTTCTCGACGGCACTGCCGGAGGTAAGGCTCACCGTTTTCATGGGCTGCATAATCGTTATCGGTTTCCTGAACTATCCTGCCAACAAGCACCATGTAAAGCAGAATAGTATACCGTGGTACGACCTTATACTTATGGCTGTGGGCGCGGCGTGCTTCTTCTATTTCGCGATAAACGCACAGGCGATAATCAACAAGGCGACAAGAATAGCGCCTCTTGATGTCGCTATCGGTATAATAGGCATTCTCGTTCTCATCGAGCTTTGCCGCCGCTGCGTCGGTATCCCCATTCTCTGCGTTGCCGGCGCACTCGTTATCTATGCGTTCTACTACTACATAGGCGTTCACGATACATCGTTTTACTCGTCACTCAAAACGATAATCTACAAGCTTTTCTACACCACCGGCGGTGTTATAGGAACTCCCGTAAATGTCTGCTACACATACATAGTGCTGTTCATAATTTTCGGCGCGTTCCTTGAAAGAACCGGAATCGCAAACTTCTTCATTGCGTTTGCAAACCGTATCGCAGGCTGGTCGAGCGGCGGTCCCGCAAAGGTCGCAGTTATCTCGTCCGCTCTGTGCGGCATGGTTTCCGGCTCCTCTGTCGGCAACACCGTTACCACCGGCTCGGTCACCATCCCCATGATGAAAAAGACCGGCTACAAGCCCGAATTCGCAGGCGCTGTCGAAGCTGCCGCCTCCACCGGCGGTCAGATAATGCCTCCCATCATGGGCGCTGCCGCATTCCTCATGGCTGAGTACATGAACCTCCCGTATTCAACCGTTGCGGTAAAGGCTATTCTCCCCGCAATACTCTACTTCACGGGCATTTTCATCTCGGTTCACCTCGAAGCGAAAAAGCTCGGACTTAAAGGCATTTCGAAGGCGGAGCTTCCCAAGTGGAGCTACCTCGGAAAGAACTGCTACCTCATGCTTCCCCTCGTGCTGCTCGTATGGCTCGTTTCCTCGGGCACAAAGACGATGGCTTCCTCTGCCGCTATCTCGATAGGCGCAGCGTTTATCATAGGTATGATAAACCTCGTAGCCACCGAGTATCAGGAAAGAGAACCGGGCGAGGGCTTCGGCGCCGCTCTTAAACGCGGCGTAATAAAGAGCCTCAATGCGGCGCTTGACGCGCTCGTTGCGGGCGGCAAGGGCGCTATCACCGTTGCCGTTGCCTGCGCTATGGCAGGTATCATAGCAGGCTGCATCACCGTAACGGGACTTGCAAACCAGCTTATCGGCGCTATAGTAGATGTTGCACAGAACGCGACCATCATAGGACTTCTTCTGACAATGGTCTGCTGCATTATCCTCGGAATGGGCGTTCCCACCACCGCGAACTACTGCATTATGGCGGCAACCTGCGCACCGATTCTTATAAAGCTCGGCTTCCCCATTGTTGCGGCTCACTTCTTCGTTTTCTACTTCGGCATCGTCGCCGACATCACTCCGCCCGTTGCACTCGCGGCATACGCAGGCTCGGCAATAGCGAAGGCAAACCCGATGAAAACCGGACTCAATGCCACAAAGCTTGCGATTGCGGCGTTCATCGTTCCGTTTATCTTCGCATACAGCCCGAAAATGCTCTTTGAGGGCGACATTACGGCGTACGATGTTATCTCCGTTTCACTCTCGGCAATACTCGGACTTTTCGGTGTCGCACTTGCCCTCAACGGCCATTTGTTCACGAAGGTCAATCCGCTGTTCCGTGTCATTGCGGCGGCAGGCGGCTTGTGCCTTATCTACCCCGGACTTGTTACCGACCTTATAGGTCTGTCAGCAGTGGGCGCAGTCTGTGTTGCTCAGTATTTCATCGCGAAAGCGCAGCACGGTCATGCGGCGGGAACACCGACGAAATCGGCGGTTTCCTGACGCGGTATAAAAGCCGCAGGGCTTCTCAGCCGTCAAATACTGTCATAACCAAGTAAGGGATCGCAGCTCTTTACGGAGCGCGATCCTTTATTTTTTTATTTTATACAGACATTTTTATAGACAACACGCCGCATTGATGCTATAATGTACGGTGTATATTTATGTAACGGTATAGTTTGACAGGGACTGAACGAATCGGCCCGGTAAAGAAAAAATTATAATGGAGTTGAACCGCAAAATGACAGAGCTTAACAATCTTTGCCTTTCGTGCATGAATGACATGGGCGGAAACGAAATATGTCCGCATTGCGGTAACAGCGGCGTTCCAGAAAGCGTGTCTTTTCTCGCTATCGTCCCGGGAACAATGCTTGCAGACAGATACTATATAGGAAAGTGTATACGCTCAAACAGCGAAGGCTTTACATACATTGCGTATGACACACAGACGGACGAACGATGTACCGTGCGCGAATTTTTCCCGGCGGAGCTTGCCGACAGGGGCGAGGACGGTCTGACAGCCGTAGTTAAAAGCGGCTCGGACGCTGTCTTTGCGGACTGCCGCGCCTCCTTCGGAGAGCTTTGGAGCAAGCTCATGCGCCTTAAAGGGCTGACGGCGCTCGTTTCGGTCTATGACCTGTTTTCGGCAAATCTCACCTCGTACGCCGTCTATCACGATATTGAGAATATCACGCTTCGCGACTACCTGCTCGATAACGGGCAGGGCTACATCTCGTGGGATCAGGCGAGAATACTTTTCATGCCTGTTTTGTCCACAATAGGAACACTTCATACCTCGGGCGTTATCCACCGCAACCTCAACCCGTCGTCGTTCTTCTTCGCCGAGGACGGCAAGCTGAAAATAACCGACTATGTTATTCCGCAGGCGGCAAGCGCCTACGGCGAGCTTGACAGCGTTCTGACGGACGGCTACGCGCCGATAGAGCTTTACCGTGAGGATGACCCCGTAGGCTCATGGACGGACATCTATTCGTTCACGGCGGTCATATACCGTACACTGATAGGCACCACTCCGATTTCAGCTCCGGTAAGAGCGCAGAACGACCGGATGATGATTCCGGCGAAATTTGCCGAGATACTTCCGCCGCACATAATAAATGCGATAATAAACGGAATGCAGATAGACCCCACCGACCGCACAAGAAACGCCGAACAGCTTCGCAGCAACCTCTCGGCATCTCCCAGGGCGGTAAGTGCGAGCGCTCATGTTTTTCCGCACACGGAACCGGCTGTTCCCTCCGCCGCACCTGTTTCCGGCACAAACGCGCGTGAGCCGATAGTCACAAGACCGCATGACGAAGCGAATACGCACAGTGACCGTAAAAACAGCAGCCAGCAGAACTACGAGCAGTTTCAGGCGCAGGAAAAGAAGCGCAAAACACTCAAAGCGGTGCTTATCGCGTTTATCGTTACGCTGTTTATAGGCATCGCCATTCTCGTCAGCGCACTTTTCGGTGTAAGCGGCGGCGGCAGCAACGGCACAAACACGACCGCAAGTCAAAATATGATAACCGTGCAATCTTTCCTCGGCCGTCAGTATAATGATGTTGTAAAGGAAAACGAAGTCACGGGAAATTTCATCATAAAGAAGATTGAGCAGAGCAACGACGCCGTTCCCTCGGGGCAGATAATAGGTCAGGATATTCCCGCAAATTCGTCTGTCGCGACCGGAACGACGATAACCTTTACGGTCAGCTCCGGCCCTCAGGTGTTCCCCATTCCCGATGTTTCGGGGCAGACCTACGAGCAGGCTATGGCTGCGCTCTCCGCGAAGGGACTTGTTTGCGAACGCGCAAAAAAATACAATGACGGGACTCATCCGGCAAATACCGTTGCCGAAACCGTTCCGCCTGCCGGTCAGGGAGTCAAAAGCGGCGACAAAGTTACAATAGTCGTTTATTCCGACCCCGAGGACACCGAAACGGCGGCACCCGATGTTCCGTCCTCGTTCGACGGTGAGAATCAGACCGTCAACGACATTCTTTCGATTTTTAACTGAATAAATAAAGGCGGTGACTTTTTTGCTGAAAGAATATTTCGGTCAGCTTAAAGAAGATGTCAAATGCATACGGGAACGCGACCCGGCGGCAACCTCCGCCCTTGAAGTGCTGCTCCTCTACCCCGGGCTTAAAGCCGTGAGGGCATACCGCAAAGCCCATTGGTTTTACAAGCACGATATGCACTTCATTGCGCGGTATATTTCGCAGCGCGCCGCAAAGCAGACAAATATAGAGATTCACCCCGGCGCGAAGATCGGCAAACGCTTTTTCATAGACCACGGCACAGGCGTGGTAATAGGCGAAACTGCCGAGGTAGGCGACGATGTGACGATATATCAGGGCGTAACGCTCGGAGGAACCGGCAAGGATGTCGGCAAGCGCCACCCGACAGTGGGCGACGGCGTTATGATAGGTGCGGGCGCAAAGGTGCTCGGTCCCTTCAAGATCGGCAACAACACGAACATTGCAGCCGGGAGTGTGGTCCTCCACGAGATCCCCGAAAACTCGACCGCCGTCGGCACTCCCGCACGGGTGATAAAACGCGACGGCATACGCATTGACAATCTCGACCAGATAAACATTCCGGACCCCGTTCAACAGGAAATAGACAGACTTACAAAACGAATAGAATCTCTCGAAGAACAGATAAAAAGCTATCAGGAAAGCCGAAAAGGAGAATAATTCATGAAAGTTTATAATACTCTCACCAGACAAAAAGAAGAACTTGTCCCTCTGCACGAGGGCGAATTCCGCATTTACGCATGCGGTCCCACCGTTTACAACTACATTCACATAGGCAACGCCCGTCCCATCTGCGTATTCGATGTGCTCAGACGCTATCTTGAATACAAGGGCAACAAGGTCACCTATGTTCAGAACTTCACCGATATCGACGATAAGATAATCAATCGCGCAAACGAAGAAGGCACCACCTTCAAAGAGGTCAGCGAGAAGTACATTGCCGAGTACAAAACCGATGCGCACGGACTTAATGTGCGGGACGCTTCCGTTCACCCCAAGGCAACAGAGAATATAGAGAACATCATCGCAATGGTCAGCACGCTCATAGACAAGGGCTTCGCATACGAGTCCGGCGGCGATGTGTATTTCAGCACGCTTAAATTCAAGGAGTACGGCAAGCTCTCGCATCAGCCGCTTGACGACCTCATGGCAGGCGCGAGAATAAACATAGGCGAACTCAAACGCGAAAGCATGGACTTCGCTCTTTGGAAAGCCTCGAAGCCCGGCGAACCCGCATGGGATTCACCGTGGGGCAAGGGCCGTCCCGGCTGGCATATCGAATGCTCCGCAATGAGCTGCCGCTACCTCGGTACGACCATTGATATTCACTGCGGCGGTCAGGATCTTATCTTCCCCCACCACGAAAACGAGATAGCGCAGAGCGAAGCGTGCAACGGCGTTAAATTCGCAAACTACTGGATGCACAACGGCTTTATCACGGTCGACAACGAGAAAATGTCGAAATCAAAGGGCAATTTCTTCACCGTCCGCGATGTTGCGAAGCAGTTCGGTTACGAGCCGATACGCCTTCTCATGATCTCGTGTCAGTACAGAAGCCCCATAAACTATTCTTATGATTCGCTCATGCAGTGCAAGGCCTCTCTTACACGCCTTCACACCTGCCGCGATTCACTCGACTTTGCTCTTGCGAACGCACAAAACGAGCTGACCTCGGACGAACTCGATACTCTCCTTGCGGAGTTCAACGGCTTCCGCGCACGCTTCTGCGACGCAATGGACGACGACCTCAACACGGCTGACGCTATCGGAGTCATTTTCGACCTCACGAGATTTATCAACAAGACCGTTCTTACCGCCGCGCCCGCAAAGAGCGCCGTAAAAGAAGCCATCAGAATTTTTGACGAGCTTACCGGCATTCTCGGTATCGTTTATGACGACAACTCCGGCTCCGACAACGGCGACGACGAAAAAATCGAAGCTCTTATAGCAGAGCGCACCGCCGCCAGAAAAGAGAAGAACTGGGCAAAGGCCGATGAAATAAGAAACACTCTCACCGAAATGGGTATCGTTTTGGAGGACACTCCTCAGGGAGTAAAATGGCACAGAGCTTAAAGGAGAGGATTTCGTAATATGTCCGCATTTTTCTATTCGCTTTACTATAAATTTTTCGCACTGTTCGCATCTGTTTTGATGCTTATCTCTCCGTCCTTCCGCACGGTAATGGACAGACTCGAAACGGATAAGCAGTATCAGCTGACGCATATCGAGGAGCTTAAAGCCGCCTACGCCGACGGCAGCCGTACAAAATGCGACGAGAGCGCCATTTTCAGCGGCGACTATGCCGAAATGCTCTCCGCCGGCACAAAGTTCAACGAGCTTACCGTTATAGGCACTCACAACAGCTATCAGCGCTACTCGGGCGACGGCAAAACTCACCTCAGCTGCACCATCGAAACGCAGAACGGCGCTCCCATAACGCTCTCCGACCAGCTTGACGCGGGACTGAGAAACCTCGAAATAGACATTGAAACCATCGTAAACAACGGCAAAACGAGCTTTGTCTGCATTCACTCCCCCGTTTTCGACATGGCGACAAACTGTTTCAGCTTTGAAAAAGCCCTTGAAGAGCTTGCCGTGTGGTCGGACAACAACCCCGGACACCTTCCGGTTTCAATTATAATCGAGCCGAAATCGGTATTCATTCCGCTTGAAAACATGGAATTTTTCTCCCTCGAAGCGGCTAAGGAGCTTGATAAGATCGTCAGAACCGTTCTCGGCGACAGACTTCTCACTCCCGGCGAAGCGCTCGGCAGCTTCGACAGCTTCAAGTCCATGCGTGAGGCAGACGGCTGGAAAACGGTAGAAGAATGCCTCGGTAAAATTGCCGTTATACTCCACCCCTGTAAGGTAACGAACGACTATATAAATATCGACCCCACGATAAAAACGCAGTCCATGTTCCCCATGGTTCGCGCTGCCGATAAAGATAAACCCTATGCCGCATTCCTGCTTATAAACGACGCAAAACAGCTGCTGAAAAACTCGGAGAAGCTCGCTGCCGGCAATTATATAATACGCACACGCGCCGACCTCTCCGGAATGTACTCTGCTGACACCTTCGCATCTGCTGCGGCTTCGGCGGCAAATATTATCTCCACGGATTATCCGTACCTCGGCACGGATACAAAAAACACCGTCAGCTTTGACGGCTTCAAAATGGTAAAAACAATTTTCTGACCGGCGGCAGACCTCACCGTGCTGCGCACAATTTTTCCCGGATAAGCACGCGCTGTTCTCTCTGAGAAACACACACTTCTCTCCGTAAAAGCGCGCGTTGCTCCCTACGCGAAGCACGCAATGTTACCATTGTGAAGCCCCGGAATCTTCCGCAGAGCACGCGCTGTTCTCTCCGTAAAACGCGTACTGCTCACTACGCGAAGCACGCAATGTTCCGTTTCGGGCATTACCGACGAGCGGCTGCACAAAAAATCACTCTGCACTCTTTCAAAAACACTCTCCGCTCTTTTAGGCTGACGGGACTTGAACCCGTGTCGGTTTTGACCGGCTGATTTTCGCTCATGCCGCGTTAAAACCCTTGCAAATACATCAAGTATTCGCTGCGGGCTTTGCCTTGCCTGAACAAAATTCAGCTCAGGCAAAACTGCTCTGCACCCGACAGTAGACAATTTTTGAGCAATTTTCGTTTTTTGAGGTGCAGGCTTGCTGACGCAAGTCAAGACGAAAAGGGCGAAAAGTGCCGAAAAGGGGCACTGACGGGCGACATGGGTTTGAATCCCGTCAGCCTAGCGAGAACAACCTCGTAAACAACTATCGGACGCAGTTTTCATTCCAAAAAAATGCGAAAAGATGATTTGACATTTCGCCGATTGCATTGTATAATACGAAAGAGATATTATTTTTCTGAAAGGAGAAACTTTTATGGAAATGCTTCCCGGCGCCGTACAGGTGCTTATCGAATGGTTCAAGCTGCTTATTGCAACAATCACCACCTTTATCAAAAGACTCAAAGGCAGCGACGACGAAACAGACGCTTCCGAAGAAGGCTCATCAAACTGATAATTACCTTGAATTTCATTTTTGAGTTCCGCAAAGAAAAACGGCTTTTTAAGCCGTTTTTCTTTTTTACCGACTTTCATTCCGTTAAGATTGAACTTTTCCGTTCACTTTGAACCTGTTTTTTTCTTTTTGTCCGCTGCGTACTTTCATTTCGTACTCATTGTTTTTTGCCGTTCACTTCGAACCTTCGCTTTGTCCGCTTTGGTTCTTGGTTTCGTCCGCTTCGCGTTTTCGTTCCGCGCGCACAGAACTTTTCTATTGTCTTTTTTTAATTCTACCTGTCCTCTTAGCGCTTTTTCGTTTCCAAACTGTTTTACTGAAATTTTTTAATAAAAAAGTGTTGACAAATAGGAAATACGGGTATATTATATCAGTAGAACAGTTGAATAAATGTTCAAATGTTCACAGTACAAACACGGAGGGAACGGTTTTGAACGAGATACTTTACACCAATGCAGAGGCTCCCGTATGCACTGAACATGAGCATCACATCGATGAAAAAATGATTAAAAGCACTTTGCCGGACGAGGAAAACCTCATCGATCTGGCTGAGCTTTTCAAGATTTTCGGAGATTCCACCCGCGTTAAAATACTTTACCTTTTGTTCGAGAGTGAGATGTGCGTCTGCGATATCGCAGACATTCTCGGAATGACAGTTTCGGCGATATCCCATCAGCTGCGCATTCTGAAAAACGCAAAGCTCGTTTCGTTCCGCAAGGACGGTAAAAGCGTATTTTACTCGCTTGCCGACGAGCATGTGGGTCTTATTCTCGAAAAAGGCATGGAACACATCTGCGAATAATTTATTCAAAGAAAGAAAGAAAGGAAGCATTAACCATGAAAAAAACATTCAGAGTAGAAGATCTTGACTGCGCGAACTGCGCCCGCGAGCTTGAAGAAGCACTTGCAGCCATTCCCGGCGTCAACAAAGCCGCCGTCAGCTTTATGGCACAGAAGGTAATACTCGACATCGATGAATCGATTGCCGACACCATCGAAAAAACAGCCGTAAAGGTTGCGAAAAAAGAAGTTCCCGAGTGCACGCTCGTATTCTGATAACCAACGAAAAGAGGGGCGAGTCGTCATGACTAAAAAGCAGAAAAAGCTATTGATACGCGTTATAGTAGGCTGCATTTTGCTGGCAGCCGTCTTTATCACCGAAAAACTCACCGAGTGGAACAACTGGATATATCTTATACTTTATCTTATCCCGTATTTCATAACCGGCTGGGATGTACTCTATAAATGTATAAAGGGCATACTTCGCGGCGACTTTCTCGATGAAGCATTTCTAATGACGCTTGCCACCATCGGCGCTCTTATAATTTCGGAATACCCCGAAGCGGTTTTCGTTATGGTGTTCTACCAGATAGGCGAGCTTTTCCAGAGCCTTGCCGTGGAGCGCAGCAGAAAATCGATATCGGCGCTTATGGATATCCGCCCGGACTCGGCTACCGTTCTGCGTGACGGCGCCGAGGAGGAGGTCCTTCCCGAGGAGGTCGTTCCCGGCGACACCGTAATAGTCCGCCCCGGCGAAAAGATACCCGTAGACGGAGAGATTCTGAGCGGCACTTCGGCACTTGACGCAAAGGCACTCACGGGCGAATCCGTTCCCATAGATGTAAAGCCCGGCGACTCGGTCGTCAGCGGCAGCATCAACATGAACGGTATTCTGAAAATAACGGCGAAAAAGACCTACGGCGAATCGTCCGTTGCAAAGATTCTGTCGCTGGTTGAAAACTCCTCGTTCAACAAAGCAAAGAGCGAAAACTTCATAACAAAATTCGCAAAATACTACACGCCTGCCGTTGTTGTCGGTGCATTGCTCCTTGCGATTATCCCGTCGATCGTAACGGGTGAACCGAAAACATGGATCTACCGCGCGCTTATATTCCTCGTGGTTTCCTGCCCGTGCGCACTTGTAATTTCCGTTCCGCTGTCCTTCTTCGGCGGAATAGGCGGAGCATCCACAAAGGGTATTCTTATCAAGGGCGCGAACTTCCTCGAAGCCGTCAACAACACCTCGACAGTTGTATTCGATAAGACGGGAACACTCACCACCGGCACCTTCAAGGTGACGGAGGTACACCCGGCAGACGGCTTTGACAAAGACAGCTTGCTGAAATACGCGTCCTCGGCTGAATTTTACTCGAACCACCCCATAGCAATATCTCTTAAAGAGGCTGCCGCAAGCAGTGCCGCGGAGCCTCAGGACGCAAAGGAGATATCCGGTTTCGGAATCGAAGCGATAGTGGACGGCAAGCAGGTCCTCTGCGGCAACCATAAGCTGATGGATTCAAACAACATCGCTTTTAAGAAGCTGACAAAGGGCGGCACGGTGGTCTACACTGCCGTTGACGGCAAGTATGCAGGCGCTGTTGTTATTGAAGATACCGTAAAGCCCACATCCGCACAGGCTCTTAAAGAGCTGAAAGAACTCGGCGTTTCAAAGACGGTAATGCTCACGGGCGACCGCCGCGAGGCAGCAGAGTCCGTAAACGCAAAGCTCGGGCTTAGCGAAATACATTACGAGCTTCTGCCCGAAGATAAAGTTGCCGTAATGGACAAAATGTGTACGCAGAAG
This sequence comes from Clostridiaceae bacterium, assembly GCA_016297645.1. GTDB lineage: Bacteria > Bacillota > Clostridia > Oscillospirales > Acutalibacteraceae > RUG806. The sequence continues at coordinate 22,875 of JAEDGF010000024.1, forward strand.
GATAAAAAAGGCACCGTGATATTTGTCGGCGACGGCATAAACGACGCTCCCGTCCTGACTCGTGCCGATGTCGGCATTGCAATGGGCGCACTCGGAAGCGATGCGGCGATAGAAGCTGCGGACATGGTAATTATGGACGACGACCCGTCCAAGATTGCTCTTGCCATCAAAATTTCAAAGAAAACACGGCGCATAGTCGTTGAAAATGTAGTATTCGCACTTGCGGCAAAGCTCGCAGTCCTCGTGCTTGCGGCGCTTGGCTTGGCGGATATGTGGATAGGCGTTTTGGCGGATGTCGGCGTTGCCGTGCTTGCAATACTCAACGCCATGCGCAACCTCAAAGTTAAATAAATTAAAAGAAACAAGAAAAAGAGAAGGACGGCTCAAAGAACAGCCGGGGCGACAACAGCGTTCCGGAGTGTTCTGCGAGCCGGTTTTTCTAGGCTGACGGGATTCAAACCCATGTCGCCCGTCAGTGCCCCTTTTCGGCACTTTTCGCCCTTTTCGTCTTGACTTGCGTCAGCAAGCCTGCACCTCAAAAAACGAAAATTGCTCAAAAATTGTCTACTGTCGGGTGCAGAGCAGTTTTGCCTGAGCTGATTTTTGTTCAGGCAAGGCAAAGCCCGCAGCGAATACTTGACGTATTTGCAAGGGTTTTAACGCGGCATGAGCGAAAATCAGCCGGTCAAAACCGACACGGGTTCAAGTCCCGTCAGCCTAAGTCTGCGGGAGTCCCGCTCTTATTGTAATGTCAGCAGGTTTTCTGAGTCTGCAAGGGTCGTCCAACACAGTTTTGTTTGCGGTTTTTCTAAACCTGCAAGGATCGTCCCATGCCGTTTTTCAGTCTTTTTTTCATTGTCGGTTTGCGTCCGATTTTACAAAAAGCCGCCCCCGAAAAACTATCTTTTCTTTGTTCTTCGCTGTTTTTCTTGACATAAATGAGCTTTTGTGACACAATAAAAGGGACAATTTCAAACAGAGGTACAATACAGTGAAAGATTACCTTAAAGCATTAAAAAAACTTATCTTCATTTTCTTTGCGGCAGAGGTGATAAAGCGCGTTGCCGCAAAGGTGAAAAAGCCGAAGGAAAGCACTACAAAAAATACTGCGGAAAAAGCTGCGGTCAACACCGACAGACTCACGATAACTCCCATGAGCGAAAACGAGCTTGAAGCGCTTATGGAAGAAACACGCAAAACCGACAGTGCGCTTGCCGATGCATACGGCGATATGCTTGAAGGCTGCCGCAAAAATCCCGAGCAATTTTTGTGGTATACCGCATGGAAAATATCCTCCCGTGAAACAGACGAAATGCTCGGCGATATCTGCTTCAAGGGATTACCCGAGAACGGACAGCCCGAAATAGGCTACGGCATTATAGAAAAATTCAGATGCTGCGGCTACGCGACCGAAGCCGTTGAAGCGATGTGTTCATGGGCTGAGTCGCAGAGCGCGGTAAACGCAATTGAAACGGAAGCCGTTGAGGACAACACACCGTCCTTACGCGTTCTCGAAAAATGCGGATTTGTAAAGACGGGAGAATACGGCGAGGAGGGCGCTCGTTTTATCAGGAAAAAGGCGCAGCCGTAAACTGCGCGGCTTACCGATTTAACTTTGGCTGTAAAATTATAAAAAAAGAAAATGATTGCAAAATTGTTACTTGAAACACCCGACAAGCGGTGATAGAATCATCTTACTTCAATACGAGCATACATAATATGCATTTTTTTGACCGGAAGGGATATACATGAAATACAAAAAAATAATCGCAGGTATTGCCGCGCTGAGCCTCCTGCTCGGACTCTCCGCATGCAAGGGCGGCGGCGACACGGAAACCACAGGTGAAAGCACGACCGCCGAAAGTACAACATCCGACGAAACCACAACGGAGGAATCCACAACCGCCGAAGAAACTACCGCCCCCGAAAAGAAATTCGTTTTTGACGAGAAAAAGGCGGCGTACATAGGCGAATTCAGTTCGGAGATATACGGAAAGCTCTTTCTGTATTTTCAGGACGACAGCATAGCGATAAAAGACGAATTCAAAGAAATCAAATTCGTCCTTGATGCCGAGGGGTACCGCCCCGCAGCCTCCTCGGAGGGCGGAATTCAGCTCATTGCCGAGGATATGAACTTTGACGGCTACACCGATTTCAGACTTCCCTCCTCTGTCGGCAATGTAAACTCGTTTTACTATTGCTGGCTGTGGGATATGAACGCGCGAACCTTCAAATACTACTATCCGCTCTCGGCTATCAGCTCACCCGTTTTCAACAAGGATACAAAAGAGGTCGTTTCAACAAACCGTTCCTCTGCAACGCACTACGATGTGAGTACCTATACATGGATAGACGGTCAGCTTACGATACAAAAGCACGAGAGCGTTACCGAAACCGAGGACGCAACCGTCGGCTCTGAGGTAGCTGAGAACAACACTGTTGAGATCACGGAAGGTCTGACGGCGTTTATCACCCTCTACGGCAATCCCGGTTCACAGTGCCGCTGGTTCCCCATTGTGGAGGATGAAGATATAGTCGAGGTCTATTCCCAGACATACGAGGACTCAACCGCACAGACAAAGATCTGTTTTCAGGCGCACGGCATAGGCACGACCACCGTTGTTATACGCTTTGCGCTTGACCGCAACAGCGACTATGTAAGCGAAAAAATATTCAATATAACAGCGGACGATGATTTCAATATCACGATAAAAGAAATTCAGTAATTACCGCCGCATAACAAAAATACTGTAAGAACGGAAGCAGCTGCCGCCGGTGTAATCCCGGCAAAGAGCAGCTGCTTTTCTTTATCTTCGTATTTCCTCTCAGCGCAGATAATAACACCGCTTTCGATTATCAATAAACCTGTACACTGTGATAAAAGTACCGCGCATAAAGTTGATAATATGTGTTACCAATTGCGCACACACTGTTTTTTAACAAAATGTAGTTATAGGCTGACGGGATTCAAACCCATGTCGCCCGTCAGTGCCCCTTTTCGGCACTTTTCGCCCTTTTCGTCTTGACTTGCGTCAGCAAGCCTGCACCTCAAAAAACGAAAATTGCTCAAAAATTGTCTACTGTCGGGTGCAGAGCAGTTTTGCCTGAGCTGATTTTTGTTCAGGCAAGGCAAAGCCCGCAGCGAATACTTGATGTATTTGCAAGGGTTTTAACGCGGCATGAGCGAAAATCAGCCGGTCAAAACCGACACGGGTTCAAGTCCCGTCAGCCTAGGGGCGGCATCCCGATTCGTTACAAACTCCACTCGTTGTTGTCTGCGCATATCACCGCTTACTTATTCCGTTATTCCTCAGCTCTGTAAAAAGTCACACAACGGCTAACTCTTGCTGCCAACTTTTTATGGTATCATGCTGTCCGGTTTAAAAAAACTATACCTTAGACAAGCCTATTCCTATGCTGTTACATGACGCATAAAGTGATATTTTGTAGGGCGAGGCCCCTGCGCCGCCCCCTGCAAGTAGTTATATTTTGTCTGAAATTTCATCATTACAATGCGCCGTTTTTTTTGCAAAAAAACTGTTTCCCGAAACTTTATTGCCTGATACCTGTTCAACCTTGGAAGTGTTTATGTGTATGCAAT
>JAEDGF010000105.1 GCA_016297645.1 Clostridiaceae bacterium
TTTTCCTATCCCCTAAAAACGGGGCTGTAAAAAAACTCAGTTTTTTTACAGCCCCTTTACCGTATTTATCCGAAAAATCAGAATGCCATTTTTTCGCTTATGAAGTCGACGAGCTTGTCAACGGGGATTCTGACCTGCTCCATGGTGTCGCGGTCGCGTACGGTCACGCAGTTGTCGGCAGGAGTATTTTCATCGCCGACGGTTTCAAAGTCAACGGTGACGCAGAACGGAGTGCCTATCTCGTCCTGACGACGGTAGCGCTTGCCTATCGAACCGGCATCGTCGTAATCACACATAAAGTGCTTTGAAAGCTCGGTGTGGATTTCCTGAGCCTTATCGCCGAGCTTCTTCGAAAGCGGCAGCACAGCACACTTCAACGGAGCGAGAGTCGGGTGAAGATGAAGAACCACACGAGTGTCGTTCTTTTCAGCGTCAACGACCTGCTCGTCATAAGCCTCGGTGAGGATGGCGAGGAAGAGTCTTTCAACGCCGAGCGACGGCTCGATGACATAGGGGACATAGCGTTCGTTCGTCTGCGGATCAAAGTAGTCAAGGCTCTTGCCGGAGGTCTTTATGTGCTGGTTGAGGTCGTAGTCGGTTCTGTCGGCAACGCCCCAAAGCTCGCCCCAGCCGAACGGGAAAAGGTACTCGAAGTCGGTAGTTGCCTTTGAATAGAAGCAAAGCTCCTCTTTGTCGTGATCTCTCAGGCGGAGATTTTCCTTTTTGATACCGAGAGAATAGAGCCAGTCGCGGCAGAAGCTCCTCCAATAGTCGAACCATTCAAGGTCGGTGCCGGGCTTGCAGAAGAATTCAAGCTCCATCTGCTCAAACTCGCGGACGCGGAAAATGAAGTTACCGGGGGTTATCTCGTTACGGAACGATTTACCGATCTGCGCAACGCCGAACGGGATCTTTTTACGAGTGGTGCGCTGAATGTTCGCGAAGTTGACAAAGATACCCTGTGCGGTTTCGGGACGGAGATAAAGCTCGTTCTTGCTGTCCTCGGTGACGCCCTGGAAGGTCTTGAACATCAGGTTAAACTGGCGGATATCCGTAAAATTGTGCTTGCCGCAGTTCGGACAGGGAATGTTATGCTCGCGGATGTAATCCATCATGGCTTCGTTCGACCAGCCTGCGACATTCGTTCCGTCAAAGTCCTCGATAAGATTATCGGCGCGGTGACGGGTCTTGCACTCTCTGCAATCCATAAGAGGATCGGAGAAGCCGCCGAGATGTCCCGAAGCGACCCAAGTCTGCGGATTCATGAGAATGGCTGAATCAAGACCTACATTGTAGGGGTTTTCTCTTATAAATTTCTGACGCCATGCGTTTTTGATATTTGTTTTAAGCTCTACGCCGAGAGGGCCGTAATCCCAAGTGTTTGCAAGACCGCCGTATATTTCGCTGCCGGCATATACAAAGCCTCTGCCCTTGCAGAGAGCTACGAGTTTTTCCATTGATTTATCGGTATTATTCATTGAAGCAAGACCTCCGTCTCAGGTTTACGGGAGCAAAGCCCGTTCTCCTTAAATTTCAAGACTTGATTTTAACAAAAAAGCGCCGTAAAGTCAAGAAAAATCATTGAATGAACCGACCTCTTATGTTATACTTGCGTTATGGACTACTATTATAATGAACAAAAGCCGCAGCGGGTGCTTATTCTCGCGGCGGATACAGGTGAATATGACGCCGGCGCGAGCGTTGATGAGCTTAAAGAGCTTATAAAGACCGCAGGCGGAGAAACGGCAGGCGTTATGATACAGACTCTGCCGTGTGTCAATTCCGTTAGCTATATAGGCTCGGGCAAGCTCGCCGAAGCCGCGGAATTTGCCGCCGCAAACGATATCGACCTCACGGTGTGCGACTGCGAGCTTACCCCGACGCAGCAGCGCGTGCTGACCGATACACTGAAAACGGATGTCGTGGACAGAACCGTTCTTATCCTCGATATTTTTGCGCTCAATGCACGGACAAACGAAGGTAAGCTGCAAGTAGAGCTGGCACAGCTGAAATACTCGCTGCCGCGCCTTTCGGGCAAGGGCGCTTCAATGTCGCGTCTGGGCGGCGGAATAGGAACGAGAGGTCCCGGCGAAACGAAGCTCGAAAGCGACCGAAGGCACATAAGGCGGCGCATCCACGCACTCGAAGAACAGCTTTCAGCCCTTGAAACAAGGCGGCGCAGACGGCGCGAGAGAAGAAAAAAGGACGGCGTAACGACAGCCGCGCTCGTCGGGTACACCAATGTCGGCAAATCGACTCTCCTGAACACGCTCACAAATTCGTCCGTACTTGCGGAAAACAAGCTGTTCGCAACGCTCGACCCCACCTCGCGCGCCTTGAAGCTGCCGGACGGGCGCGAAATAATGCTTATCGACACGGTCGGATTTATTTCAAGACTTCCGCATTTTCTTGTCGAAGCGTTCAAATCGACTCTCGAAGAAGCAACCGACGCCGATCTGCTTATAGTGATGTGCGACGCGTCCGACCCCGAGTGCGAGGAAAAGCTCGACATAACTCTCGAAGTTCTCAAAGAGCTTTGCACCGAGGAAAAGCCCATCGTTACAGTCTACAATAAATGTGACATAGCTCATAATTTTATCGCACCGTACAGTAAAAACGCCGTTCATATCTCCGCGCAGAACAACATAGGAATAACCAATCTGCTCAATTGTATTTGCGGCGCTCTTCCCGACAACCGCCGCAGGCTGTCGGTGCTTATCCCCTACCGGCTATCGGCGCTTGAAGCAAAGCTGCGCTCGTCGGGTCGGCTTTTCGCGGAGGAGTACCGCGAGGACGGAATATTTATGGATATCGAGCTTGGCTTTAACGATGCGAAAGAAATATCCGAATATATAGTACCGCAGAACAAAAACGAAGACGAACAATAACGCCGCCTGCAAAACGGCGGAAAAATAAATGACGGACGGAGGAAAAACAATGTCACGCTATCTGATAATCAATGCAGACGATTTCGGAATGTGCCACTCGGCGAATGTCGCCGTTGAGGACCTTTTCAAAAAAGGCGGAATCACAAGCGCAACTATAATGGCACCCTGTGCGTGGTCGGTCGAAGCGGCTCGTTTTGCGGCTGCCCACCCGGAATACGCGATAGGACTTCATTTGACTCTTACAAGCGAATGGCACAACTACCGCTGGGCGCCCGTTTCGCGCGAAAGCGTATCTTCGCTTACGGACGAGGAGGGCTTCATGTGGCACGAATCGGACGAGTTTGAAAAGCACGCAGACTTAAAAGAGGTCGAACGGGAGATATGCGCACAGTACGACAAGCTCGCCTACTTCGGCTTTACGCCCTCGCATTTTGATAACCACATGGGCAGCCTTTACGGAATTGAAACAGGCAGATTCGAGCTGTTGGAGCTTACTGTCAAGCAGTGCGCACTGCACGGCGGAATGCCCTTCCGTTTCCCGACGAAATTCACGGATGAACAGTTCTCCAACACAATGCTTGGCATCCATGTCCCGAAAGAAACCGTACTCGGACTTCTCGGCAGCGTGAAGGCCGGTGCGGACGCGGCGGGCGTTGCGGTGCTTGACTACCTCATGCCCGGCGACTGGAACGGCCCGCAATCTCAAAGCTACGAAAACTACCGCGAATACATTTTTGAAAAATACCGCGCTTTCCCCGAGGGAATAACGGAAACATACATCCACCCCGCAGCGGAAAGCGATGAACTGAAAGCGATTTCAGGCTCGTGGGAAAGACGCGTTTGGGAATACAGACTGTTTTCCGATCCGAAAACGCTCGAATTCATAAAAGACATAGGAATAGAACTTATAAATTACCGCGACCTCAAAAAAATGAGAGCGGCAAACTGAAAATTCGGGGGCGACATCATATGAAATATGCAGTAATACTCTATGACGGAATGGCGGACTATCCCGTTCCGCAGCTCGGCGGCAAAACGCCGATGGAAGTCGCAAAGAAACCTCTGTTTGATGCGATGGGCAAAAAGGGTGAAGTGGGACTTGTCAAAACGGTCGACGACTCGCTGAAACCCGGCAGCGATGTTGCGAATCTGAGCGTACTGGGCTTTGACCCCACAGTAAGCTATACGGGGCGCTCACCTCTCGAAGCCGTAAGCATCGGCGTTAAGCTCAACGACACAGATGTAACTCTGCGCTGCAACCTCGTAACGCTTTCGGACGACGAGAAGTACGAGGACAAAACTATGATAGATTACTCTGCCGGCGACATTTCAACGGCGGACGCGGAAATACTTATAAAAGCCGTTCAGGAGCACTTCGGAAACGACACCTTCACATTTTATCCGGGCGTTGCCTACCGTCACTGTCTGCTGTGGCACAACGGCACTACCGACCTCGGCACAATGACTCCGCCGCACGATATTTCCGACAGAGTTATAGGCAAATATCTCTCGACCTCGGAAAACGCAGCAGAGCTTATCAAAATGATGAAGGAAAGCTACGATATCCTTTCCGCTCACCCTCTCAACAAAGAAAGAGTGAAAAATGGCCTTCGCCCGGCAAACTCCATCTGGCTTTGGGGCGAAGGCACAAAACCGAGGCTCGGCACATTCTACGACACATACGGACTTCACGGTACAATGATCTCCGCAGTTGACCTTCTTAAAGGCATAGGCATATGCGCCGGAATGGATGTTCCGGAAGTCGAAGGCGCGACCGGATATATCGACACCAATTTTGAAGGCAAGGCAAAATGCGCCGCAGACGCTCTTGCAAACGGCTCGGATTTTGTATATCTTCACTTTGAAGCGCCCGACGAATGCGGTCACAGAGCCGAGCCGGAAAACAAGGTCCGCTCGATAGAGCTTATCGACGAACAGGTGCTGCCGATCGTTATGGCAGAGCTTGAAAAGCACGGCGACTACAAAATAATGATACTTCCCGATCATCCCACTCCCATTGTCACCAAAACCCACGCGCGTGACGCAGTGCCGTTTATGATCTATCACAAGAACGCCGAAAGAGAAGGCGTGGACAGCGTCAACGAGAATTCCGCCAAGGGAACGGGAATATACTACCCCACCGGAGTAAGCCTTATGAAGCACTTCCTCGACAAGGAGTAAACACGCGAAAGGTTGAACGACGAATGACGGTAAAAAAAACTGACAAAAATGACCGGTGATTTCCGTTCTTACGATGTACGGATAAACGGCGACAGATACATTCTCACCGAGCCGGTTTCAGCTGCGGATGTTCCCGAGATAACGGATAAAACCGCCTTTGAAGCCGTAACGAATCATGTTCATCTTAAAAAACCGTGTTTCGCTTTCTGAATACCTGACGATGAAAAATAAGCTGTCTGAAATATGCGCTCCGCTCATAAAGCGTCTGAAAGAAGCATACCCGGACACAACTTTTGCCGTTTCCGCCGATATAACGCTGCACGGCTCTCTCACCGTCCGCTTTCATCAAAAGCATGAGGGCGAAAGCGGCTGCGCAGCATCATCTTAGGCTGACGGGACTTGAACCCGTGTCGGTTTTGACCGGCTGGTTTTCGCTCA
>JAEDGF010000106.1 GCA_016297645.1 Clostridiaceae bacterium
TTCCCATTTTGCGAAGCCGAAACAGCTCATCTCCGCCGTACGGTGATTATTGTGTGTCGTTATTCGTTTTCTTTGCATGGAAATAACTGCAAAAAACTCTGTTTTTTTCGAACACAGAGATATATCGCCCGATTTTTCGGCAGTATTGAGTATATAAAAAAGCCGCGAGATAACCGTAAAGAAATATTAAGTAGAATAATACGATATTTTGACTGTTGAAATTGGTTTTTATGTGTGTTATTATATAAAAAAACGAAGGAAACGACCCATGGAATTAAAATTTAACAAAGGGCTTTATCCGAAAACGGTATTGATAAAAAGTGCGTACAGCTTTACAGACAGAGCATACCTTCATCTCGACGCAGACGGAGAATATTATACCGTTTCAATTGTTCCGAAAGACGGAAATGAATTTGATGCGTCCGAATTTGTCAATGAAATGCTGTGTCAGGCGGCAAGGTATGAAATATACAAACAGACAAAGGATCTGAGAAAGCTCACGGTTGCAAGGGCGCTCGCGTCGACCGTCATTGTCGACTCTGCCGATGAAAGTCCCGAGGAGGAAGATATCGACATGGACTCCGTTTTGAAGGATTGGTTTGAAGCGAATGAATGAGCTGTTACTGAACAAATCTATATACCCTCGCGAAAAAATCACTGCGGCAATAAGGGCATTCGACGGTTTGTGCGAGGTAGCTTTACGGGAACGGGACGGATACCTCGTTTGCGTGTTTCAAAGCTGCAAATACGGACTCGATGAAACAAAAGCGGAATTTGAAAATTTCCTGATCGATTTGATAAATACGGATTCAATAAATGATACTTGATATTATAAAAATTGCCTGTCTTATGCTGTTGTGCGTGTACACATCAATAACGGACATAAGACATAATACGGTACAGAATAAAGTTATTTTGGCGGCGTTTATAACGGGTGCGCTGTTAAACACTGTCGGTTGGATATTTTTTGATTCGGCGGCTGTTATAAAACAGCTGTTAAGCATACTTGTCATTTTCGTTGTCGCCGCAGCGCTGTACTTATCCCGGGTGTGGGCAGGCGGAGATTGCAAACTGATTTTTGCCGTCAGCCTTTTTGTGCCGGCTTCTGTGTATATTCCGTGCTCGCCCGAGTGGCTGTCGCTGCTGCCGATGCTTGCAGTCGCGTTCGCTCTGAGTTATATTTTTCTTCTTTTTGATTCCCTGTATCATGCGGTGAAGAAGAAAGACCGACCGGATAAGGGACGGTTTGCGCGAAAATTGAAGGCAGCCGTTATCGGATGGATAAGCTGTACGGCGTATATTTTGACGGCAGATTCGATTATTTTTTATTTTTATTCCGCCGTACCGAGGGCTGTCGTGTTTGCCGTGAACATCTGTATCGCGCTGATAATAAGCGGCTTTCCGGCGCTGATGAACAAAAAAGCTGTCGCGGTCGTATTAGTCGTCGGAGCGGTCCTGAAAATCGTGCTGAACGGAATCACCGTAAACAAATTCGTTCTTATAAGCTATTTGGTTGTGTTTTTATTTATAGTATTGCGCCTGTTTATCGACGGGTACAACTATATGACGATTGATACATCACAGGTAAAAAAGGGAATGATTCTCTCGGCTGCTTCGACCATGCAATTTGTGCGGTCAAATGTAAAGGGACTCCCGAAAATATCGACGGAAAACCTGAAAAGCAGACTTACCGAGGACGAAGCAAGCGCCGTCAGAAGGTGGGAAAAGTCAAAATACGGAGCGCCGACCGTACAGATCGTGAGAAAAATTCCGTTTGCAATTTTTATTTCCGCAGGCGCAGTCTTTTACATTATATTAGGGGTACTGCTTAATGATTATTAAAATAAACGACTATGACGGCAAATACAGAACAGTGTCGTTTGCCGCAAGCGAAAAAACAAGGGATGAGCTGCTGAGCAGAGAGCTTGATGTTATTACGGTCGCGGACAAAACGGCGGTTTTTTATCCCGAAAATATCTGTTTTAAGCTGTCGGACGAGGCTGCGGAGCTGTTCGGAAAATCGTGTGATTACGATGCGTTTGAAATCAGTATCTCGGGGTGCGCATACAAGTTTTACGACAGCCGCTCGCTCGATAACGCTATTCTCGTGACGAATAAATGCAACTCGAACTGCATAATGTGTCCCACCGCCGAAGCGATAAGAAGAAACAACGAAATTTATTCCGGCGCGCAATTGATTCGGTTGGCAAGGCATATCCCCGATGACGCCGCTCACATTACGATAACGGGAGGGGAGCCGTTCATAATAAAAAAGGATATGTTCGAGCTGCTCGGCTTTTTGAAGGACAAGCTGCCCGATATTTCGTATCTTCTTTTGACAAACGGCAGAGCCTTTTGCAGCAGAGAGTACACGGAGCTTTTTAAGCAGACCGTACCGCCGGACTTGGAATTGGGGATACCTCTGCACGGCTTCAACGCAAAAACGCATGACGGCATCGTTCGGTCGGACGGCGCGTTCCGGCAGACATACCTCGGGCTTAAACACCTGCTGTCGGTCAACGCAAGAGTCGAGCTGAGGATCGTTGTCAGCAGGCTGAACGAAAGCTTTATTACCGAGATCGCGCAGCTTATAGCCGATGAATTCAGCGAGGTAAAAAGTGTTAAATTTATCGGTCTTGAAATGACCGGAAACGCCGCGGTGAACAGAGAAAAGGTCTGGATAGATTATCCGACCGCTTTTCAAAGATCAAAGGACGGAATCAATTTGCTGACCTCGTCAGGAATCGATGTCGGAATATATAATTTCCCGTTGTGTGCGGTTGAAAATAAGTATTGGAATATATGCGAGAAAAGTATTTCTCCGTTTAAGATAAGATATGTAAAGGAATGTGACAGCTGCACGGTTAAGGATGCCTGCGGAGGTGTTTTTTCGGGAACGCTTCGTCTGGCAAAGGAAAAAATGGTGCCGATAAGGTGAGCGGATGATAAATTATTTTAATTTCAAAAAACTTAACGACAGGTTTATTTTGACGAATGATACGGGCAGATATATGTTCGCAACATTTGATGAGCTGGCATCGCTCGTAAAGAATCGTGTGGACTATCATTCCGACTTCGGTAAAAAGGCAGTCGAAAAATTTTTCTGTTATGACGGTTCACCTCAGGCTTTTTCGGAAATCTTGAAGCCGTATTACAGGGAGAGTAAAAACTACCTGTTTTTCGCAACGAGTCTGAATATTTTTGTTGTCACAAACGCCTGCAACATGAACTGCGTTTACTGTCAGGCGCAGAGCGGAAGCTGCGTCCCGGACGGAATGATGACAAAAGAGATTGCCGAAAAGGCTGTCGATATCGCGTTGTCGTCACCCGAAACATATCTGAGCTTTGAGTTTCAGGGCGGAGAGCCGCTGCTGAACTTCGGTGTGATAAAACACATTGTCGAATACACGGAGCTGAAAAATAAAGATAAGGTTATCGAGTACAACATAGTTTCGAATCTGACGCTTCTGACAAGAGAGATTGCCGAGTTTATAAAAGCCCACAATATAGGGGTGTCAACATCAATTGACGGCGACGGGGCTTTGCATAACAGAAACAGAAGTTACAGAGCCGGAGGCGGAACATTTTCCGATGTCCTTAAAGGGACGGAATTGTTAAAAGAGTACGAAATAGAGTACGGTGCGATTCAGACCACGACAAAAAGCAGTCTGTCGCAGGCAAAAAGCATTGTCGACACATATGTGGAGCTGGGATTGAAAAGCGTTTTTATCAGAAATCTTACGCCGCTCGGCTGTGCCAATAATTCGTGGGAAGAAATAGGCTACACGCCGGAGAGCTTCGTTAAGTTTTATAAACAGTGCTTCGACTACATAATTGAGATAAACAAAAACGGGATATTTCTGAAAGAAGGACACGCCTCGATAATGCTGTCGAAAATACTATCCGGTACTCCGGTCAACTACATGGAGCTTCGCTCCCCGTGCGGAGCGGGAGTCGGGCAGATTGCGTACTATTACGACGGAAATATATACACCTGCGACGAGGGCAGAATGCTTGCCGAAATGGGTGATGATTCCTTCAAATTGGGTACGGTCGACAATTCCTACGACGAGCTAATGAACTGCAACACCTGCAAAGCCGCGTGTATCGCAAGCACACTGGAAGCTCTGCCGAATTGCTGCGACTGCGTATATAACCCGTACTGCGGCACATGTCCCGTTGTCAATCTGGCGCTGTCGAAGGATATTTGCAGCAAAGAGCCGAACGACTATAAATGTAAGGTGTATAAAGGTATATTTGACATATTGTTTGAAGCCTTGCAGGATCCGGAAAAGTACGATATTATAAAAACTTGGATATAAAAGGAGAGGTTTTATGGAAAACGAAAAATTCCCGAAAATAAAGAGGGAGATAATGAGCTTTATTGACGATCAGGAGGGTAATATCACCAGAAACAAGGCGATGACAATCGGTTCGCTTGTCGTATTATTCAGTCTGATATCTACCCTGGACGCATATGCGGCGCACAAGTCCCATTCCTCGCACAAGTCCCATTCGTCAACATCGTATCACAAATCACATACATCTCATACATCCGCACAGGGACACGGTTCAAGCCACGGTTCGCACGGCTCTTCGCACAGCAATGTTACAAAACATACTTCACACGGTAATGTCACAGAACACGCATCGCACAGTAATGTAACAAAGCACGCATCACACAGCAATGTCACAGCCGCTTCGACCGAGGCAAGCACGACTTTTCCTTCCGTTACCGAACCGAGTACCACTTTGCCGGCGGCAACGGAGCCGAGCACGATCCTGTCGACGACGGAACCGAGCACTTCGGCTTTTTCCGGCACGACCGATGCCGTATTAACGACAGGAACCGAGGCTTCCGCGTCGGTAGAGGCAAATGACGCGAGCGCAGGTGCGGCTGCGGTTGGATTCCTGACGGCGACCGCCGCAACGGTAGCCGGCGTGATAGTACACAAGGCAAAGAAGAAGGACAAGAAATAATATGGGACATTTCAGATTCAAAAAAAGTATAAAACTCGCACCGGGACTGAAATTGAATTTGAACAAGAAAAGCACAAGTCTGACTTTCGGCGGCAAAGGCTTTCATCATACAATCAGCTCCAACGGAACAAACACCACAACGGTCGGCATTCCCGGAACCGGGGTGTCGTATACAGACACGCAGCGAACCTTTTCTCCGGAATATCCGTACAAGAGCTACGAAAACGACACGGAAAACCGAAATCATTCGACGGGCGGCATCGGTATGCCTCCCGAAAAAGAGAAAAAGCCGTTTTTTCAAAGAACATGGTTTATAATTCTGATGCTGTTTTTTATCAGCCCGGTTGGAATTTTTCTCATGTGGCGTTGTAAAGAGTGGAATACGGCGGTAAAAGTAATAATTTCCGTGTTCTTTATTCTCTACTTTTCGTTTTACTGCGCCCTTATTGTGTGACGCTTTCGCCGCCTTTTTACGGCGTGAGCTTCGGAAACTGCGTGTTTGGAGTGTGACAGTATTCGATCT
>JAEDGF010000107.1 GCA_016297645.1 Clostridiaceae bacterium
TATGCGGACGACAGGGGAGTTCGGGCGGGCAACAGCCGACCTCCACGGAGATTCGGTCGGACGGCAATCGACCCGTTGCGGTATTTCGGGCAGTACCCCTCCCGTGCGGCTCGTTTGCGCGGACAGTCGCCGAACCCGATTATGATTCATATCGACAGCGGTACTTCACCCCGACGGCAGCCGACCCGGCGCGGCTCGTTCAGGTCGTGAGCAGCCCTCACAGGTATGTTTAGGTAAATGACAGCCCTCGTGCAGCCTATCCGGCGCGGTCATGTGCCGACAGTGAAGAAACGGAGAAAAGAGATGGAAAAATCGGAAGAAAAAGTCCTGCGTGTAATTATCGCAGGCGGCAGATATTTTGATGATTACGAGCTTTTGTGCAAAGCTGCGGACGAGATTCTGAAAGGGTACACGAATATCGAGATAGTGTCGGGTCATGCAGGCGGAGCGGATCGTCTCGGCGAGCTTTACGCGGTCGAACACGACTTGAACTATGTTATTTTCCCGGCGGATTGGGACAAGCTCGGCAGAAAAGCCGGTCCGATAAGAAATTCGCAAATGCTCAGATATGCCATGGAGCAGCAGCCCATGCTCATTGCCTTTTGGGACGGAAAGAGCAGCGGAACGGGCGACACCGTCACAAAAGCGCGCCGACTCGGCGTGGAGAGCCATATCATCAGATACGGGAACACTGCCGAAGCGGAATAAACCGGACACCGTTTGTTGACGGTCAGCCCGGGTTTTTTTATTTTTCACGGAAAAAGCGGGAAAGATATGTAATACGGGTATCGGACACGGGAAAAAGCGCAGGCGAGCTTTGGCAGCGGATAAGTGCAGACACCGCCGCTGCAAAAAAACACAGACACCCTCCGAAGCGGAGGAAAATGCAGCCGCGCACCCTCGAAAACAGCGAAGAAAAACACAGACACACCGCCGCAGCGGAGGAAACACCGTTATAATACATGGCGGCGAAAAATGCGTACGACCGCCGGAACCGGTGCCTTTGCCGAAAAAACGCGTGCGTCTTGACAAAAACGTACCTTTGCGGTATACTGCTGTTATGGACTGATACAAACTGATACTAATTTATATCGGAGTATATTATGGATATTAAAGATTTTACCGAAATGCTCGGCGACAGTCATTTTACGGATTACAAAAAATTAAAGTACAAGTACGGCGCTCGGTTTGACAGCTTCCTGAAAGTTTTGGAGGAGATGTATTATCAGAGTGTTCCGCTTCCCGATTTCGAAGGAAACGATATTGTTTTCACTCAGACCGCCGCCATCGACCAAAACGCCGTGAAGCTGCTGCTGCAACCGCAGGATAAATTTTACGGTGCAAAGGCTGCCGAAGAAGAAATTATTTCAACATACGCTATCGAAAGTGTCGATTTTAACCGTGACAGTGTGCGCAGAATTCTCAAAGGCATGGCACCCGACGACGAGCAGGAGAACAGAATTCTCGGGCTGAAACGCGGACTCGATTTCATTGCGGACACCTCCAATAAAATAACGGAGGAAAATCTCTACAAGCTCTACATGATGACCGTGGGTGATTTTCTGCCCGAGGACGACAAACCGTCGGCAGATTCTCTCTACCGTGACGAAGCCGTCTACATCGTCAGCGACCGTATAGAGCACTCGGGACTTAATTCAAAAAAAGTGCCGGAGTATATGAGAGCGCTCATTGATTTTATAAACCGCGACGACGGAATGAACGACCTGATAAAGGCGGCAATAATTCATTTTTATATCGCCTTTGTCCACCCGTATTTTGACGGAAACGGCAGAATTGCGCGGCTCGTGCATTTGTGGTTTCTTGTCGGGAAGGGATACCGTTCGGCGTTGTTCATTCCCTTTTCGAGCAGAATAGAAAAAAGCCGCAAAGCCTATTACGGGGCTTTTACGGCAATTGAGGAAAACAAAAAATACAGCGGAAGGATTGATGTCACCCCGTTTATTCTGTATTTTGCAGGCAATGTTTACAACAAAATGAGTGAAAACGGGACGGCAGTCGAAACGCTCAACGCATACGACGGCTTTGTCAAGAACGGAAAAGTAACCGAAAAGGAGGCAATGCTCTGGAAATTTGTTCTTTCGAATTACGGAACAGGGGAGTTTTCGACAAAACAGCTTGAAAGGGACTGCGGCAGCGCCGCATACGCCACCATACGGGGCTTTGTGCTGAAATTTGAACAACTGGGGCTTCTTTCGTCCGTAAAGTACGGCGTGAGAACAAAATATAAAGTCGTGCGTCAGGTAGATGCGGACTGATTTTTGCAGTGAGCGGTAAGACGGAATGAAAATGAACGAATACGCGGCGGGCGAGATGTGATGTTTTGTTCCCGGCGCGTATTTTTGCCGCTGAAAAAGTCCGTTGTATACCGGGGGTTGACTGCGTTTTTTCACAGTCGTAAGGGTCGGTTTTTCTCGTGCCTTGCGGCGGTCGGCGTGGACTTTTTCTGCCGCGTCAGTCATGTTTCGACCGGATTTTTGCTTCGTTTTTTCAGTTGTCAGGGGGAGTATTTGCCGCGTCAGTTGCTGCCGACGGCGACGACCTCGCCGAATTTTATCGCCGTGCTGCCGGAGTCGGTCAGGGCGAGAAGCGAGCCGTCCGGCAGAACGGAGGCGGCAATGCCCTCGCACCGCTGCGAGCCGTTATCAAACGCTATCTTTTTTCCTTTCAGGTACGACCGGCTGTTTATCGCGTCCGTGAATTCTGCTGGTGCGCCGTCAAGCACGCCGAGAGAATAGACAAAAGTATCGAGCTTTTCCGTTATCGTGCGGACGAGCTTTTCTTTTTCGAACGAAATACCTTCTTCGCCGAGTGAAGTTATTTTATCAGCAAGCTCCGCCGGGCAGGCGTCCCGAACGGGGGCGCAGTTTATCCCGACGCCCACTACGGCTGCGAGTCCGCTTTTGCATGAGGTTAGCTCAGTGAGGATTCCGCACACCTTTTTGCCGCCGATGTAAATGTCGTTCGGCCACTTTATTTTTATCCGCGCCGCCGTAATTTCGTCCGTGTTTTCCTCGATTGCTTCGGCTGCGGCGAGTCCCGCGGCAAGCGTCAGAAACGGAATATTTTTCTCCCTTCCCGTGAGAGGGTAGGACGCGGAAAAATACACGCCGCCCGGCGGTGAAACAAACTCTCTGCCAAGCCGTCCTCTGCCGCCCGACTGCCGTTTTGCCGAAATGACGCTCAGCGGTGAAATTTCGCCGGAGCGCAGTCCGTTTTTCAGGTCGTTGTTGGTCGAAACGGTTTCGTCAAGCAAAATATATTCCCTTACGGGCAGTTTTTTTTCCATAAACGCCTTTAACCTCGCCGTTCGGTGTTGATTTTTATTCGTGAAAATGCGATAATGCAATTAAACGGACACGGAGAAAGTCCGGAACAAAAACGCAAAAAGAAAAACAGCCGACATAGAGCCGACTGCCGAAAACGGCTGCATCAGCCGTCAAATTCGATTTCGTCCAAAAGGGCTTTTAGTGCCTTTATGTCCTTCTCTGCGAGAGTGATACCCTTGCTCATGTTTTCGTGGTCGGGACTCCAATCGCGAATGTCGTACTTAGCGTCTTTGCCGTTCCAGCTTATGAGGTTAAGCTCTTTTGCCCAGCCTCCGCTGCCTTCCGAAATAACGCCGATGTGCTTTACAATTTGGTAAGAAAAATCAGGCATTTAAGCTTTCTCCTTTCGTGTGTTCATATAATATAATATATATTTATTGACTTAAAATCAAGTGTTATCTTAAAAAATATAAAATAAAAATGCAAAAAATAAAAAACAAATCGTAATTCGGAAAGGGGATATGTATTATGCCGGGCAGTACAGGCGGCGGAAACAGCGGCTCGTTTTCGGGCGGCGGCTCGCACTCGGGAGGTTTCTCGGGCGGCGGAAATATGGGCGGCTTTTCGGGCGGCTCTCACATGGGGGGCGGACCGCACATGGGCGGTTCACACATGGGGCCTCCACCTCCGGGTATGCACGGAGGCAGACCTCCTTTCGGGGGCAGATTTCCTCGCGGCAGGCGGCATTTCGGGTGCAGTTTTTTCCCGTTTATCTTTGTCGCCGTTATAGTATTGTCCTTTTTGGTAAATGCAGGTGTTTTTACCTTTATAGGCAGCACAATTAAGAGCTTTTTCAAGGACACTCCTACTTTTCCTCCCCGCTATGAGGAGGAGGTAAGCTCCGAGGATATCGGGTTTATCACCCGTGAGAAGCTCCCCGAAAATCTATGCAAGCCGACGAAGCAGATAATTATAGATGACGATGATGTCTATCCGGACGAAAACAACGCCAAGCTGACGAACGCGCTCAACGGACTTTACGAGCTTACGGGCGTTCAGAGCGTTGTCCTGTTCCGCAAGGTGAACAGCAATACATATGACCCCGACTACGGTGAGATAGACGAATTCATGACCGACACCTACAACGAGCTGTTTTCGGACGAGGGTCATGTGCTGTTTTTCTTCGCCGTCGAGCAGAGCGGAGTCAATTATAATTACACAAACTGGTACATATGCGGCAACGATACGACGGGTATTTTCGATGAAGCGGACGCGCAGAGCGTTTTGAACAGTATCGACAGCTTTGCCGAAGCGGGGCATGATATCTCGTTTTGCATATACCACGCCTTTGAGTCCGTTCACGGGCTTTTGGCAAACGAATTCGAGTCCGAAACGCCTACCGACGCAGATTTAACGACGGGAGCAACCGAAAACGCAACCGACGACGCAACCGAAAAATCGACCGCCGCAACCGACGAAACGACCGTTGCAGCCGCCGAGGCAACCGGAGAAACCGAGAAAAGCACCGAAAAGCCCTCGGAAAAATCACCGTCGGAGGAGAACACGACCGAGTTCTACCACCCCGAGGTGACTATGCCCACCCAGACGGACGAGGGCGTTTCCGCAAAGACCGTTATTCTGTATGTTCTGTCGCTCGTTGCTGTCGCGGCGGTATTCCTTACGCTCATAGGACTTTTCAAGCGCCACGCAGAACGCACAAAGGACGAGAATTATCAGGCACACAAGGAAACCTCCGACCATTCGCACATCAACGAAAATCCCTATGCGGGCTCCGGCGACTCGTCGCTGCCGGTGCGCTGCCCGAAGTGCGGGGCGCTCGGCGCATTGACCGAGGACGGCAGATGCCGCTACTGCGGAGAAAAAATAAAATAATACGGAGTAAGCCGACAGGGCTTTGCGCCTAAATGAACAGTCAAACGGAGTCCGACGCCATATGTTGTCAGACTCCGTTTTCCCGTGCGGTCTGTGATTTTTGCCGACACTGCCGCTTTTCAAAACGCGGCTGCGAAAAACACAAGCTTTGCTTAATTTGCGGCGTTATACGGGTTTTCGAGTGCTTCGCTGTTGACGACCGTTCATTTTT
>JAEDGF010000025.1 GCA_016297645.1 Clostridiaceae bacterium
ATGAGCGAAAATCAGCCGGTCAAAACCGACACGGGTTCAAGTCCCGTCAGCCTAATTGTGCTTGCGTGTATGTGCTTTTAGCCGCAGCCGCAGCTGCAAAAAAAGAGTCTAACCTAAATTACAAATTTTACGGACAACATAACCGGCTATCATCAGCCCGGCGGTACCCGGCACAAAGCTGACGCTTGCAGGCGGCCGTCTTCCGTTTGTTTCCTCCGGCGGGATCTCGCATTGAATTTCGCGGCTCTCCTCCGTTGAAAACAGTACCGTGACCTTTTTTACACCGGCTTCGCGGTACAAACGGCGCATTTT
Organism: Clostridiaceae bacterium; assembly: GCA_016297645.1. Taxonomy (GTDB): domain Bacteria; phylum Bacillota; class Clostridia; order Oscillospirales; family Acutalibacteraceae; genus RUG806. Next base: position 313 of record JAEDGF010000025.1, read on the forward strand.
CTTACAGAGCGGACAGTATTCGGTCTTATTTATATCCGTTATTTTGAACTTGTCCGGAAATATTTTGTTGCCCGTTCCCATGGACGCTATGAGAGGTATACCCAATTCTCCGCACTTGACGGCTATCACGGTTTTCGCGCGCGTGTCGTCTATTGCGTCCACACAGAAATCATATTTTTCATCGAAAAACAGCCCGGCGTTATCTGCTGTAAGAAATTCCGGAACAGTCCGTACAATGCATTCCGGGTTTATATCCTTTGCCCTCTCGGCGAGAACCTCCGCCTTATCTTTGCCGACTGTGGAGTGAAGCGCGCAGAGCTGGCGGTTTATATTCGAAAGTGAAACGGTATCGCCGTCAACAAGCGTCAGCTTTCCGACTCCCGCACGGCAAAGCGCTTCAAATACATACGAGCCGACTCCGCCGAGTCCGAAAATAATGACACTGCTGTTTTTCAGCGACAGAACGCCGTCTTCACCTATTGCCATTGCCGTTCGAATAAGTTCGGGTTTCATTCTTCATATCGCTCCTTCTATATTATCTGTAAACATTATATGTGTACATTTTACAACCCGAATGCTTCAAAAACAACCGCATTTTTGTTTTTTCTTTTCGGCTTGCCTTTTTTCTTACCCCAAACACATTATCCGTCGAAAAAACGACCGAAAAAACAAAAAAATCAGATCGATAACAATTTATCGTATTGACTGCCGAGAAAAATCTGCTATAATATACAATGGAGTAAATTGGTATTCAATTTTCGGAAGGAGTTACAGTTTAATGCAAATAAAATTTACCGAAACCGTCCTCAGAGATGCTAACCAATCTCTGATCGCGACGAGAATGCCGTTTGAGGAGTTTGAACCGATACTGAAAACACTCAACAAGGCAGGCTACTATTCCCTTGAATGCTGGGGCGGAGCAACTTTTGATTCGTGCCTCAGATATCTTAACGAGGATCCGTGGGAAAGACTCAGAAAAATAAGAAAGGCTTGTCCCAATGTCAAGCTGCAAATGCTTTTGAGAGGTCAGAACCTCCTCGGCTACAAGCACTACCCGGACGATGCGGTTCGTCTTTTCGTACGAAAGAGCGTTGAAAACGGAATAAACATTCTCCGTATCTTTGACGCGCTCAACGATTTGAGAAATATTGAGGTCGCCGTTGACGAAGCCCTCAAATGCGGCGCTGAGGTTCAGGGAACGATATGCTACACGATTTCCCCCATTCACAACCTTGAAAGCTATGTTGAAACCGCAAGGGGGCTTAAAAAGCTCGGCGTACAGAGCATTTGCATTAAAGATATGGCAGGTATCATGAGTCCGAAAGCCGCCTATGAAACGGTAAAAGCCATCAAAGAAGCGGTCGCTCTCCCTGTCGTCATTCACACGCATTCAACGACCGGACTCGGTTTCATGACGCTTCTTAAAGCTGTCGAAGCCGGCTGCGATGTTATCGACACCGCAATTTCGTGCTTCTCGGGCGGTACAAGCCAGCCCGCAACCGAAACGATGGACTATGTTCTGAGAGAGTACGGCTACGAAACCGGACTTGACACAGCCTGTCTTACCAAGATAAACGACTACTTCAAGCCATACCGCGCAGAGTGCCTTAAATCGGGACTTCTCAACCCCGTTGTTATGGCTACCGCAACCGATGCTCTCACCTATCAGATCCCCGGCGGAATGCTTTCAAACCTTGTGGCACAGCTTACGGCACAGGGCAAGCTCGACAAGCTCGACGAGGTTCTCGCCGAAACACCGCGCGTCCGCGCCGACCTCGGCTATCCGCCGCTTGTAACCCCCATGAGCCAGATGGTGGGCGTCCAGGCAACATCGAATGTCCTTCAAGGCAAGTATAAGAACATCTCAAAAGAGATAAAGGCGTATATAAAAGGTGAATACGGCAGAGCGCCCGGAAAGATAAGCGATGAGCTTACAAAGCTCGTGCTCGGTAATGAAAAGCCCCTCACCTGCCGTTTTGCGGACACGCTCCCCCCCATTGTCGATAAGACACGCGAGGAGCTTAAAGGTATTGCACGAAGCGATGAAGATGTCCTTTCGTACATTGCATTCCCGGCGCTTGCCGAAAAATTCTTCCAGAAACGCGAGGAAAAAGAAAAGAACACTTTCACCTACTCCGTTAAGCTCATAAAGGAGGATAAATAAATGCTTATTCAGACACTTGGTGTTTACACCAATATTTACGGCACAGGCGACACTATGCCGATATCCCGAAGTCTTATAATTTCGCTTGTAGGTTTCCTGATAGTTTTCGCCGTACTCGGTGTTATCGCACTCTACATCAAAGGCGTCGGCTCGATTTTTGACGCAAAAGCAAAGCATTCAAAAGAAAAAGCTCCCAAACAGGCTCCTGCCGCCGAAGCTGCCGTTCAGCCTGCCGCCCCCGTAAGCGGCCCGGTACTCGAAGGCGTAAGCGAAAAGGAAGCCGCAGTCATTATGGCGCTTGTCAGCCACGAAAGCGGCATCCCGCTTGAAAGACTTCAATTCAATTCAATCAAATTAACGGAGGAAATAAAAAAATGAAGTATCAGGTAACTCTCAATAATAAAGTTTACGAAGTCGATGTAACCGAAACGGAAGCAGTTGTCACAGGCGTTTTTGCAGCTGCCCCCATGGCTGCTCCCGTTGCAGCCGCTCCCGCTGCTGCTCCTGCCGCGGCTCCCGTTGCAGCAGCACCCGTTCAGCAGATTGCAGCCGACGGAACAAAGGTAACAAGCCCCATGCCCGGAAACATTCTTTCCGTAAGTGTTCAGCCCGGCTCTGCCGTTAAAGCCGGTGATATCATGTTTGTTCTCGAAGCCATGAAGATGGAAAACGAAATAGTTGCTCCTGCCGACGGCGTCGTAAAACAGGTACTTGTTTCAAAAGGCTCAGTCGTTAACACCGATGATGTTCTCGCTGTTTTATAATTAAGGAGGAGTAACCGTATGGATTTGATCATTCAGGTTCTCAGAGGGCTTTGGAATGATTCCGGTCTTGCCGGACTTCTGGATTCCCCTCAGAACGGAATTATGATTCTTGTTTCTTTTGTCTTTCTTTATCTCGCGATAAAGAAAAAGTTCGAGCCGCTGCTCCTTGTCCCCATTGCGTTCGGTATTCTTCTTGCGAACCTCCCCGGCGCAGAGATAATGAAGGATGTCACCGGCGGTCTGCTCGGCTCATATAACGAAGAAGCCGTTGTAGGCGCGAAATGGTTTGAATCGGGTATTCTCCGTATACTCTATGTAGGCGTTAAATCGAGTATCTTCCCGTGCCTTATATTCATGGGCGTCGGCGCAATGACCGACTTCGGCCCCATGCTTGCAAACCCCGTTTCGCTTATCCTCGGCGCTGCCGCTCAGCTCGGTATCTATATAGCGTTTATCGTTGCCCTTGCCCTCGGAAAAATAAACGAAGGATGGGCTTTCACCCCCGAACAGGCTGCTGCTATCGCCATTATCGGCGGCGCAGACGGACCTACGGCAATATTCCTCGCGTCAAAGCTCGCACCTGAATTATTGGCGCCAATCGCTTTGGCGGCTTACTCGTACATGGCACTTATCCCCATAATCCAGCCGCCCATCATGAAGCTGCTCACGACGAAAAAAGAGCGCGAGGTAAAGATGACTCAGCTTCGTCAGGTTTCAAAAACCGAGAAGATCATCTTCCCCATTGCAGTTCTTGTTTTCATCGCTTTGCTTCTCCCCTCGGTTGTACCGCTTCTCGGTATGCTCATGCTCGGCAACCTGTTCAAGGAGTGCGGAGTTACCGACAGACTTTCCGATACTGCACAGAATGCACTTATGAATATCGTTACCATTATGCTCGGCGTCTGCGTCGGTGCTACGGCTAACGGACAGGATTTCCTCAAAATTCAGACTATCGAAATCGTTGCTCTCGGACTTATCGCATTCGCATTCTCCACCGCAGGCGGCGTTCTCATCGGCAAGATCCTTTACAGAATCACCGGCGGAAAGATCAATCCCCTTATCGGTGCGGCAGGCGTTTCGGCAGTTCCTATGGCTGCCCGTGTAGCTCAGGTCGAAGGCAGAAAGTATAACCCTACAAATTTCCTTCTCATGCACGCCATGGGACCGAATGTCGCAGGTGTTATAGGCTCCGCTGTTGCGGCAGGTTTCCTCCTTGTCATGTTTAGATAACAACCATTTCCGGTCGTCATCAAATACCATAAAACAAAATTACCCTCCCGCAAAAGCCGACGGCGATGAGCGGGAGGGTAAAAATTTAACGGCCGCATTCCGAAAAATAATCGGAAAGCAGCCGTTTTTTCACGGTCTGTCAAAGACTCAAATATACAGATCAGACGATGCTCCGTCGTAAAAGTCTATTCTCCGGGATAAGTGAGCGGGAAGTCCGTTTCCCTATGAGCGGTGCCGAGGACTTCAAGGACATCGTTACCGTCACACTCGTTACAGCTTCTTATAACACACTCGGTTTCAACCTTTACTTCAAACTCTTTGAAATACTCCATACCGATACCTCCGTAATAAAAATTACAGTCGGTTTATCACATTAGGGTACTCTTGCGCAAGTCTTCTAATAAAATCGTCAGACGGAACATCCGCTTTTCGTGTTTTAAATTCTCTGCCGAGTGCGTTATATTTTGCGGAACAGATATTGTGATACGGCATAAGCTCCAACTTTCCGTTCCCGACAAATTCCGACACCGCACCTATTTCACTGTCATTGAAACCCGGCACGACCGGCATTCTGAATATGACCTCCGCGCCGCCGTTTTTCAGCAGGCGGGAGTTACTCAAAATCAAATCGTTCGATACACCGGTAAGGCTTTTATGAAGCTCCGTGTCAATACACTTAATGTCGTAAAGAAAAAGGTCTGTAAGCGGCATGATTCGTTCAAGCGTTTCGCTCGGTACATTACCGGCGGTTTCGACAGCCGTATGAATACCGTTTTCGCGGCATTTTTCGAGAAGCGATACGGAAAATTCCGGTTGCAGCAGCGGTTCTCCGCCGCTGAGCGTCACTCCGCCCCCGGAAACCTCGTAGTAATCGCGGTCTTTGAGTATAACATCAAATACATCGTCCGCGTTTTCTTTTCTGCCGCATTTATCGCGCGCACCGTATCGACAGACGGAAGCACAGCTTCCGCACTTACTGCACGCATCCGTAAACGCTTTTGAACAAAACGCAGTACAAGCACCGCAGCTTCTGCACTTATCGGGGTAAATCATCAATTCCGGCACGGCGGACTGGGATTCGGGATTGTGACACCAAAGGCAGCGCAGATTGCAGCCCTTGAAAAAAACTATTGTCCTTATTCCCGGTCCGTCATGCAGAGAATACCGCTGAATTGAAAAGATTAAACCTTCAACGCCTTTTTTCAGAGTCGGGTTCACGGTGCAATCTCCGTTCTGGTGATAATGTTATTTTGCAGACCTTTTGACAGCCTTACAAAATAGTCGGAATACCCGCCTACTCTGACAATAAGATCCCCGTGCTTTTCCGGGTGGAGCTGCGCGTCACGAAGCTCCTCTGTGGATACGACGGAAACGGAAAGCTGCTGACCGCCCTTTTTGAAGTATGTTTTTGCGAGAGCGATGAAGCCGAGCTGCCCTTTTTCCTGACCGAAAAGCTCTTTCGTGAACTTCATGTTCAGTACATTTCCGCTTACGGCAAGATTCTGCGGCTGCTTCGTGACAGAGTTGAGCAGCGCGGTAGGTCCGTTTGTGTCGCAGCCGGGAACAGCACCGATACTGTCGGCGAGAAGGTCATCCTCCTTATGTTTTCCGTTCGGGAGCGCGCCCGTACCCGAGCCGTAGAAGGCTGCACGGCCGAAGGTGCTGCAACCGCCGCCGTATATACCGCCCCTGAATGTGCGCTTGGTTTGCAGATACGAATAGAAGTGATCTATAATTGCGGCGCATATCGAGTCGGGTTCTTCCTTGTCGTTTCCGAACTTATCGTATGTTGAGAAATCATGATAAAGCTCGTCGTGACCGACAAAATCATCATCAATAGCCTTAATAAGCTCAGCCAAGGTATACTTTTTCGTGTCGTACACAAAGTGCTTGACGGCAGTAAGCGAATCGGCCGTGTCGGCAATGCCCTCCGTCAGAATCTGACCGTGATTGTAGACAGGTCCGCCGTTTTTGTAGTCGCGCGCCGACTCAACGCAGCCCTCAATCGTATTCGAACGGAGAGGGTTCGGAGCGTACTTTGCATAAATTCTCTGTGCCTTATCGGACATCGCAATAGCACAGTCGGTAATGTATTCCACCTGACGCTTATATGCGTCAAAAAACTTTTCATATGTGTCAAGCTCTTCGGGCGTACCTGTTTCAATACCGAGCATCTCGCCCGACAGACCGCATCTGCCGTTATGAAGAACGAAATCAAGGCACTTTGCCAAACAGACTTCGCCGTCTTCAAGTCCCATGTGCGACTTGCCGAATATATCGATCTGATTGCAGCCGTTCATGCAGTAATTGTGCGAATCGGACGGCTTGATACCGAGCTTTTCAAGCGCGGGACAAACACACTCGTCGTTGTAAATTGCCGGCATACCTATACCGGTGGCAAGCGTTTCGGCAGCACTGCGCCAAACGATATCGGGAGTCGCCGTGCTGACTCTGAGGGTGATGTTCGGTGTGTCGTACTTATATTCTCTCGCGACTTCAAGCACTTCGAGAGTAAGCTCGTTCATGAAGTAATTTCCGTTTTCATCGCTGCCGCCGAGGCACAGATTCCATGTTCGCGTGGCTTTGAAAAACTGCCACAATTCTCTAAGGCACGCCATGCGTTCCTCATGGGTCGAGTCCTTGCAGTAGTCGTCCATCGTATAATCGAATCTGCCGGGAGAATCTATTCCGTCGAACTCGAATACCGTTTTGAACATCTGACAAGCCTCAAAGAAATTTCGGGGGCTGTTGAACGGAATATTGGAATATGCCTCCGCAAGGCGGCTATTTCCGCACTCGACTGCAAGGTCATGTGCGCGTTTGCCGATAATATCCAGCGCGTCAAGCGCAATTTCAAGCGAATCGTAGAACACATCGTTACCGGCATTCTGCTTTCTGTACACCGCAATTTTTTCACGCATTCCGCTTGTACCCAAGCGAAGCACCATACGGTAGTCGGGATTGCTGTGACCGCCCCATGTGCCGCCCCAGCAGGTCTTGATATACTTCCCGTCGAGAGGAACTCTTGCGCACAGCTTATTCTCATGGTCGGTAAAGCTGTCGTAAATCATTTTCTCGGTATCAATCGGGCGCATTGCGGAAGCGATTTTTTCTATTTCATCCTCCAAAGACGCGTATTCCTCTTTTCGCTTTTCGACGACATCATCACGGACAAAGATACCGCGTCCGAACTTATATGTAATAGCGAAAGGAAGCTCGGAGGGAACGGCAACAGCCGCAAAGAAGGAATCCTTATCAAGCCGAATCGGAATATATTTTGCCATCTCGCGAAGTCCGCACGCGATACGGTACTCCGCGTCGTCAATTTCTGCGTTGAGATAACCGCAGGCGAACGGTTCAATCTCATTTATCTTTATCATAACAGCGCCTCCTTTTTCTCTTTACAGGGGCTGAACATCCTGTGATGTACCCCAAACGGTAACTTCTTCAATAACCACCTTGTCGGGCTGGCTCGCACAATAGTAAACTGCATTTGCGATGTCGGTCGCTTTAAGCGATTCCTCAACCTCGCCTATGCCGGAATTATGCTGGAAACCGGTGCTTGCCTGACCGGGCATTACGCAGCTGACTCTTACACCGTAAGGTCTTAACTCTGCATACAAGCCCTTTGAAAAGCTGAGAAGTCCCGCCTTTGCGCAGCCGTAAACAGTCCATGCTGCCCACTGATGACGAGCGCAGATAGAAGAAATGTTAACTATAACGCCGTCCTTCTGCTCTTTCATAATGGGAGCAAATATTTTCGAGCCGTAAATCGCGCTTGTAAGATTGAGCGCAATTATCTTGTCGATATTTTCTTTTGTCTGGTCGACCGTATCAACAATGCTGATTCCCGCACCGGCATTATTGACGAGGATATCTATTCCGCCGAAATCCTTTACGATCTCATCGCGGACTTCTTCCCAGCGATCATAATCTGTAACATCAAGCGTATAGCCCTTATCAAAACCGTATTTCTCAACGCAGGCGCTTACTTTTTCGGGATTTCTCGAAGCGATAATTACCGTGTAGCCTTTTTCCTTGAACAGCTTTGCCGTTTCAAGACCGTAACCGTTTGTCGCACCCGTTATAAGAACTCTTTTCATTGTAAAAACCTCTCTTTAAGTTTATTTTTCAAAGCCGAGAGCAGCCGAAATATCCTGTGCGGCTCTCATCACAAGCGGAATAAACTCTTTTTCCTTTTCCGAATCAACGCGATAGACCGGATACATTACATCTATGCCTGCAATGCATTTGCAGTCGGCAGCGAAAACAGGAGCGCCCACGCAGCGCAGGCCGCGCATATACTCCTCCCTGTCTACGGAATACATATCGTGGCGTATCGTACAAAGCTCTCTCCGGAGCGCCGTTTCGTCCGTGATCGTATTCTCGGTCAGTCTAACAAGTCCGCCGCTCACCGCCATATCAAGCTCCTCCGGCAGCAAAAATGCAAGAATACACTTTGCCGCAGCCGAACAGTGCGGATAAATCACCGAACAGGTTTCGACATGGATTCTTATGGGTTCGTCCGTTTCTACCTGATCGCATATCACCGCCTTATCGCCGCCGAGCGTGATAAGCTGAACCGATTCGCCGGTTTCGCGCATCAATCTTTCAAGGAAAGGACGGGCAACATTATTCACGGTCATTCTGCGTTCGGCTGCTTTTCCTATTTTGTAGAACTTGCTCCCGATAGCATAAAAACCGCTTTTTGCATCGGCTTCAAGATAACCGTGCTCGCGGAGTACGCCGCAGATACGGTATACGGTGTTAACGGGACTGTTTGTAAGGCGCGAGATCTCATTCAGAGAATAGCCGCCGCCGGAGTCAGCCAAAAGTTCGATTATGGAAAGCATTTTTTCAACGGCAGGTGCCGAAAATTTCTGTTCCGTGTTGCTCATCTCCCTTTTTATTCCATATACAGAATATCATACCACATATAGAATAATCAATAAAAATCGTTATAATTTCGAAAAAATCTCATTTTTTCGGTTGTTTACAAAAATAAACAGCGCTGCCGCGATAAGCTGCGGGAAAAAAACCCGTGCTTACACGACAGCGCCGCTTTTTATGATTCCGGCTTTTGCTTTTTGCGTATTGTAAATTTCTTTGCTTTGCGAGGCTCACGCCTTGCCTCCGCCGTCATGACGCCCATAAGGAAAAGTCCGATTATATAGAAAGACGGAAGCGGAAGAATAAAAGGTTCGAGGAAATACTCCAAAAGAATAACGGCAAATATTATAAACACAAAAAATTTCATTTGCGTTTCCACTTTTTTCGAAAACAGCATTTTGATACCGTTTTTAACCATAACGACCGTGAAACCGCAGTAGACGAAAAACGGGATAAATCCGCCATGATCATACAGATACAGCCAAATGTTGTGCGGTGTGCCCAGCTCTGCGGAGTGCTTTCCGCCGCCCATGTAGAAAATTGAAAAGTCCTTCAATACATTCAGCGCATACTGATTTCGCTGCGAGCTTACAAAGCCCTCGTGAAAAATGCGATAGAAGCCGTATTCATGGAATTTTTCGTAAATTTTGTCCTTGAAAACGACGGCACATATCACGGCAGCGGCGCACAGCACCGCAATACTCAGCGAAATTATAACGGCGGCTTTTCGATTCTTTTTTACAAAAACGAAGTATGTAATAACCGTCCCGAGCAGTAAAAACGGGAAGAAGAAAAGAATCGTGCGCGAACCGCTCCAAAAGCTGAACGCAAGTGCGGCAATATCAAACAAAGCGCCCAATATCTTATACGGAGCTTTCATGAAGAAAATCGAATACAGTCCGACCGTCATGGGGATAACAAGCATCATGACGACAACCGTTGCCGGTTTTACGACAAGCTCGCCGTACCAGAACGAATAGTAGAAGCGTACTTCAAGGTCGTGCGGCGTGTTGGCAAAATAGTTATAAAGTGTAAGAGCCGTGTAAAGGACATACATTACACTTATAACAATAAAGTATTTTTCGAGCAGACGGCGTTTTTCGTCGGGAGCTTTATCGTCGAAGGCGTTGCAGCCGATAAAAAACATGATAAGCGCCTGCAAATAGACATAAATCTGATAGTAAATATCGTCCGAAACGTCAAGCACGGAAAAACTGTACAAAACGGTAAAGATCGCGAACCATATAAAAGAAGTGTCATAATACAGCTTTGAGCCGGTATAGCGCTTATACACAATAAACGCCGCGAACATAAAGACCGGTCCCCAAAAGACCGCGAACGGAATTTCACAGACTGCCGTAAATGTAAAAAACAGGCAGCAGACATAATATGCAGTTTCTAAAATTCTGTCTTTGTTTTTAACCATGGTAACACCTATAAAAAATTTGATCGGCATATTGCAAAAAACCGCCGTCCGGTTTATAATGCAGATGAAGCAAAAGCTTCAAGAAAAACATTAAGGAGATGCGAAAGCAATGGATACAATAAAGGTTCAATCGGGCAAAACGCTCATGATAGCCCACAGAGGACTCAGCGGCATCGAGCTTGAAAACACGAATACGGCATTTATCGCCGCCGGCAACAGGAGCCATTACGGCATAGAAACGGATGTTCACAAGACCTCCGACGGAAAATTCGTAGTGTTCCATGACGACACCACCGGTCGTCTTTGCGCCGAAGATGTACGCGTTGAGGAAACTCCGTTTGACTCGCTGAGAGCCTTGAAGCTGCACACTGCCGACGGTGACGAGAGCCGCCCCGAGCTGCGAATACCCACTCTCAAAGAATACATAAATACCTGCAAGAGATATGAAAAAACAGCCGTGCTCGAACTCAAAAACGAATTCACCTCTGAGGAGATCGCCGCCATTTGCGCCGAAATCGACGAGTGCGAATACTTCGATAAAATGGTTTTCATTTCCTTCTGCTTCGAAAACCTTGTAAGACTCAGAGAGCTGCGTCCGGCAACTACCGTGCAGTTTTTGACGGACAAATATGACGACAGCCTGCCCGAAACGCTTTCAAAGCATGACTTCGACCTTGACATTCTCTATACGGAGCTTACGGCAGAAAACATGAGGACGCTTCACAAAGCCGGCGTAAAAATTAACTGCTGGACCTGCAACGACAAGAGTGCTGCCGAGTACCTTATAAAGAACGGAATAGACTATATAACATCAAACATTCTTGAATAATAAATAACAAAAATATCCGCCGGGGCTGTAAAAACTCGTTTTTACAGCCCCGTTTTTCATGGGATAAGAAATCATTCCGTGAAAAATTTTCCGGCATACAAAACACCAGACGGAAAACTCGCCGCAGACCGCAAAAATATTCAAAGCAAATAAACCGACCCTTAAACACCGATAAAGCCGCCATATGAATAATCGGTCTTTCAGACTTGGGGAAATTTGTTCTTTTTACCGAAAAACGATTTCAGCGTTTTATTTTTTCTCTCATGGTACATCGTAAAAAAAACATCAAGAAGAAGTGCGTCCTTGACTGCGTCCTCGGTTTTTACGGTATCCCCCATAACCGAGAGAAATACAATTATTATAAGCGCGAAGCCGGACAAGACCGGAACCGTCTTTTTCACCGTTGCGGAAAATGATATCGAATTATCGGGCGCGAACGGAACGCGAATGATGCAGCTCCGTCGTCAATATTCGGTATTATGTGGGAATGAATATCAATCAAAGCGTTTCTCCGAAAAAAATTCTTCATATTATTGTATCATAAATAAAAACTGTTTTCAATATCAATCACATAACAAATAATGACAATTTTCAGAGAAAAAAAAACAACGCTCCCGGGGTTCATTCCGAAAGCACTGTTTTGTGGAATATCAAAAAATTCGGGTTAAATCAATTTTTTTACGGGCATTATTCAAAGCGCCGTGCTTTGCCTTTCAGGCTGTATTGCTTTTTCTGTTCAGTCTGTACTCGCACCGCTAACTATTTTGTAGTAGGCATTGGAGGTTATTTTGTAAGCTATGGCGTAAATGACCGCAAATCCGATGAAGCTTATAACAGTCGTCTGTGCAAACAGCATAACATTGCGGATGTTGAACAGCGCCAGCAGCTTATTTATTATCGGGAACGCGAACGCAAGGTGTATTCCGGCTGCGAGAAGCGGAAAGCAGAAAACGGAGATAAGCTGCGAGTTGATGTTCTTTCTTATTTCGCGCGAGGTCATACCGACATTCTTCATAATCGTGAAACGGGCTGCGTCCTCGTATCCTTCCGAAATCTGTTTGTAGTATATTATAAGGACTGCTGCGGCGATAAAGACGATGCTGAGCATTATTCCTATAAACAGGACCGAACCGTAGGTTGCGTAAAAATCATTTCTGTTGGCAGTACGCGACTCGATGGTGCATCTCACATATGAGTAATCGTTTTTCATACCGTCCTCGACCATTTTTTCAGCGAGAGCGTCCTCGACCGCAAGCTGCTGCTCGTCGCGCAGGTTTGTGTCAAAAGAATAGCTCCACCTGAAAGAAACCACGCGTTCACTGCTTTCCTCCTCGTAATAATCGGCTGCTTTAACAAACTGCGAAACATCGTTTACAAACAAAAGCGCACTCGGAAGTACATCCATTGTCATGTCGCCGTTGGGGTCAAAGTCTGTTACCTGCTGTCTGACGGATAATTTATACCCGTTCTCAAAATGCAATTCGCTTACATCCAGCTTTCGTCTGTAAGCCGCCACAAGACATTCGTTATCGGAAAGAGTTATGTTTTTGCCGGTAAATCTGTTGTAGTCCGATACGGGAACGACATAAACCAGGCAGGTTTTATCCGACTGGGCGAGCATATCGGAGGAGTACCCGTTAAGAGTATCCGGATTTGTATATATATTGTTACCGTCGATAAGCGACGCGATCTTTACCGAACGCATTTCGGCAACATTGTTGATTTCGGCGCCTTTTTCCTTTGCCGTGGCGATTACGGCATCGCGCAGCTTGTCTATTTCGCTGTCCTCTATGGCGTTAATGCCGCTCAGAGCAAATTCCGTGTTAATTTCTCTCGGGTATCTTGTTCTGAGAGCATCCTCCGCACCTACGAAAAGGCAGGAGGCGGACGAGATCATGACAAGAACCATTGTCGCCAAAATACAGATAGAAGCAAGTCCGGCACCGTTTCTTTTCATTCTGTAAGTCATTGACGAAACCGATACAAAATGATTGGGTTTATAATAGTATTTTTTGCTGTTCTGCAAAAGCTTGCATATAAGAACCGAACCGGAGATAAAGAGAAGATAGGTCGCAATAATTACGCCTATAACATCGCCGAAAAATACTGTGAGCGCCGAGAGAGGGTCGTTTATCGTAACTGCGATATAGTAGCATACCGCAAGCCCGGCGAAGCCGAGAATACCGAGCACCCAGTTCGCCTTGGGAGCCTTTTCGCCTTTGTTTTCGCTTTTAAGAAGCGAAACCGTATCCGCAAATTTAATCTGACGAAACGAGTTGAGAAAAAGAAGGACGAAAATGACCGCAAACGACACAATCGTTACGCCGAGGCTTTCAAACGAAACGGAGAAGGAATACGAGATATCTCCGCCGATTATTTTAACAAGCCCCGCTTCGGCAAGCTTTGAAAACACAATTCCGAAAATACAGCCGAACAAAACAGAAACCGCGAACACGAAAAGGTTTTCGAGCAGAAGAAGGTATGATATATTTTTTCGGTTCATACCGAGAACACTGTAAAGGCCGAATTCCTTTTTACGGCGCTTCATCAAAAACGAATTCGTGTAAAAGAGAAACAGGCAGGCAAAAACCGCGATAACTCTGCTGCCGAGCATCATACAGACGGAAATTGTTTCCGCGCCCGGCATGAACTTAATACTGTCCGAATACTGCAAAAAAGAAGCGATATAGTGCATCGTGACCATTCCGACGCAGGTCAGAATGTACGGAATATACAGACGGCTGTTCTTTTTCATGCCGTCAAAGGCAAGCTTAGGATAAAAAGAGGCGTTCATCACTCATCGCCTCCCGTTGCAAGAAGTGTAAGCGTGTCGGATATCTTCTGATAGAACTGTTCGTTTGAATCGGCTCCGCGGTAAAGCTGATGGAAAACCTCGCCGTCCTTTATGAACAGGACGCGGTTTGCAACGCTTGCCGCTTTAACGGAGTGAGTGACCATGATCACTGTGTGCCCGTCCGCGTTTATCTCTGTAAACAGACGGAGAAGCTCATCCGAGGATTTCGAGTCGAGTGCACCGGTCGGTTCGTCGGCAAGAATAAGCTTCGGGTCGGTTATGACCGCTCTCGCAACGGCTGCACGCTGCTTCTGACCGCCCGAAACCTCATAGGGGTACTTTTTGAGAAGCTCTTCAATTCCGAGCCGCGCTGCGATCGGTTTAAGACGAATGCTCATTTCGCGGTAGCTCTTACCGGCAAGAACGAGCGGAAGAAAGATATTGTCTTCAAGTGTGAAGGTATCAAGGAGGTTAAACTCCTGAAATACGAAGCCGAGATTGTCGCGTCTGAAAGCGGCGGTATCGTTTTCTTTTACGGTCGAAAAATCGATACCGTCAAGCGTTACGCTTCCCGAGGTCGGCTTATCTATCGCCGCGAGAATATTCAGAAGTGTTGTTTTTCCGCTTCCGGACTCGCCCATTATCGCTACGAATTCGCTCTGTTCAACATTGAAGTTCACATTTTTCAAGGCTTCGACGGAGTTCGCACCGCCTCTGCCGGCATAAATCTTTTTAAGTCCTTTTACTTCGAGATAACTCATGGTTGTTTCCTCCTTGAAAAGTCCGGCACCGTTTCGTTTTTGTCCTGCCGGTCTTCTGTTTACGAGAGCTATTATAACAGGACGGGAAACGCGCTGCCATTCAAGTGGCTTACATTTCCCGTCCGCCGTCTTACAAAATTGTAAGATTCTATTCTGTTTTCAGATCGTATTGCGTAAGGTCGAGGTAAACTTTTGTTCCGACATCCGGTTCACTGGCTGCGGAGAGCTTTATTCCGAGGTTATCGCATATTCTTCTGCAAAGATAAAGCCCTATTCCGCTGGCGGAACTGTTTTTTCTGCCGTTTTCTCCGGTATAGCCGTGTTCGAAAATGCGCGGCAAGTCCTCTGGCGCGATGCCTATTCCGGTGTCGGCGATACAAAGAATGTTATCGTCGCCGATGCTTATTGTTATTCCGCCGCTCGGAGTGTATTTCAAAGCATTCGACAGCAGCTGTTCAAGCACAAAGCAAAACCACTTTTCGTCGGTTATAAGACTTTTTTCCGTGCCGTCGTATGTAAGTGAGAGCTTGCGGAGAATAAACTCGGACGAAAAGCTCTTTACGCTTTTCTTTATGAGTTTATCAAGCGAATGGCGTTTGAGAACATAGTCGGAGCCGTCCGAATCGAGTTTAAGATATGTAAGAGCCATTCCGACATATCTGTCAATGCGCGACAAATCCGACAGAAGCATACGCGACATGGGCGTATCCTCCGAGTAGAGCATAAGATACATTGATGATATCGGAGTTTTTATCTGATGCGCCCACAGGGTATAATACTCGGACGCTTTTCTGCGCGACTCGTCATATTCGCATTTTTCTTCGCTGAATTCGCTGCAAAGTGCCTTGATTATTTCAGACATATCCTTTTCAACGACTGTCGAACAGACTTCGGGAAGCCGAAGCGACTGTGCGCCGTTGCGCTTTATCTCTTCAAGACTGCGGTGTTTTTTGTACACTCTTGCCATATCGGCGGCAAGGATACCAACGCCCATAACACCGCACACGAGAAACGGATAATACACCGCTTTCATGGGCAGAGAGAAAAGAGCAAACACAAGCGCAAAAACGCCGGCAAAAAGCAGCATAATAACAATAACGCCAAAGCGCTGCTTAAAATAGTTTCTTAAAAATTTCATGTCATTCCTCTGTGGAGATCAGATATCCTACGCCGACTTTTGTCGTGATAAAGCCTTCAAGTCCGTATGAATCAAGCTTCTTTCTGAGTCGGTTCACATTGACGGTAAGGGTATTTTCGTCAACAAAAGTATCGGTTGCCCAAAGTTTTTCCATCAATTTTTCACGGCTTACTACCTTTCCGCGATCCTCCATGAGCGTCAGAAGTATCCTGTACTCGTTTTTGGTTAGCGGAACGGTTTCGCCGTTATAAACAAGCGAATTGTCACTCATATTGAGAACTGCTCCGCGGTGTTCGATAATGGTTATTCCCTCGGAATAATCATAAGTGCGGCGCAGCACAGCCAGAATTTTGGCGGTAAGGACATTTATATCAAATGGTTTTGCCACAAAATCGTCCGCACCCATATTCATAGCCATGACCATGTTCATGTTGTCGGAAGCCGACGAAATAAAAATGATAGGAACTTTTGAAACGCGCCGTATTTCGGAACACCAGTGAAAGCCGTTAAAAAACGGGAGTGAAACATCGAGCAGCACAATATCGGGCTTTATCTCAGAAAACTCGCCGATGATATTACGGAAGTTGGAAACGGCGTATCCCTTTATGTCCCATTTCGTTACCTGCTCACATATGCCGGAGGCAATACCGGCATCGTCCTCTACAATGTACAGCTTATACATACAATTTATCTCCCGTCAAAGCCTACTTCAATGCGTCCGGCGCTCGCGTCAATTTCGATATCGACATCTCCGAAGCCCGTTTCTGACCGTCTTTCCGTTTTTCTGCCGTCGATCGTCACACTGCTGAAACTGCTTTCCGCATCAACATGATAACTGTCCCTATTGCCGCAGAGCGTCACATAAATGCTGCCTGCATCGCTCGAAAATTCGCCTTTTTCGGTCACTTCGCCGGTAAAGGTAATCGTACCGGCGGAAACACTTCCTTCGATTTTGCCGAAAGAGCCGGACTTGACGGTAATGCTTCCGGCGTCAAGCTCCACCTTCGCCGTTTTTGCAACGAAAACGGCGGATGCCGAGAATGAACCTGCGTCACAGTCGACATCGAGGTACTGTGTTTTAACGGAATCAGCCGAAATTCCGCCTGCCGATGAGAAAACGGATATCTTTTCAAGCTCCGTTCCATCCGGGACAATTACTTCGATGTCATACGAAAAGCTGTGCGGAGAAAGACCGTCCGGTTCGTCTATTTTTATGGCGGAGCCGTCCGTTTTGACCGACAGCTTCGGGTTCTGATATCTGACTTCGAACCCGTCTCCGATTTTAATGTCGAGATCGGAGAACCTGAGGTCGCAGTCTATCTCGTCAAAGCTGCCGCTGAGCTTTTTCGAATGCCACTCGACAGCGTCCGCCGATTTATAGGGGTTATTTTTTTCGTCTATTTTATCGCAGACCTTTGATATTACCATTCCGGCGGTAAATACGCCGCCGACGATACCCGTTATTATCGATACTGCGAGAAAAACGGCAAAAACCAGCGCCGCAATCTTTATCAGCTTCTGAAAGGTCGTCATTTTACATCTACTCCCCCGAACAAGCCGGTCGCGTTAACATAAAGTGTATACTGATTGTTAAAGGTCCTGTTCACACGCTTGTCCGAAGCACCGCCGAACAGCGAATTCGAATTGACCTTTACATTTATATTGTCGGGAACGAAAATGTCTATCCCGCCGAAAACGGCAGTTGCATTTATAACGCAGTCGGAATTGAATAACGCACCGCGCAGGTCGCAATCGATTCCGCCGAAAACAGCGTTAAGCTCCGCTCCTTCAAAGACCTCACCCGCATAGTTGATTTTTGAGCCGGAAAAAGCGGCGTAGCCCTGACGGGGAGTTTTGCCCTCCTGTTTCATCTGCTCAGAAATAACATAGCTCTTATTTGAGCGCACTCCGCCGACAATAAGCTTGATTCCGATGACGGCGAGAATAAGCGGCACGGCAAGCTTCCAAATTATGCCGTACTCCAAAATGCCGCGCGCGGCAAGAAGCAGCAGAACACCGGCGGCAAGTCCGATGCAGGCGCCTGTTTTATCTCTGTCGTTAATCAGTCCGACTACCGACGGAACGATAATGAACACCGTCCACCAGCCCTTGAAAAACGCATTAAAGTCGAATAAATTGAGGACTTTAAGTGCATAGAGTACCCCGACGGCTATCAAAGCAACACCGGCAATAATTTTTGTTGATTTTTTCATTGTGATTCCTCCTGACTAAGAATTAAAGCTCCGAATATATCCTTGCCCCTTTTGTGTTTATCCACTTCAAAAGAAGCACGCTTACTACACAGTTCACGGCAGAAAAAGCAGCCATGAAAATTTCGGGGGCAATTACCCTGACCGCAAAGTAGCCGCCTACCGAAAAAGCAGCGGTATACAAAAACGACACAAGCAAAGCGACGACAACACTCATGCTCTGTTTGAGGGGAACGATTTCATTCGTCCAATCGAGAATGGGATTCCTTATGTTGACGATAAGATCAAAGCACGCCGTAATAAACGCAAATGTCTGCGGCAGAATGATCATCAGAATAAATGCTGCCGCTCCGGCACGCAGAACAATTGCCGCGACAACGGAGCATATAAGAAGCGGTACGCAGGTAATAACAAGCTGCACAGCCATTTTTGCATGGAGGACTTTTTTTGCGTCCACCGGGAGCGATTGCAGCACCCAAATGCTTTTGCCTTCGAGCGATACCGAAGCTGTCGCACTGTCGTTCATCATTGACAAAAGGCACAGAATAAGCGAGGTAAAAAGAACAGTTGCCGATCTGTCAAAGCCGAGTGCGTCCTCAAAAAGCTCTAAAAGCATATCCGGCTTTACCGCGAGGAACACTGCCGCCGCGGCAATAAACACAACTCCGAAGCCGCAGTTGAGCATATAGTTGGGACTTGAAGTGAAGCGTTTCATTTCTTTTCCGAAAAGCGCAGCACCGACGCCGGAGGTCTTTATGTCGTCCGCACGGCGTTTTGCCTTCGACTGCGCATGAGAAGCGGTGGCAATTTTCCGGAAAGAGCGTGCAATCATCGCACAGGTAAGCACAGCCGCAGCAAGTGATACAAGCGTGCAGACGGCAAACGAAACAGCATTTCCATCGCCCATTTTTCCGAAAAAGCAAAGGAAATACGCCGAGCCTTCTATCTTTTCGCCTATCTCGGCAGCATTTGCGATTATGTTCTGTATTATCTCGTTCGACTTAAATGAGATAAAGTAGTACACTCCGAAAAACAGCAGCGACGCGGCAACTGTAATAAAGCTCTTGTTTTTCAGTTTTACGGATATCTTTGCCACAAAATACCCGAGTAAACACGACAGCACAAGAACGATAAGCGAAACAACGAGCATAAAAAGTATTCCGCCGATCACCGAAAGCGCCGAACACTTCACCTGAACGAGATGAATAATAACAGCCGGAAGTGTAGCAACGGTAGCGAAAAGCGTTCCGAGTATATAAACGGTGGAAAGCCGGCTGATAACTATATACTTTTCCGGGATGGGCATGGAGAGAAGAAGGTCGTTGTCCTTTGCCGTATAGAGCGTTGCAAAGGTATTAAAAACGCTTCCGAAGGTTCCGAGAGCAATTCCGAGAAGCCCCGTGATAACAAAGTAGAGCCAGCCGACTCCGGCAGCATAAAGCGGAAGGCAAAGCGAATTCGCAAGCACCGTAAACATTCCGCCGAGCAGCCCCACAATCAAAAGGACATACAGAGCAATATAAGCAATTGTTGCCCCTTTCGAGCGGCTTTTCTTTTTCTTCTCATCGTAGAAAAAAGTTCGTCCCCATTCGAAGAACTGCTTTTTCAACAGCGTTTTGAGCATTATTCTCCCTCCAATTCAAGGAAAACGCTTTCAAGGCTTTCGTCACCTTTAACTTCTTCCGTGGTGCCGCATTTGATAAGCTTTCCGTTCTTTATTATGGCTATTTTGTCGCACAGCTTTTCGGCTACTTCGAGGACATGGGTCGAAAAGAAAATTGCCGCGCCGGACTTTACGGCTTCGTGCATCATCTCTTTGAGGAGGAATGACGCTTTCGGGTCGAGTCCGACAAAGGGTTCATCCATGATTATGAGCTTCGGGTCGTGAAGCCATGCGGAAATAATGGCGACCTTCTGCTTCATTCCGTGAGAGAGCGCGGAGATAGGCTGAGCAAGGTCGTTCGATATTTCAAACATATCACCGTACTTCTGAATACGCTCTTTTCTCGTCTGCTGGTCAACCCCGAAAATGTCGCCTATAAAGTTAAGATACTGGATTCCCGTCATAAAATCGTACAGATCGGGGTTATCGGGGATATACGCGAGGAGCTTTTTGCACTCAATGGCGTTTTCGGCAACCGACAGTCCGTTTATCTTTATTTCGCCGCCGTCGAATTTCAGAATACCCACGACCGATTTGAGCGTGGTTGTTTTTCCCGCTCCGTTGTGACCGATAAAACCGTATATTTCGCCGGGTTCGATTTTGAGCGACAGGTCGTCAACCGCTTTTTTGTCGCCGTAAGTTTTTGTGAGATGACTGATTTCAAGCATTACTGATTTCTCTCTTTCCGTATTAAATTTCTTTTATTGCTTATTGAACTTCGGGCTTTGCTTTTTTGTTTGGTCAAGTCCTTCGTCGGTATTTTCCATGGGTAAAATTCCCATCTTCCAATTAGGGTCGGAGTGGATAACCTCCACCATTCCTCTGAATATTTCACCGAGTCGCTGCGCAGTTTCTTTTTCCGAAAAGCTGCAAACACCGGTGGCTGTGAGAACGCACAGACCGTATGTGTATATCCACATCTGGTCGAAAAGACGAAGCGCCTGCTCGTCGTTTGCGGCATAGTCGCGTTTTATAATATTGATATCATCCTGTTTCCCGAACGGAATGTATTCTATTGCGATATCAAAGCTTTTGTCGCCGTTTCCTTTTTCCATAAACAGCAGCTTAAACAGCTGCGGCTCCTCACCGGCAAAACGGACGAACTGCATCCCTCTCTTTTTGTACGACGGATAAAAGTTTTCGGCAACAAGCATATACTCGTCAAACTTCTCTTTTGCGCTCACCTTTACTGCGTTTTTAAGCTCATCCATGTCTTTGAAAAAGGTAAAGATGGGCGAGGACGAAACACCGAGCCGCTTGCCGACTTCACGCGCCGTCAGCGATTCCGGTCCTTTTTCGCGGACAAGATCGAGCGCAGACCGAATTATTTCGTTTTTTGAAAACTTTGGCTTCGGGGGCATTATACCTATCTCCAATCTGATGTTACATAACGGCTGTTTTGATTAGATTATACAATGTTTTCAGCCGTTGTCAACACAAAAAGAATCACAAAATTGTAACAAAAAAAGCGGAGTTTTCTAAACTGATACCATGGGGACAAAAAATTTTTTCCGGGAGGAATACAATTGAACCACTGGTTTTTGCAATACAAATACAAAGGAAACGCCTGTTTGACATACATAAAAAAATCGGAAAAAGATGATTTGATATGACAATCGGTTTGCCGGAAATTGCAGCCGGAATACTGCTCCCGTTTGTCGGAACCTCGCTCGGTGCAGCCGCGACAGCTCTTTTCGGACGAAAACGAAAAACGACAGTCGGCACGAACGCGGTCATTACGGGCTTTTCTGCCGGAATAATGACGGCAGCTGCCGTTTGGTCGCTGCTCATACCGGCTTGCACTCTTGCAGAAAAGCTGTCGAT
The DNA here is from genome assembly GCA_016297645.1 of Clostridiaceae bacterium. Taxonomy (GTDB): domain Bacteria; phylum Bacillota; class Clostridia; order Oscillospirales; family Acutalibacteraceae; genus RUG806. The sequence continues at coordinate 22,006 of JAEDGF010000025.1, forward strand.
ACCCGAGTGGCTGCCGTGTATTTCCGGCTTTTTGACGGGCGTTATTTTTATGCTTTTAACGGATGCGGTCACATCTTCGAAAAACAAAACAAAGAGTAACGGCACATTTATGCTTATATTCGCAATCACCGTACATAACATTCCCGAGGGCATGGCGGTAGGCGCAGCCATAGCCGGCTGCCGGGCATCCGATGCGGTGAGTACGGCCGCGGCGGCTGCGCTGTGCGTGGGAATTGCGATACAGAATATTCCCGAGGGAGCAGTCGTTTCTCTTCCGGCATATGCAGCCGGAAAATCGAGAAAAAAGAGCTTTGCTCTCGGTGTTCTCTCGGGGGCGGTAGAGCCTGCCGGAGCAATTCTCACACTGCTGTTTACCTCCCATATGCTCCCGATCTTGCCGTATCTGTTGTCTTTTGCGGCAGGTGCGATGGTCTTTACGGTGTTCGGGGAGCTTCTTCCGGAGGTGTGCTTCGGAGAGAAACGGACAACACTCAAAGCGGCAATTTCGGCGTGTGCGGGTTTTGCCCTCATGATGCTGCTCGATATCGCTCTCGGCTGAATTAACATTTGACAACACAGCGGAATAAGAGGTATAATTATCTAAGATAATCTGAACCGCAAACGGAGGAAAAAATGACTGATAAAGAAATCGGCGAGCTTCGCCGCAGAATAAGAAAGGATAAATGCGCTGTACCGTTCATATACGGTGCATTTATCAATGAGAAAAAAGAGCTCGTAAGCACATTCCGTCAGAATGTTGCAATGCTTCCGCAGGACGATGCCGAAGGTATATTCAAAATCATGAGAAAAGCGTTTTCGGGTGCAGCCGGAAAGAATCTGCTTGATGTCAGCTTCCCCACTGAACAGGTAATGAACGGCGAGGAGCATAAAATGCTCATGGAAATGCGTAAACAAACACCGGAGAGCGAACCGTTTATCCAGTCATTTTTCGAGAAAACGGCGGAGAATCTTACAATGCCCTCCGCCTACATAATTCTTCTTGCGCAGGACGCGTACGACATTCCCGATTACGGAGCGGACGGTGAAAAAGCCGACTCCTCGACCGAGGTGTACAATTACTTCTTTGCCTGTGCCTGCCCCATAAAAGAGAGCAAAGCGGCGCTCAGCTTCATAGCTTCCGAAAATGCATTCAAGACGCTCGGTGCAAATGCGATTATTTCCGCACCGGAAATAGGAATCGTTTTCCCCGCTTTCGACGACAGGAGCGCAAACATCTATAATATGCTTTTGTACTCGAAAAATCTTTCCGATAATCACTCGGAATTCGTCACCGATTTTCTGAAAGGCACGGTGCCGATGCCGGCGCAGGAGCAGAAGGACACCTTCAACGCCGTACTCGAAGAAGCGCTTTCGGACTCATGCAGCTTTGATGTAGCCGTTGCCGTGCGTGACGCTGTGTGCGACGAAATTACGGAAAACAAAGAAAACAATGAGGAGGAAGCACCCGTTGTTTCAAAAAAATCCATCGGCAGAGTCCTCGAAAAATGCGGCGTAGACGCAGAAAAAATAGAGGCCTTCGAGGAACGCTTTGAGGAGAGCTTCGGTGCAGACGCAGCCGTATCTCCCGTAAACCTCGTAAATACGAAGCAGATCGATATTGAAACGCCCGATGTGAGCATTAAAATAAACTCCGACCGCTCCGACCTTATAAAAACACAGATGATCGACGGCAGCAATTACATTCTCATACGCGCGGATGTTTCCATAAGCGTAAACGGCGTAAATGTCTGCATTGACCCGAAAAACTGAATTGCACGGCGCAATTCAAAAAAATAGACAACAAAGGAAGGGATAAACCATGGCAAAAATAATCGCGTTCTTTATGTCGGTGATAATGTTCTTTTTCCCGACTCTGAACATTCCCGAGGTTGATGTAGACCCGGAATCGTTCAACACAAACTACACAAATGTTTTCGTACACGGCTTTTCCGGATGGGGCGAATATAATACGCTCAACTCGGTATTCCCGTACTGGGGCGTGAACAACGGCGATTTGATGAAGTATCTTTCGGCACGCGGTTTTGACTGCCACGCTGCGACCGTTTCGCCCTCTGCAAGCGCATGGGACAGAGCCTGCGAGCTTTACGCACAGCTCACCGGAACAAAGACGGACTACGGCGAAAAGCACAGCAGCGAATGCGGACACGCAAGATACGGCAAGGATTACTCCAAAAAGCCCCTTATTGCAAAATGGAGCGAAATCGATAAAATAAATCTGTTCGGTCACTCCTTCGGCGGTGCGACCGTACGGCTCCTCGCACACCTCATGGAACACGGAAGCGCGGAAGAAAAAGCATCGGGAAATTCCGTTTCTCCGTTGTTTGAAGGCGGAAAAGGCAGCTGGATATATTCGATAACAACACTCTCGGCTCCTCATAACGGAACATCAAGCTACAATATTCAGGAGGAACTCGATTCCGATCCGAACGCAACTGCACAGGAAAAGCTCGTTGCAAAGGCTATCCTCGGAATCGGCGAAATCACCTCGGGCGAAAGAACCGAAAACGACACAGCGATCTACGAAATGAACATAGATAACGCCATGGCGCTCAACGAAAAAATAGATACCGTTGACGGAATATACTATTTCTCGTTTGCCTGCGACGGCACAAAGCAGGACGAAAACGGCAAGCTCGTCCCCGATACGGACATAATTTCCGGGATGTATCTCGTTGCCGCGGACAGAATGTGCAGCTATACCGGCAAAACGAAAAACGGCTATGTCATCGATGAAAAATGGCAGAATAACGACGGTCTTGTCAACACCTATTCGGCTCTTGCACCTATCGGAGCGCCGCAGACGGAGTTTAACGAGGACTGCGTAAACACCGGAATATGGAATGTTATGCCCGTACAAAAAGGTAGCCACACCACATTACAGGGCGGCATGACGGATTATTTCAACTGCCGTACCTTCTATGTCGATTACCTTACATTTATAAATACCCTTTAATGCAGACCGACGGGAGTAAAATCCCGTACACATATAAACTGCAACAATATTACTATTCCCTGCCGTCACAACGCTGCAGGGGATATTTTTTACAAAAAAGCGGCGAACAAAGGCGTTACCGATTTTTCGCCATAATACTTTTCACCCATCTGTCGAGAAAACGCATCTGTTCTTCGGTGTGAAACCAATGCTCGCCGCCGGGCATGACCGCAAGCGGCGCGCCCGTTTTCTTTGAAAAGCCGGAAATTGTATCAAACGAAGTCAGCGAATCGTTCTCGCCGTAGAGGATATGAGTCGGCACTCGCCAGCCGACGGGGTGTTCGCGCACATAACAGAGATACTCCCACGAAAGTGTTTCGCCGAAGGCGGTGGCAATGCTCTTTTCCGTTCGCAGTTCATCCTCCGTTACGCCTGCCCATTTCATCATATCCGTTATCAGGCGTTCCATATCGACAATGGGCGAAATAAACAGCGCGCCGTCAACATCATCAGCGGAGAGCGACATCATACTGAAAAACGCACCTATGCTGTTTGCAATAAGAAGCGCCCGGTCACCGTCTTTTTTCTGTTCGGAAAAGAACCGTGCAAACTCCTCTTTTGCCGCCCACGGCGTGTTTGATTTATAGTCAAAACCGATTACTTCACTCTGCGGAAACAACTTTTTGTAATGCTCCGCTTCATCTGCGGAGCCGCTTTTGCCGTGTACATATATAACTTTTTTCATAATAAATACCTTTCTTTTTCGCCGCAAAGCAACGGACAAAAAAACGCAGACGAAAAACGGCACGATTTTTTGCAGGCTCAAATTTTTATCCTCCCCTGCTTGTGAATCATGCGCGTCCTGTCGCATAACGGGGCTTTGTCCGAAACGCTTTTTACCGCGGCGTTTTCGAACTATATTATGGTAGCGGAAAATTGAAAAGTCAATTGATTCCGCAATTCCTTACCGAATTTTAACCGTTTCTTAATCTTAGGCTGACGGGATTCAAACCCATGTCGCCCGTCAGTGCCCCCTTTCGGCACT
>JAEDGF010000026.1 GCA_016297645.1 Clostridiaceae bacterium
AAAGTGCCGAAAAGGGGCACTGACGGGCGACATGGGTTTGAATCCCGTCAGCCTAAGAAAAAAGCCCCTTACTTCGCAGAAAAGCGAGGTTTTGGGACTTTTTATTCTGGCCCGCCGGAAGGGATTCGAACCCCCGTTCTTCAGAATCGGAATCTGCTGCGTTATCCAACTGCGCCACCGGCGGAAATATTCTTTTGTGCTTTGTGTATAGAAAAAAGAAAGACAGGATTTTTATAATCGAAAAGCACTCGCCGAAACAAGTGCTTTTGTCGGTGCCGGAAGCGGGGGTCGAACCCGCACGGTGTCGCCACCACCGGATTTTGAGTCCGGCACGTCTGCCAATTCCATCATTCCGGCACATTTCGGCTTTTGCTGTTGCTATAACTAAGCCGCCCTGATATTATATATTATCGAAAACGAAAATGCAACACCTTTTTGAAGAAAAACACAGGGGAAGTTGTAAAACAAAAAAACGAAATCAAGAAGCAGACGAAGCAAAGTTGCTTTCGTCTGCTTTCCGCGGCAGTGCGGCAGGATGTTTTCGTTTTTTATTTTTTTGTCTTTTGTTTTTTCCCCTTTGGAAAAGCGGATTCATCGGCGGTTAAAAACGGCAGCGGAAAGGGTGTACAAAACGAAAAAAATTCGTTTACTCGACCTCATATCCGGCGTCGGTGATAGCCTGACGCACGGCTCCGCGTGTGGTTTCTTCGCCGCTGACCGTTACGGTTTTTTCATCGAGATTTACTTTTGCGTCCGCAACTCCGTTGACGCTCATTGCGGCTTTTTCAACGCGCGCGGCGCAATGTGAGCACATCATTCCGTTAACTTTAATTGTGTAGCTTATCATGTTATTACCTCCGGCAACATATTTTTTTATATGCGGACGGGAATAGTCCCCGTGCGCTCTCAGACCATTATATATTATCCCGGGAAAGAAATGCAATATAACACTTGAAAAAAAAACAAATTGCGTGTATACTGTACATACAGCGTGCGTTGCCGCGAAAAACGGCGAAAGCCGACCTTTTTCCGGTACGCGCGAAAGCTTGAAAGGAAACTGTTTTATAATGGAAGACGCGACCACATATACATATAAATACGAGAAGGAGAACGACAAGCCGGAAAGATCGCTTAAAGTGTATTTTGCGGTTATCATCGTTGTTTTCTTTATAGCCGCCGTTGTCGCAGGTATCGTTACAGGTAAGATAAAGGCGAAAAAAGAGGCTGAAACGACCACTGTACCCGTGACGGAAGCACCCGCTACCGAGGTGACGGAGCCTGCCGTTGACGACACATATCAGCCCGGCACATACTCGGTAAACACCGGTGATGTGGCGCTGCGTTTCAGAGCCGAACACAACAAGGACGCAGAGGCGATATTGGAGATCGCAGACAAGACAAAGCTCGATATCACCGAGATATTCGTTGACGAAAACGCGACCGACGAGGTGTTCAGGTACTGGGGTAAAACAAAGTACCTCGGTCACACAGGCTGGATCACGATGAAGTATCTCAAAAAAGAATATTCCGACGATATAGTCACGCCCGACAAGATGACCGCCGCAACTGCGGAAACGACCGCGCCGACATCAACGGGAGCCGCGACTGCCGGAGAAACCACGACCGCAGGTACTCAAAGCACGACAAGTGCGCCGAAATACACTGCCGGTAATTACAAGGTCGCGACAGGCGGCTCTACGCTCAGATTTAAGGAAGCGCCGGGACGCGACACGAAGGTTCTTGAAAATCTTGCCGATGGCACCGCGATTACGGTAACGGAGATCGTTGAGATAAACGACACGGACGATGTATACCGCTATTGGGGCAAATTCACATATAACGGACAGACCGGCTACGCATCGATGGCGTACCTTGCAAAGCAGTAAACGCCGCGAGGGAAGTGTGTCCCGTCAAATAACACATAAGCACCGAGAAGTATCTATGATACGCCGGTGCTTTTTTGCGGAATACGGTTAGGATACGAAAAAGGACGGGCCTTCTCGTTTTTTTTCGAAAACACGGTGAAATAAGCTTAAATTGTATATTTTTTGCACGACGCTGCATTCGGCAACGGAAAAAGTTCCGTTTTTTTCATTGCGGTATTGAAAAAAATGCAACGGTTTCATTTTTGTTAGACTTATATAAAAGTGTTTGCTGAAACCGAGGGTATTATGTTGTTATTGTTGTTAAAAATTTATCAAACTCATGGCGGCTCAGCAAAAAATATTCTCGAAATGCATTTATTTCCGCACGAAAACTGTCGTTTATGAAAAAAATAGAATTGCAAAAAAGAATAAAAAATGATAAAATAAAAAAGAAAAAACAGCTCTCATAAAGCGTGAAAGAGAAGGTGTATTTATGAATAAAATTTCAATCATAGGAACCGGCAGCGTCGGCTCGACAATAGCCTATACGCTCACGGTAATGGGGCTTGCGTCCGAGATAGTCATGATAGACATCAACAATGAAAAGGCTCTCGGCGAAGCGCTTGATATCAGACAGGGAACACCGTTCTGCGGTGCTTGCTCCGTATACGCCGGCGATTACCGTGACGCGGTAAACTCCGACATTGTTATTCTCACTTCGGGCATAGCAAGAAAACCCGGTCAGACCCGTTTGGAGCTTGCTCAGACGAATGTCAACATCACAAAGCAGATAATTCCGGAGATAACAAAGTATGCGCCGCTCGCGACTTATATTATAGTCAGCAACCCGGTGGACATACTTACATACACCTTCTGCAAGCTCTCGGGCATTCCCGAAAGCCGTATCATCGGCTCCGGTACAATTCTTGATACCGCACGCCTGCGCGCAAGACTTTCGGAGTACTACAACATCAACCAGTCGAATGTTCACGCATATGTTTTCGGTGAACACGGCGATTCCTCATTTATTCCGTGGTCGGTCGCGAACATTTCGAATGTCCCGATAAGCGAGTGCCAGAAGCTGATTAAGGTGCCCGGAATAGATACTCCACCGCTCAATTTTGCCGAGATAGAGCAGTATGTCAGAAAGTCCGGCGGACGCGTTATCGCGAGAAAGGGTGCGACCTTCTATGCGGTTTCCGTTTCCGTGTGCCATATCTGCAAGTGCATTCTTGCCGGTATCGACACGACAATGACCGTTTCGACCATGATGCACGGCGAGTACGGGATCGAGAATGTCTGCCTCAGCACATTGAATCTCGCGGGACACAACGGCGTAAGGGGCAAGGTCAACATTCCGCTTACCGACAACGAAGTACAGCTCCTGCGCAACAGTGCCGAAACACTTAAAGGCGTTATAAACAGTCTTGACATATAAAAAGGGTGGTAAAAATTATGGAATACCGTATTGAACACGATTCAATGGGCGAAATGAAAGTTCCTGCCGACAGACTTTGGGCTGCACAGACTCAGCGAAGCCACGAGAATTTTGAGATAGGCGTCGGAATAGAAACCATGCCGAGAGAGATAACCCACGCTTTCGGAATACTCAAAAAGGCGGCTGCTCTTGCAAACGCGGAGCTGAAACCCGAAAAGATGACAGCCGAAAAGCTCGATGTAATAACAAAGGCGTGCGACGAGGTGATTTCGGGCGAGCTTAACAATCATTTCCCGCTCGTCGTATGGCAGACAGGCTCCGGAACACAGTCGAACATGAATGCGAACGAGGTTATTGCAAACCGCGCCAACCAGCTTGCAGGCAAAAAGCTCTGCCACCCGAACGATGATATAAACATGAGCCAGTCCTCAAACGACACCTTCCCGACGGCTATGCATATTTCAGCGGTTTTTGCAATCGAAGATAAGCTCCTGCCTGCCGTCGAAAAGCTTATAGCAACATTTATTGAGCTTGAAAAAGCCAACGAGGGAATAGTAAAATCGGGCAGAACCCATTTGCAGGACGCAACTCCCATAAAATTCAGTCAGGAGATATCCGGTTGGAGAGCAAGCCTCGAAAGAGATGCACAGCTGTTGAAGCTCGCGGTTAAGCCGCTGTACGGTCTTGCACTCGGCGGCACCGCAGTCGGAACGGGACTCAATGCCCCCAAGGGCTTTGCCGAAAAGGTTGCCGAAAAGGTTGCCGAGCTTACCGGCAAGCCGTTTGTTACGGCTGAAAACAAGTTCCATGCACTTACTTCAAAGGATGAGATCGTATTTGCGCACGGCGCAATAAAGGCGACTGCCTGCGACATGATGAAGATAGCAAACGATGTCCGTTGGCTTGCTTCCGGTCCGCGTGACGGACTCGGTGAGATACACATCCCCGAGAACGAACCCGGCTCGTCCATCATGCCCGGCAAGGTAAATCCCACCCAGTGCGAAGCCGTCACAATGGTAGCCGTTCAGGTCATGGGCAACGATGTTGCCGTCGGAATGGCAGCTTCACAGGGCAACTTCGAGCTTAATGTCTTTATGCCGGTCGCCGCGTATAACTTCCTGCAATCCGCGCGTCTTTTGGCGGAGTCCATCGTATCCTTCAACGATAAATGCGCTGTCGGAATTACGGCAAACAAAGAAAAAATGTATCACAATCTTCACAATTCACTCATGCTCGTTACGGCGCTCAATCCTTACATCGGCTACGAGAACGCAGCCAAGACGGCAAAGAAAGCGTTCAAGGACAACATTTCGCTCAAACAGGCTTGCGTTGAATTGGGATTTCTCACGGCGGAACGCTTTGACGAGGTGTTCCATCCCGAAGAGATGGTCTGATTTATCCGGAGGTAGATATGAAAGTCAGTTATTTTCCCGGCTGTACGCTTCGCACAAAGGCAAAGCAGCTTGACTTTTACGCCCGTGCCTGTGCCGAAAAGCTCGGTGTCGAGCTTGTTGAAATAGAGAATTGGCAGTGCTGCGGCGGCGTGTTCGTTACCGCAAAGGACGAAATTGCTTCCAAGCTCGCAAGCGTGCGCGCACTTAAAGCGGCGAACGAACGGGATGAAATTCTCGTCACCGTTTGCTCCGCCTGCCACAATGTTATAAAGCAGACGAACAACGCAATGCTTACCGACGGTGAATTTGCCGACAAGGTCAACCGCTATATGTCGCAGGACAGTAATTTTACCGGCGACTATCACGGCGAAACAAAGGTCATGCATTATATGGAGCTTCTGCGCGATGTTGTAGGGTTCGATAAAATAAAGCAGAGCGTTGTAAAGCCCCTCACGGGCAGAAAAATAGCGGCGTATTACGGCTGTCTGCTGCTTCGTCCCGGCAAGGTCATGGCGTTTGACGATGTTGAAAATCCGTCCGTAATGGAGGATTTTATAAGAGCATTGGGCGCAACACCGGTCGTTTATCCGATGCGCAACGAGTGCTGCGGCGGTTATGTTGCACTCGAAGACCCCGAGTCGGCAGCGAAGAAAAGCTCCGCAGTCGCGTCGAGCGCACTGTCGCACGGGGCTGAAATTGCGGTGACGGCTTGTCCGCTCTGCAAATACAATCTTGAAAAAAATTCGGGCGATATTCCCGTTGTGTACTTTACCGAGCTTCTTGCCGAGGCACTCGGAATAAAGGAGGAGGATAATAATGCAGAATAAAAATGACAGACTCAAAGAACAGATCCTCCGTTCAAGCGGCGTTGATCCCCGCAAATGCATGAGGTGCGGAAAATGCTCCGGCACCTGTCCGTCGTATGACGAGATGGAATACCATCCGCATCAGTTTGTTTACATGGTCGAAAACGGAGATATCGAAACGCTTATGAAGTCGCAGTCGATATATAAGTGCCTTTCGTGCTTTGCGTGTGTTGACCGCTGCCCCCGTTCGGTAGAACCGGCGAAAATCATCGAGGCGGTTCGCCTTGCCGTTATAAGACAGCAGAACGGCGACAGAATGACGACAAACGATATTCCGTCAAAGCTCGACCCCGATATGCCGCAGCAGGCTTTGATGAGCGCGCTGCGCAAGTATTCCAAGTGAGAAAGGAGAAATTACCGAATGCAAAGAATTGGTGTTTTTGTGTGCCATTGCGGCACAAATATCGCAGGTACGGTCGATGTTAAGGCTGTTGCCGACGCGATAAAAAATGAACCGGGCGTGGTTTTCTCCGCAGAATATCAGTATATGTGCTCGCAGGCAGGTCAGGAGCTTATCAAAAATGCGGTAGCCGAAAACAGACTCACCGGAATAGTCGTTTGCTCCTGCTCACCGAGAATGCACGAGGCTACCTTCCGCAAAACGGCGGCAGCCGCAGGACTTAACCCCTATATGGTCGAGATCGCGAATATACGCGAGCAGTGTTCGTGGGTGCATAAGGATATGCTCACCGGAACGCAAAAGGCTATTATTCTTGCCAAAGCTGCGGTGGCAAAGGTCAATCTGAATACGCCTCTTACCCCCGGTGAAAGCCCCGTTACGAAACGCGCGCTTGTCATCGGCGGCGGAATCGCGGGTATTCAGACGGCGCTTGACATTGCGGACGCGGGCTTTAAGGTCGATATCGTCGAAAAGAACCCGACTATCGGCGGAAAGATGGCTCAGCTTGACAAGACCTTCCCGACGCTTGACTGTGCCGCCTGTATTCTTACCCCCAAAATGGTAGACGCGGCTCAGAACGAAAATATAAAGATATATTCCTACTCCGAAGTGACGGAGGTAGGCGGCTTCGTAGGTAACTTCGAAGTGACGATAAAGCGCAAGGCGCGCTATGTTAAAGAGGATGTCTGCACGGGCTGCGGCATCTGCACCGAAAAATGTCCGCAGAAGAAAGTGCCGAACGAGTTCAACCTCGGCATGGATAACCGCCACGCGATATATATTCCCTTTGCACAGGCTGTGCCGAAGGTCGCTACAATTGACCCTCGGTATTGCGTTAAGCTCAAAACGGGTAAATGCGGACTGTGCGAAAAGGTCTGCACCGCAGGCGCTATCGATTACAACGCGAAGGACGAGTATGTAAAAGAAAAGTACGGTGCTATCGTTGTTGCAACCGGTTACAATCCCATTTCGGTTGACAAATTTGATGAATTTGCTTACTCGCAGTCAAAAGATGTTATAACGAGCTTGGAGCTTGAACGCCTTATGAACGCGGCAGGTCCCACAGGAGGAACGCTTCTTCGTCCCTCGGACGGCGAACATCCCCACACTATCGTTTTTGTTCAGTGTGTCGGTTCGCGCTGTGATGCCTGCGCTCAAAAGGGCAAGGAGTACTGCTCCAAAATATGCTGTATGTACACGGCAAAGCACGCAATGCTTATCCGTGATAAATACCCCGATACGGATGTATATGTATTCTACATAGATGTCCGTACACCCGGAAAGAATTTCGATGAATTCTACCGCCGTGCCGTTGAAGAATACGGTGTTCATTACATAAAGGGAATGGTCGGTAAGGTTTCACCCGAGGGCAAAAAGCTCAAAGTTCAGGGCAGCGATCTTATCTACGGTAAGCAGCTGCACATAGACGCAGACCTCGTGGTGCTTGCTGCCGCGATCGAGCCGGATAAATCGGCGCGTCCTCTTGCAACAATGCTCACGGCGAGTATGGACACAAACGACTTCTTCACCGAAGCGCACCCGAAGCTTCGTCCCGTCGAAAGTCCGACGGCAGGCGTGTTCCTCTCGGGAACCTGCCAAGGCCCCAAGGATATTCCCGAAACGGTCTCGCAGGCAGGCGCGGCAGCTTCAAAGGTCATAGGGCTGCTTGTTAAAGATAAGCTTAAAGGCAATCCGTGCGTTGCGCACTCGAACGAGCTTATGTGCAACGGCTGCTCGACCTGCGAAAAGGTTTGCCCGTACGGTGCAATTTCATATGTTGACAAGGAATTCAGAATGCCCGACAGGACCACAAAGGTTCGCCGTGTGGCAGTCGTCAATGAGGCGGTCTGCCAGGGCTGCGGAGCTTGTACGGTCGCCTGTATGTCCGGCGCGATGGATCTTAAAGGCTTTTTGAATAAGCAGATTATGGCGGAGGTAGACGCGATATGCAAGTAAACGGTTACAAACCTCTCATAGTTGCCTTTTGCTGCAACTGGTGTTCATATGCCGGCGCAGATCTTGCCGGAAACAACCGGCTCGCGTACCCTGCCGATGTTAAAATAATCAGGGTACCCTGCTCGTGCAGAGTAAACCCCATGTTCATCCTCAGGGCGTTTCAGCGCGGCGCGGACGGTGTTATAATATGCGGCTGTCACCCCGGCGACTGCCACTACACCTCCGGCAACTACTACACACGCCGCCGTATGGCGCTGCTGTTTTCGATGCTCGACTATCTCGGTATCGAAAAGGAGCGTACCCGTGTTGAATGGGTGTCGGCTGCCGAGGGTGCAAAGTTCGCTGCAACAATGAACGATTTTGCCGAGAAGGTCGCTGCCCTCGGTGAAAATAAGAGATTGGAGGACCTGAGATGCAAAAAATAAAAAGAGAAGCTCTCATTTCAAGAGCCTCCGAGCTGCTAAAAAACGGAACTGTCGACCGTGTTTTCGGATGGAAGCGCGGCGAGTTCGACTACGATATAACTCCGGCGCTGTTTCACTCCGCAGACGAGCTTGAAAAAGACTTTGTCTGGGGTTCGCTTTGCGGCGCAAACTTCTCGAAATATCTTGTAAAGGAAGCTGCGGCAGGCGAGGGCAAGGTGCTTGTTTTCCTTAAACCCTGTGATTCGTACAGCTTCAATCAGCTTTTAACCGAACATCGTTTTCCGCGTGATAAGGTCTACGCCGTAGGCGTTGAATGCGCCGGAATGCTGGACGCAGCCAAAATAAAAGCTGCCGCCGACGGTCTTTCGGCAATTCGCGAAACGGAAAATTCCGTCATTGCCGAAACGCTTTACGACGGCGATATCGAGTTTAAGCCCGATGATGTTCTCGCGGAACGCTGCCTTAACTGCAAGTCGAAAAAGGTAGTCGCCTTTGACGAAATGCTCGGTGAAAACGGAGAAGCGGACGCTTCCGCCCGTTTTGACGAGGTCGAAAAACTCGAAAAAATGACTCCCGACGAGCGTTACGCTTTTTGGCAGAATGAGCTTTCGCGCTGCATTCGCTGCAATGCCTGCCGCGATGTCTGCCCGGCTTGCACCTGCGAAAAATGCGTGTTCGACAATCCCGAATCCGGCGCGGAGAACAAGGCTGCCGCCGATTCGTTTGAAGAAAAAATGTTCCATATAATCAGGGCGTTCCATGTGGCAGGACGCTGCACCGACTGCGGCGAATGCTCCCGTGTTTGTCCGCAGCATATTCCGCTCCATCTGCTCAACCGTAAGTTTATAAAGGATATAGACGCATTTTACGGCGATTATCAGGCAGGCGAGGAAGTCGGAATGCGCGCGCCAGTTGTAAACTACACGCAAAACGACCCCGAACCCGGTGATGTTGTAGGAGGTGGCGCGAATGGTTAAGGTACTTCTCGATAAACTTGACGGCTTGTTTGCCGCCATAGCGCAGAAAGAAACGCTTTATATCCCGATCGACACTCCGACCGGCGCGAAATACGAAAAATGGTCGGACGGCATGAAAATGTCCGACGCGCTCAACACCGTAAGAAGCCCCAAGGATTTCTTCTTCCCTCAGACGGAGAACCTCATGGAGTTCAAAACCGAGGGCAAAAAGATAGAAATTATAGATATCCGCCGCGAGAACGAGGATTTTGTCCTGTTCGGCGTTAAGGGCTGCGATGTCGCGAGCTTTGATGTGCTCGACAAGGTATTCCTTGCGGAGCCGGTCGATTCGTTTTACAAGAACAGACGCGAACACGCAACGGTGGTTTCACTTGCCTGCAACCGCCCGCACGAAACCTGCTTCTGCGGCACCTTCGGTATAGACGCGTCAGCCCCCGGCGGAGATGTAGTATGCATAAAGACGGATGACGCGCTCTTTATGGACGCAAAGACGGAAAAGGGCGAAAAGCTTTTGTCCCTTATATCGGAATTTACCGAAAGCACCGACGGAAAGGAAGCCGCCGACACTGCCGGGGTCATCCGCGAACGGCTGAAAAAGCTGCCGCTTTCGTCCCTTTCGGCAGAGGCGTTCGGCGACGGAAAAACCTCGAAATTCTTTGACGCGCCCGAGTGGAAGGAGCTTTCGCAGACCTGCCTCGGCTGCGGCACCTGCACATTCGTCTGCCCCACCTGTCAGTGCTATGATATAAAGGATTTCAATACCGGACACGGTGTGAAGCGTTTCCGCTGCTGGGACTCCTGTATGTATTCCGATTTTACGAAAATGTCGGCAGGACAGCCGCGTCTTACACAGCTTGAACGGTTCCGTCAGCGCTTCATGCACAAGCTCGTGTATTTCCCCACGAACAACAACGGAATGTTCTCGTGCGTCGGCTGCGGACGGTGCATAAACAAATGCCCCATTCAGATGAATATTGTAAAAGTAATGAAAAAATTGGGAGGAACGGAAAATGGCTGAAAACTTTGAACCGCTTATTCCTAAAATAGGCGTTGTCACCGATATTCGCATTGACACTCCCGATGTAAAGACCTTCCGCGTTGTGACCCCGGACGGCAAAAAGGCGTTCGACCATATGCCCGGACAGTGCGCAATGCTCTCCGTTCCCGGTGTCGGCGAAGCGATGTTCTCGATAACCTCCTCTCCCACGAATACCGAGTTTATGGAGTTCTCGATAAAAAAATGCGGCTGTGTGACCGAGTGGCTCCATTCAATGGAGGTCGGTCAGGAGATAACGATAAGAGGACCCTACGGCAGACCCTTCCCGGTGGATACCGAGTTTGTCGGTCACGATATGCTTTTTGTCGCAGGCGGAATAGGTCTTGCACCTCTGCGCTCCGTAATAAACTACTGCCGCCACTACCGCGACCGCTACGGTAAAATAGACATCGTTTACGGTTCGAGAAGCAAGCAGGATCTTGTCGACTACAAGGAGATAATCGACGAGTGGGCAGAGGACGAAAATGTCAATGTCTATCTCACCATCGACCGCGAGCAGCCGGAGTGGGACGGTCATGTCGGTTTCGTCCCGAACTATGTAAAGGAGCTTGGTTTTTCCACCGATAAAATAGCCGTTTTGTGCGGCCCGCCCATAATGATAAAGTTTACTCTTGCCGGTTTGCAGGAGCTGGGCTTTGACAAAACGCAGGTCTATACGACTATGGAGCTGCGCATGAAGTGCGGAATAGGCAAGTGCGGCAGATGCAACATCGGCGCAAAATATGTATGCAAGGACGGTCCCGTTTTTCGCTTCGACGAAATCGACGAGCTTCCCGATGAATATTGAGTCAGGAGAAAACAAAAATGGAAAATACGGTCAATGTTTACCTGTTCGGTAAAAAATACACTGTTCCCGATAATCTCACGATAATGCGCGCCATGGAGTACGCCGGTTATCAGCTCGTAAGAGGCTGCGGCTGCCGCAATGGTTTTTGCGGCGCGTGTGCGACTATATACCGTATCAAGGGCGACAGAACTCTCAGAGCCTGTCTTGCCTGTCAGACAAAGGTCGAAAACGATATGTATGTGGCAACGCTTCCGTTTTTCCCGCTTGTCAAGCAGGTATACGATATCGAAAAAATAAAACCCACCGAGCAGATAATGATGCAGCTCTATCCCGAAATTTACGCGTGCGTCGGCTGCAACGCCTGCACGAAAAGCTGCACGCAGTCGCTCAATGTAATGCAGTATATTGCATACGCTCAGCGCGGCGAGTTCGACAAGTGCGCGGAGGAGTCCTTCGACTGCGTTATGTGCGGAGTCTGCTCCTCACGCTGCCCGGCGGGAATATCCCATCCGCAGGTAGCAATGCTTGCAAGGCGTCTTAACGGCAAATATATCGCACCCGAAACCGAACATCTTAAAGTTCGTGTTGACGAGATAAAAAACGGCGATTTTACGGAGCTTATTTCTTCGCTCATGGGCAAGCCCATTGACGAACTCAAAGAGCTTTATAATCACCGCGAAATCGAGAAATAAGGAGGGGAGAGCTTATGTATCCCGAGTATTTTAACAACTCGCTGAAAGCAGTTGAAGAAGCGAGAGAAGCAAATATCGCTTACGAACCCAGACGAATGACTGCCGAAGAAAAGGAGGAGCTTCTTGCCTCCTATCATCCCGACTACAAAAAGAGCGAGTTTTCCGTTCTTAAAGTCGGTGCAAATAAGGGCGAGAGCGTTCCGCACGAGCTGTGCGAGCTTCTCGAAGCAAACGCACGCATAAAGCCCGAAGAAATCGACCTCGGTAATGTAGCTTATGACACCGATGTTCTTATAATCGGCGGCGGCGGAGCAGGTGCGTCCGCGGCTATCGAAGCCGACAACGCCGGTGCAAAGGCCATGATAGTTACAAAGCTCAGAATAGGCGATGCGAACACCATGATGGCGGAGGGCGGAATTCAGGCGGCAGATAAGCCCAACGATTCCCCGGCTATCCACTATCTCGACGCTTTCGGCGGCGGTCATTTTGCCGCAAAGCCCGAGCTTCTTGCAAAGCTCGTTTGCGATGCACCGGAAGCTATCCTGTGGCTCAACGAGCTTGGCGTTGAATTCGATAAAGCCCCCGACGGCACAATGATAACAACGCACGGCGGCGGCACATCGAGAAAGCGTATGCACGCGGCGAAGGACTATTCCGGCGCCGAGATAATGCGTACTCTGAGAGATGAGGTCCTCAACAGAGGTATTCCCGTTGTTGATTTCACTGCGGCGATAGAGCTTATTCTCGATGAAAACGGCAAGGCGGCAGGCGCTGTCCTCATGAACATGGAAACAAAAGAAATAATGGTTGCGCGTGCAAAGACCGTTATCATTGCCACCGGCGGCGCAGGCAGAATGCACTATCAGGGCTTCCCGACCTCGAACCACTACGGCGCAACGGCTGACGGACTTGTACTCGCTTACAGAGCAGGCGCAAAGCTCCTGTATGCCGATACGCTTCAATATCATCCCACCGGCGCGGCGTTCCCGCAGCAGATATTCGGTGCGCTTGTTACCGAAAAGGTTCGTTCGCTCGGTGCAAAGCTCGTCAACCGTGACGGCAGCGTGTTCATGCACCCCCTCGAAACGCGTGATGTCGCAGCTGCGTCCATAATCAGAGAATGCTCCGACAGAAACGAAGGAGTTGATACAGGAAGCGGAAAAGCCGTTTGGCTCGATACTCCCATGATAGAAAAGATCGGCGGCGAGGGCACTATCGAAAAGCGCATTCCCGCAATGATGCGTATGTTCGCTTCTTACGGCATTGATATAAGAAAAGAACCGATACTTGTCTATCCCACACTTCACTATCAGAACGGCGGAATAGATATAAATGTCACCGGTATGAGCAGCTGCATAGAGAATCTCTATGTTGCAGGCGAAGCCGTCGGAGGTATCCACGGCAGAAACCGTCTTATGGGAAATTCCCTGCTCGATATCATCGTATTCGGCAGAGCGGCAGGCAAGAACGCCGCCGAAAAGTCGCGTGATGTCAAGCTCGGTGCGCTCACTCTCGAACATATTACGAGGTTTGACGAGGAACGCAAGGCGGCCGGAATAGTTACCGATGCCGTTTCACCCAAGCTGCTGCCGGATTACCGCAGAAAAAAATAATCGAAAGAGGATATAATTTATGGAAATCGTAACCGATCTTTTTGAGGCACTCACTATTTTCTGCTTCGGACTTTCATGGCCCATATCAATTCATAAGTCGTGGGTTTCGCGCACGGCAAAGGGCAAAAGCCTTTTCTTCGAGGTGTTTTTGCTTATAGGCTACGCCTTCGGTATTGCTCGTAAGGTGATACAGGTCACGGGCGGCAGCTCGGGCTTCATCTTTTTCCTCAGCTTTTTCTTCTATGTCCTCAACTTCATTGAGATCTCAATAGATGTGGGACTTTATTTCAGAAACAAAAAGCTTGACGCGGCAGCCGACGCCCTCGCAGCAGCGAAATAAGATAAGAAAAAATCAGATACCGCAAAAAACCGAGGCTTTCAGTTGAAGTCCTCGGTTTTTTGTGTGTATGTTTAGTTTTTCCACGCGCTATGTTGTTTGGTCCGCAGTACAAAGCGATATGTATTTGTTAAACTGTTCCGAAATGTATTTCAGAAATGTATAGTCCAGTTCATTGAACGCAGGCAGTTTGTTTACCCATATCGCGAGAAATTCAAGCAGAGCTTTTAAGGTTTCGTCGGTAAACGGGAGATTATCCAAGCCGCTTTTCTTAAATTCTTCCTCAAAGGCGGGAAATGCCTTCGTCAAGACAGATACCAGTCTTTTGAACGGGTCTGCGGCACGGTCGAATTTTTTGGTTTTATAAATCTCGCACAGCTTGTTATAGTATTCCTTAGCTGCTTTCCTCGGGATTATTCTTTTAAGCTCCTCCGGAATGTTCGTTTCGACGGAACGGAGCCAGTCGGTGTAAGCCCTTGAAGCGGACTCCTCTATTGCTTCGGGGGGTGTTATAATCAGATTGTCAATTTCTTTTTCCATAATAATCTCTCCTCTTCATTGTTGTGTAAAGTGGCTAACATAAGTATACCAGTGTTTTAGACATTATTCAACATCTTCCTGTCAAAAACATCTATTTTTATGCTGCAAAATATCATAAAAAATCGGTATTGCCTGAATTCATTTTGTATGGTAAAATATTAAAGCGCCTTATCGGCAGCTTTGAGGAGGAATAAAAAATGACAAAAAAAATTACATCTGTTCTGCTTGCGGTCATGCTTTTGCTCTCATGCTTTGCAGCGACGGCAGGCGCGGCGTTGGTTGTCAGAACCGTGACATATCACGCCGGCGAAGACAACGAAATAACAAAAGTCGCTTTCGCGTACACCGACGGTACTGTGTACATTGATTCATATCCGTACTTCGGCAGCTCGTACTTAACGCGCGACAACTATGCGTTTGCCGGATGGTCGGACGAAGAAAACGGCAAGGTCGTCTATTTCGGCGGCGAGGAGGTCGCACTCGACGGAAGCATTGACCTTTATGCCGTCTGGACTCCCGTTGCGCTCGAAGACAGCGAGATATTCTTTTTCAATAATTCAAAACGCTACTTTACCGGCGGCGAGGACGGAAAATACCGTCTGAACGACGAACACAAGGCGATGCTCGAAAAGAATATTTTCAAGACCTTCGGCCCCACGCCCGTCCCCGGAATCGCGCTCGGTGCGGTTCTTGCGACATATCCGCAGTGGAACTGGCAAGGCTCGTGCTACGGAATTTCAACCGTTACGGCATTGCAGCACTACGGTTTTATCGACATAAAGGGTCTGCAAGATGCCGAGTCGCTTTACGATATGCTCAATGACGACGAACTCATAAGCGTGATAAACTACTATCAGGCAAACGCCGCCACGAGCTGGCTGTGCGAAAACAAGGCTGTCGCAAATACTCCGAATTCGTATGCGGCTTCGATGAAGGATATGTTCGAGAGCGTAAAAAGCGGCAAAATCGTTATGTATACATATTATAAGGGCGCGGCTTTCGTAACAGCCGGTCACACGGTGCTCTTTACCGGTGCGTACGAAGCTGCGGACGGCAGTCATGTCCTTGTAACATACAACAGCAACCGTCCCTCCCGTTACACAAACGGTATTAAAAACGACAGATTCGTTCTCTCTGCCGATTTCAAAACAATGACGGACGACAACGGTGTGACGGCCGGCGACGCAAACTGGACGGACACCTTTGAGCAGTTCAAGTCGTTTGATATAAACGGCAAGGGAAGCGCATCAAGCTGGTACAATACTTTCTTTGCGCATATCGCGAACGCATTCGCGCGTTTCTTTGCGGCGCTCGGAAATCTTTTTCACAAATAATTAACAGCGTACGGAGCTGATATAATGAGATACGGTACATACATTTTTGATTTCGGTCAGGTTATCGGAGAGTTTGAAAAATACGACATTGTCGGGCATTTTATCCCGGCAGGGGAGGACTGCGAGCTGTTGAAGTCCGTTTTCTTTGGCCGTGACCACTGGGATAAGCTCGACCGCGGCGCAATTACCGACGACGAGGTCAAAGAGATGCTCAAAGCGAAGCTCCCGGAGCGGCTGCACGCAGTGTCGGACGCACTGTATGACGGCTGGGTCGCGGCACCGCCTGTCGTTGACGGAATGGACAGCCTTATCCGCGACTTGAAGAATGCCGGAGCAAAGCTGTATCTTCTCTCGAATTTCAGCGTTCAGTTTGCCGAACACTACAATGATTCTCCCGTTTTCGGGGAGCTTCTCAATTTGTTTGACGGTCTTGTTATCTCCGGTACGATTAAGATGGTGAAGCCCGACCACGCGATATTCGAATACCTTTTCAAAAAGTATGACCTCACTCCGGGGGAATGTCTGTTTATTGACGACAACAAGGCTAACATTGAAGCCGGCAATAGGGAAGGGCTGAACACATATCTCTTCGACGGCGACGCAGAGAAGCTGCGCGGCTATATTTTCGGAGAATAATATGCGTTTTTATTGCGAAAAAAGCTCAAAAACTCAAAAAAATACTTGAAACCGGTATTTCACTGTGATATAATTGTCAGGCAAAACGCACGCAGACAGATTGCAGGGGCGGTGCGGAGCGTCCGATACGCGCTCCGTTCCCCGGTAAAAAGACGGCTGCGGTGGTTAAACAAAGGAGGATATACAAATGTCAGTAGTATCAATGAAACAGCTGCTTGAAGCAGGCGTACACTTCGGTCACCAAACAAGAAGATGGAACCCCAAAATGGCTCCCTATATCTTCACAGAGCGTAACGGTATCTATATTATCGACCTTCAAAAGACCGTTAAAAAGCTCGAAGAGGCTTATATGTTCGTACGCGAAGTATCCGCAAACGGCGGCGAGATTTTCTTCGTAGGCACCAAAAAGCAGGCTATGGATTCCATCAAGGAAGAAGCAGAGCGCTGCGGTATGCCTTTCGTAAATGCCCGTTGGCTCGGCGGTATGCTCACCAACTTCTCCACCATTAAGCGCAGAATCAAAAGACTCGAACAGCTTAAAAAGATGGAAGAGGACGGCACCTTTGATATGCTTCCCAAAAAGGAAGTTATCAAGCTCAAACTCGAAAGAGAAAAACTCGAAAAGTTCATGGGCGGTATCGTTAACATGAAGAAGCAGCCCGCTGCTATTTTCATCGTTGACCCCCGCAAGGAGAGAATTGCGGTTCTCGAAGCAAAGAAGCTCGGTATTCCGATCGTTGCTATCGTTGACACAAACTGCGATCCCGACGAGATCGACTATGTTATTCCCGGCAATGACGACGCTATAAGAGCCGTTAAACTCATTGCAGGTGCAATGGCAGACGCCGTTATCGAAGGCAGACAGGGCGCAACCGGCACTGAGGAAGAAGCTCAGGCTGAGGAAGGCGCAACCTTCACCGAATAATTTCCGTTTAACCGAATAAGGGCTGCCGCAATTTATGCAACAGCCCTTTACTTAAATCTTTATATATTACACAGGAGGATAAAATTATGGCAGCATTTACAGCAAAAGATGTTCAGGCCCTTCGTGAAAAGACCGGCGCCGGCATGATGGAGTGCAAAAAGGCTCTCGTTGAAGCCGACGGCGATATGGATAAGGCAATAGATGTTCTTCGTGAAAGAGGACTTGCCGCAGCTACCAAGAAAGCAAGCAGAATCGCCGCAGAAGGCGTTGTTCTCGCTCACTATGACGAGGCTGCAAAGGTCGGCGTTCTCGTTGAAGTTAACTCTGAAACCGACTTCGTTGCCAAAAACGAAAAGTTCAAGGCTCTCGTTCTCGGCGTAGCAAAGACGATCGTTGCAGAGAATCCGGCAGATGTTGAAGCTCTTACCGCTATGAAGTTTGACGGAACGGAGCATACCGTTGCCGAAACCTTCCAGGAGGCAGTTCTCTCCATCGGCGAAAACATGAAGATTCGTCGTTTCGTAAGAGTTGAAGGCATTGCCGCAACTTATATTCACGCAGGCGGCGCAGTCGGTGTTATGGTTACTTTCGATACCGACGACGCTACCGCAGCTAAGGACGAGTTCAAGGTAATGGGCAAGGATGTTGCAATGCAGGTTGCAGCTATGTCACCTCTTTATCTCGACAGAGATTCCGTTCCGGCTGATGTTATCGAGCATGAGAAGGAGATCAACCTCGCTCAGATGAAAGAGGATCCCAAAATGGCTAACAAACCTGCTCAGGTTCTCGAAAAGATCGTTACCGGTAAGCTCGGCAAGTATTTCACCGAGGTTTGCCTTATGGATCAGGAGTATGTTAAGGATCCCGATTTCGATGTTAAGGGCTATGTCGCTTCCGTTGCCAAAAAGCTCGGTGCCGATGTTAAGGTCACAGGCTTCTATCGCTTTGCAAAGGGCGAAGGACTTCAAAAGAGAGAAGACGACTTCGCAGCAGAAGTTGCCGGCATGATGAAATAAGATTTACTTCGGTGTGCGGTGCGGTTCCTGACGGGACTCGCATGGCACACTTTTTTTAACATTTGAGAGGAGACAGCAGAGAAATGCAAGAGGTATATAAGCTCTGGGCGGACGGAAAAACGCCCCTGTTTAAGGAGGAGTACGGTCAGGAAGAACCTACCGTTACGGCGCATCTTATTGAAGGAAAAGAAAACGCACCTTGTGTAATAGTTCTCCCGGGCGGCGGCTACGGCAGTCTTGCGGACGACCACGAGGGCAGGCAGATATGTGAAATACTTAATGAAAACGGCTATTCCGCGTTTATGCTCAGATATCGCTTGACGCCGTATCATTACCCCTGCCATCTTCTGGATGCAAAACGCGCCGTCCGTTTTGTACGGGCGAATGCAGAGCGCTTCAGCATCAGCCCGAACAAAATAGGCATTATGGGATTCAGCGCCGGCGGACACCTCGCCTGCACGACAGGACTCCTTTTTGACGACGGAAAAACGGACGGTGACGAGATTGACCGTGTTTCTTCGCGTCCGGACAGTGTGTGCTCCTGCTATGCCGTTGCATCTCTCGACCGTGAGATAACGCACAGGGGAACGCGTGAAAATCTCCTCGGTGACTACGAAAATGACGAGCTTGCAAAAATCCTCACCTGCGAAAATATTGTTCCCGACAACGCCCCGCCGTTTTTTATATGGCATACGGCGGAGGACAACTCGGTGAATGTCCGCTGCTCTCTCAGACTTGCAACGGCGCTTGCCGAGAAAAAGCAGCTTTTTGAGCTTCATGTTTTCCCGTACGGCCGCCACGGACTCGGACTCGCAAAAGAAACACCACTTGCGAATCAGTGGTTTGATTTGTATATCAAATGGCTTAATATACAATAAAATAACGGTAATGTGACAATATAAGAGGCGGCGAAAAAGCCCCCTCTGTCGTGTCCGGACTTGATTTTTTGGCATATTTTGATACAATAGATCGTAGAAGAGAAGATTTTGTCTTTTCTTTTGCGGTCTTTTTTGTTGACGATGACTGCAATTTGGTGGGGAGGAAAGAAGAGATGTTTAAAAAGAGCCGAAAAATAAAAGCAGCCGTTGCTTTTCTCGCAGTGCTGATTATCGGGTTGCTTGTGATGATGGTCATTTCACTTGTCACGAACAGCAGTGAACGCAAAGGGTATGCACGGACAAATATTACCCGTATGGTGTCCGACAGAGTTACAGTTCTCGATGTAGACGGTCTGCCGCTTTACAGCGGTGAATATGCCAAGGACAGAGTTTTACGAGAAGCCATGTTTCCGATTCTCGGGAGCAATTCCGAAAAGAAGCTCCTTGTTGACGCTGAACAGCAGGCGGTTTCATACAGCCGGTTTTTCGGTCCTAAGGTTACCGACACCACGGTAAATCTTACGATTGACCGTGATTTGCAGGTGAACGCCTATTCCGCCCTTGAAGAGAGCGGCTTTTTCGGCAGCATTTTTATCGCAAACTATGAAACCGGCGCGATACGGGCGATGGTATCATACCCGTCGCTCGATGTAAAAAATACGGAAAACGAGGTCAAAAACGACAATACGAAAAAATACCTTAACCGCAATATGCTCGCTTACACGCCGGGTTCGGTTTTTAAGGCGGTTTCGGCAGCCGCTGTTTTGGAGAATCTCTCGGGCGCGTCCGGTAAAAAGTTCACCTGCACCGGACAGTATAAAGATGTCGTTTGCTACGAAAAGACGAAGCACGGCGAGGAAACTCTCGCTTCTGTTCTTCTTAACTCCTGCAACTGCGGCACGACGTATTTCTCCTCGCTTATTTTACCCGAGGCTATCGAGCAGTTCGTTTCTGTCAGTAAAATATGCGGCAGCGACCTTATTTCGGATTTCGACGGCGGGTGCGAACAGGGAACATTTACCACAAAAAATATCGGTTGGGCTTGTGTCGGTCAGGGCGAGGATAATATAACGCCCATAGCCGTCGCAAATTACTATGCCGCGCTTGCAAACGGCGGTATTCGCCGTAATTTTAAGCTGCTCAGAGAAACCGAAATTGACAAGGGCAGCCGCATTATGATGGAGTCGACGGCTGCATATATCACAAAAGCCCTGACTCCGCTTGCAGCGAATCAAATCAAGTGCAAGTCTTTTGCGAAAACAGGTACTGCCGAGGTGGACAACAAGCCCTCTCATGCGTGGTTCGTGTGCGCACTCACCGATGAGAAAGCCCCGAAATATGTGTGCGTAGTTATGCTCGAACACGCCGGCGGCTCGCAGAATGCGAAAAAAGTAGCCTGCGATTACATCAATAACAATATTCTCACAAAGGGGGTGCGGGACAAATGATAAACATACTCTGTGACTTGCTTCTTGTCGGTTTTATCGGCATTTCCGTTTATATTTTGTACCGCACCCGTAATTACCGCTTCGGTGTCGTCGTCAGTAATGACGAAAACAAAACGCTGTCGGACGGCTCGGGCGGCTTGGAAATCTCCTTCGGTTCTTCCCGCGCAAATGATATCTGCGTGGCAGACAGATCCGTACTGCCCTTTGAGAGCGAAGTGAAGTATGCCCCGGAGCAAGACGGCGCGTTTGTCATTAACGAGGTCGGCGGCGCAGGCGGCAATTCCTACGGACTTGCGCGTTATTCACTCGGAAAAGCTACATTTTCGCTGTCGCTTCCGGGCGCGCCCGTTTTTTATAAGAGTCTGTTCGGACTGATTGCCGTGTTGACCGGCATTGTTTATGCTATTCTCCGAGCAATCAGCTTTCGCTATCTTGAAAGCTATCCGTGGGTATTAATCCCGTTCGGCATGGTCGTTGTCTATATTATAGCAATGTATTTTGTGCGAGCGGATAACGCCCCGATTATCGAAACGGCGTTTGCCATGCTTGTCACACACCAGACTGAGGTCATTTTTTACGGAGCGAACGAAGAACAGCTTAAAGAACGGACGATTTTTGCCGCAGTGAGCATCGGACTCTACCTCTTGTCGTCGATTGCGGTGAGAATTTTTCTGCGTTACTGCAAAGTATACAGAGAACGCGCGTGGGTGTTCAGAGCCGTTGCGGCGGCTGCCATTGCCGTTCTTGCTGTTGTAAATCTGTTGCTGGCGAAAGACAACAACGGTGCGTACAACTGGGTCAAAATAGGCGGAAATCTTTCGTTTCAGCCGTCCGAGCTTATAAAAGTGCCGCTTATCTTTATGCTTGCAGTCCCCGCGGGCGAGGAATTTATAAGGCTTAAAAACCTGTTTTTCTCTGTCGGAGTGCCGGTCTGCTGCATGATATACGCCCTTCTTATACGCGACTCGGGCGTGATGGTTCAGTATGCGGTAATAACGGTTGCGGCGCTGCTTGTGCAGAACTCGTCATTTCTTCTCTCGGCTCTTACTGCGGTGGTTGCCGTTATTGTCTGTAAATTCCTGCCGGCGTGGTGGAGCGTGCTTTTGCCGAAACTGAGTACCACGGCATTCAGCCGCATAAACGGGTGGCTCGGCAGCGGCAGCTTTTTGGACGGGCTTTCCGGTAAAGGCGTGTGGGCGTCGACGGAAAATTACGGCTACCAGTCGGCGCAGACTGCGGCGGCGGCTTTTGAGAGCGGTCTGTTCGGCGCGGCAGATTCGCCGTATGAGGTATTAAAGAATGTTGCCGCTGCAAATTCCGACCTCGTTATAGGCGTACTCGGCGAAAAGAACGGTTCCGTTTTCGTTATTCTCACGGTGCTGCTGTTTGCACTTATCGTTATTTTTTCCTTCTCGTCGCTAAAACAGCAGGACAAAACAACGCAGGTTCTTACCGTCACGGCGCTCTCACTCATAACGAGCGGCGTGCTTCTGAATATCGGCGGAACGCTCGGAGTGCTGCCGCTTACGGGAATCGTCCTTCCGGCATTGAGCCGCGGCGGTACTGCCGCTATTTCATACGGGGTGTGCTTCGGGATCATTTCCTCAACGGGAGTTACGCATGCGTATATGAATGAGCTGCTTAACACCGGAAAAAAGCGCAGAAGCCGCAGTGAAACAAATTGGGACGAAGAATAAATATGCCCGAAAAACACGAACGGGGCAGCACTTCGAGCGTGTTTTTCCGTTAAAGACAGAGATATTTTGTATTAAAGACAAAAAAGAGCAGGGCTTTCCGTTTAACCGATTTCTTATCGGCGGCGGAAAAAACCATGCTCTGTTTATTATGTTTTTCTTACGATTACTGTTGCTTTAAGGCGGCAAAATGTCCGCCGAAGCTTTTTCGGAAAAATCCGCCGGTCAGTATTCGCCGTGGAAGTGCTCGCTGGGGAAGTGCTCGCCGGGGAAGCGTCCGCCGGAAGAAAGCTCTCCGGGGGAAAGCTGCCGGGCAAACGGGACTTAACCGTCCGTTTTTCAGTGCGAAAAACCGAAAGCGCTATTTCTGCCTCCTTTACCCGAGAAGGGAAGCGGCGGCGGTATCAAGCAGGAAAATGCAGTTGGGGTGGTTTTGCAGGACGGAAGCCGGACACATGGGGGTGACTTCGCCCTTTACGGCATTTTTAACAGCCTCCGCTTTTGATGCGCCCGTGGCGATAAGAACAATTTTTTTCGCTTTCATAATGGACTGTATGCCCATCGTGAGCGCATAGCGCGGCATTGCATTTTCGGTAAAGTAAATGCTGTTCGATTTTATTGTGCTGTCGGTAAGCTTTACCTTGAAGGTGCCGTCCGAAAACGAGCTGCTCGGTTCGTTGAAGCCGATGTGTCCGTTTGTGCCTATGCCGAGAAGCTGGATATCTATTCCGCCGGCGGCTTCTATCGCCGCGTCGAAATCGGCGCATTCTTTTGCGGTATCTTCCGCGTTGCCGTTGAGGATGTGAACATTCGCTTCGTCAATATCAACGCTGTTGAAAAGATTTTCGTGCATAAAAGTGTAGTAGCTGTTCTTGTCATTACGCGGAAGCTCGACATATTCGTCAAGGTTGAAGGACGAGGCGTGCTTGAAGCTTATAACGCCCGCGTTATAGCGTCTTACAAGCTCTTTGTAGGTGGGAACGGGCGACGCGCCTGTCGCAAGACCGAGGACACAATTTTCTTTCGATGTGAGCAAGGCGGTGAATTCGTCTGCGCATACCGAGGCGATTTCCTCGGGACTGTCAAAAACTTTTATTTCCATAACAATGCCTCCAATAAAAACTCACTGTATTTTAAATTACCTATCATTATAACAAGAAAATGCTGTTGTGTCAACAAAACCGAAGGGGTCTTTTTTTGCCGTTTGGGGGACATTTTTAAGCAAATTTTAATTTTTCTGTAAAAAAACTTGAAAGCGTCGTATAAATATGTTATACTGAGTCTCGCGACAGTTGACGGACGCACTATCTTGTCCGTCGACACCTTTTATTTTTAGGAAAGGAGGGAGCATCATCAAAAAGTTTTTTTCTGATTTCAAAGAGTTTGCAATGAAAGGCAATGTTCTCGATATGGCGGTCGGTGTCGTTATAGGCTCCGCTTTCGGCAAAATCGTTTCGTCGCTCGTTGCCGATATCATCACGCCTATTATAAGTCTGCTTACCGGTTCGGTTTCGCTGACGGGGTTGAAAGTAGTTTTCCGTCCCGAAGAGCTTGACGCCGCCGGGCAGGTCGTTCAGGCTGAAATTGCCCTTACCTACGGTAATTTTATTCAGGCGATTATTGATTTTCTTATCATTGCATTTTCTATCTTCGTTGTGCTGCGCATTATAAATAAAGCGCACGAAAAGTTTGAAGCTATCTCGAAGAAAGAGGCGCAGGAAAAAGCTGAGAAAGAAGAAGAGCAGAGCGACACGGAGTTGTCCGTTCTCCTCGAAATAAGGGAGCTTCTTTCAAAGAACGCTTCCGAAAAGAAAGACTGATTGTCTACTAAAAAATTGAAATGAGGAAAATTGTATGGGTGAACTTAAAAAGAAATACGGTCTGTTTACCGCGATGGGAATGGTAATAGGAATCGTTGTCGGTTCCGGAGTTTTCTTTAAGGCACAAAATGTTCTCAACAGCACTAACGGCGATATGCCTCTCGGAATAATTGCATGGCTCATCGGCGGCGTCGTCATGGTCATTTGCGGTTATGTTTTTGCAAATTTCGCAACTAAATACGAAAAGGTCAACGGACTTGTAGACTACGCCGAAGCTACGGTAGGCAAAAAATATGCCTATTATCTCGGCTGGTTCATGGCTACCGTTTATATTCCCGGAATGACGAGCGCCCTTGCATGGGTTTCCGCCCGTTACACGCTTGCTATTTTTGTCCCCTCGGGGATTCTCGAACCGGGCGATGCGATTTCAAGTGATATCTGCCTTGCTCTCTCGGGCTTTTATCTTGTCCTCAGTTATGCTATAAATGCGCTTGCTCCCAAGCTCGCGGGCAAGCTTCAAGTCGGCATGACAGTCATTAAGCTCATTCCGCTCCTTCTTATGGCGATAGTCGGAACGATCGTCGGTATCAAAAACGGCAACACCATTGAAGCCTTCCAGTCCATGGGTGCTTCGGGTACTGCTGACGGCGGAACTACTCAGGCTCTCCTCGCGTCCGTTGTTGCGGTTGCTTTCGCATATGAAGGCTGGATACTTGCAACTTCGATAAACGCCGAGCTTAAAGATTCCAAAAAGAATCTTCCCCGTGCACTTGTTCTCGGCAGCATTGTAATTATTGTTATCTATATCACTTACTACATAGGCATTTCCGGTTCCGTGCCGGTGGAGGCCCTTATGAAGGACGGCGCAAACATCGCCTTCACCACCACCTTCGGTAATGTCGGCGGAACACTTGTCGGCGTTTGCATTGCCGTTTCGTGCCTCGGTACTCTTAACGGACTTATGCTTTCCGAGTGCCGCAGTATGTACGGTATCGCCGCAAACGGCAAAGGTCCCGCTCACAGAACCTTCTCCGAGCTCAGCAAGAGCACGAATATGCCCACGAACTCCTCCGTTATCGGTCTGATGTTCTGCGCGGTTTGGCTTCTCTATTTCTTCATCGCAAACCTTTATTCAAAGAATTTCCTCGGTGTGTTCAGCTTCGATTCATCCGAACTGCCCATCATCACCATCTATGCATTCTACATTCCCATGTTTGCACTGTACATTAAAAAGAACCACAAGGAAGGCTTTGTAAAGCATTGCCTTATGCCTATCCTCGGTATCATCTGCTGTGCATTCATGGTATTTGCGGCTCTGTATTCACACGGTTATTCTCCGTACAAGGCAGCAAAAGCGGAAGGCGCTTTCAAATGTCCCGTTCTTTTCTACCTTATAGTATTTGCGGCGTTCATGATCGTCGGTGCGGTCTTCTATCATAGAAAGGACAGCGACTCTGCCGAAATCGACGAAACTCCCGTTTCGGTAGTCGACGAAAGCCCGGAAAAGTAAGAACAGCTGAATAACAGTTAAAAAGCGTCCCTCGCGGTGGAAACGATACCGCAAGGGACGCTTTTGTGCTTGACGGGAGCGAGTATTCCGCTCCGTTAAATTACTGATTGCCTAAACTCCGGACATTCCGACGCGCTGTTACTTGATTTCAACGGGAAAGGAAGTTTTCGAAAGGAACGATTTCGCCGTGAACAAAGTCCGGTTTATTAAACTGCGGACAGCCTGACGCGTGGTTATTTGATTT